>NZ_JAOEAL010000001.1:1221088-1526360 GCF_029835735.1 Shewanella sp. GD04112
TTCGCCGCTAAGCGAATGCGCGCACCGCCGACCGATAAATCGACGGTGATCCCCGGCATTTCAGTCCGTCCGGGTTGCGACACTGCAATGCGGATACTGTAATTCATCCGCTCTTCGGCGCGGTTAAAATAACTGCCGAGCACCACGCCGGGCACCATAAAAGGCTCGGGCTCGACGCTATCGGTTTGTTGTGTTACCTGACGTAGTTTTTGTCGCCGCTGTTGATGGGCGGCGATGACATATTCATACACCCCTAAGGTGTACTTATTGCGGTATAGAGACATGGCCGCTTGCAGACTATGCTTGGCGGGCTCATCGAGAAAATGGCGCTGTTGGCCGAGCATGACTTCGGTGCAGGGCAACTCAGACTTGTCCCTAAGATCGATAATCCGGGTGCAGGGCGAAGCCAAACGATTCAACTCCATTTTCAACAGAAAACGGGTCGAATTGTTTTCATCGGCAGTCAGCTGCTGAAAAATCTCTTGGAAATTCGGTTCCATGAGTAGCGGCTTGAGCTGTTCTATGAGTGCATTATGGTTATCTAAACTCATGTAGGGTCTTTTCTAATGCTGATTTTATGCCGTGCTGTGTTAGTCTAATGTCGGCAGTATTCACAGTTACTTAAATTGATTTTATACAGATTTTAATAAGTTATGGCAAAGAATAAAACCGCGTACGTGTGCAATGAGTGTGGACAGGATTTTCCTCGCTGGCAAGGGCAGTGCAGTGCTTGTCAGGAGTGGAATACGATAACCGAAGTGCGCTTAGGCGCCGCCTCGCCCGGACGGGGAACTAAGTTTGCGGGTTATGCCGGTGCCGGTAGTAGCGAAGTCAAAACCTTAGACCAAATTGACCTCAATGCGTTACCACGGATTGTGAGCCATTTTGGCGAGCTCGACCGCGTGCTCGGGGGCGGTATAGTGCCAGGCTCTGCGATTCTGATTGGCGGTCATCCTGGTGCCGGTAAGAGTACGCTGTTACTCCAAACCCTTTGCTATTTAGCCGAGCAAATGCCTGCGCTCTATGTGACGGGGGAAGAGTCTCTGCAGCAAGTCGCTATGCGCGCCCATCGCTTAGGGTTGCCGACCAATAAACTGCGGATGTTATCCGAGACCAGCGTGGAGCAGATCTGCGAAGTCGCCCTGCAAGAATCGCCAAAAGTCATCGTCGTCGACTCTATTCAAGTCATGCACATGAGCGATGTGGCATCGAGCCCTGGCAGTGTGTCGCAGGTGCGTGAATCGGCCTCCTATTTAACTCGCTTTGCCAAGCAAAACGGCATTGCCGTGATTATGGTCGGCCATGTGACCAAAGACGGCAGCCTCGCAGGGCCTAAAGTGCTCGAGCACTGTATCGATTGTTCTGTGATGTTTGAAGGGGATAGCGACAGCCGTTATCGCACCTTGCGCTCCCACAAGAACCGGTTCGGGGCGATTAACGAGTTAGGCGTCTTCGCCATGACCGAGCGTGGTTTGAAGGAAGTGGCTAACCCTTCGGCGATTTTCCTTTCCCGCGGCGAGGAAGAGTCCTCTGGCTCCTTAGTGATGGTGGTGTGGGAAGGTACGCGTCCGCTGCTGGTAGAACTTCAGGTGCTGGTGGACAATTCGGCGATGTCGAACCCACGCCGCGTTGCTGTGGGCATGGATGCAAACCGTTTAGCCATGTTACTGGCAGTGATGCATCGCCATGGTGGGTTACAAATGTCGGATCAGGACGTGTTTGTCAACGTCGTTGGTGGGGTTAAAGTGACGGAAACCAGTGCCGACTTAACCTTGCTGCTGGCCATGGTGTCGAGTTTCCGTGGTGATATTTTACCGAGCGATTTAGTGGTATTTGGTGAAGTGGGGTTATCCGGGGAAATTCGCCCCGTGCCCAATGGTCAAGAACGCCTCGTTGAAGCCGCCAAACATGGTTTTAAGCGGGCGATTGTGCCCCGTGCCAATGTGCCGAAAAAGCCGCCTGCGGGCATGGAAGTGGTGGGCGTGGCAAAATTATCCGAAGCCCTCGAAGCGATATAATGATCAAAACAAAAACAGCGCCTAATGGCGCTGTTTTTTATGGTGTTATCGGCGGTGAAGCCTGTGTCGCGCTGAGCTTTCGCTTAATCGGCGCTGTTGTGTTTTTCGATAAATAGCGCTAATTCACGATTCAGTATCGACGCATCGCCTAGGTTCAGCTCAACGATGCGTTTGAGGTGGCTGATGCTGTCAACATCGATAAAGTTACATTTCAGGCCCAGTTGCTGGTTGCGTTGATGCACTAACTCGGTTTCCATTTGCAGCTCAATATCCGAGCCCGGCAAGGTAAAACTGAGGGTGATAGGCTCACTTGAATGGCTAAATCCGGCAGGTTCGTCCACCAGTGCGCCATTTAGGCTGAGGTCGAGTATGGTGGTTTGCCACTGTTTATCGCCTTGGTGTACCGATGCGCTAGCGGCAAAGAGGATCCGCGAGAACTTTCGTCTTTCATCAATCACTACTTCTTTATTGTTCATAGTTTGTTAGTGCTCACCCCAATCAATATGCCTAAGCATATGTCATATTGATGTTACTGTAAAAGTTCGGCAGTTTTTTGTGCGAGAAAGTAACGGAGATCGCATATTTTACCTTTTCCTCATATGCAAATATGAAAAAGTATGAATAATTCAGTTAAGCAAAATAAGAGATGTAGAACATGGCCTATAGTGTGCTCGTTGTCGATGATGAAGCGGTTATTCGTGCTCGATTGAAAGGGTATTTTGAAAAAGAAGGTTACCGCGTTGTCGAGGCGGCCGATGGCGAGCAGATGTGGCACGAGTTTAATCGTCAACATATTGATTTAATTATGTTAGACATTAACCTGCCCGGAGTAGATGGTTTAAGCTTAACCCGTGAGTTACGTAGCCGCTCCCATGTGGGGATTATCTTAGTCTCGGGCCGTGATGAATCGATTGATAAAATCGTCGGTCTGGAGATGGGCGCCGATGATTATGTGACTAAGCCCTTCGAGCTGCGGGAGCTATTGGTTAGGGTTAAAAACCTACTGTGGCGGATTTCTCTGGTAAAACAAGCCGAACAAGCGCTGGTGCAGGAATTATCCGAGCCCGATGATGTGATGAGTTTTGAAGGCTATCGGCTTGAATTAAACAGCCGTAAGCTGCGCCAAGGGGAGGAGCTTATCAAGCTCACTAAGGCCGAATTTGAGTTATTAACCGCCTTTGCGTTGCATCCGCAGCAGGTACTTTCCCGCGAGCGCTTAATGCAGCAAACCAGTCATCGTAATCAGGATGTGAATGACAGAACCATAGATGTCATCATCCGTCGCCTGCGTAATAAGCTTAATCCCGAACTCTTTGTCACTGTCCATGGTGAAGGCTATTTGTTTGCCGCTAAGGTGGATGATTAATCGCTAACTTAAGTCCCTGATTTTAGGCCTGTGTTAAGTGTAGAGTTAATCGCTATGTTAAGCACTCAGGGGCGCACTTGATACAGGGGGTAAAAATCCGCTTCGGTGAGACTAAAGCTAAGATCCGATAAGGTATTTTGTAAGGTCGTGCGCTCAACGATAGCAGGACCTATATCGCCAAAAGGCGCGGCGCCTTCGAGTTGTTTTACCGTGACATCGATGGCGAGTTTGCCCTGTAACACGACCAAGTCATCATTGCTGTAGACCACTTTTTGTCGTTTTAAGCCGCGCAGAATCGCGGGGGATAAGTAACTGCTCACCAGCTTGATGTCTTGCGTCAGCTGTTTTTGTTTGAGGGTACTGACAGCGGCTTCTATCGCCACCGCACTGCCGAGAATATAGTCGGGGCGCTGGGCCTTAAGCAGTATCTGTAATTGATCGCGGTAGAGATTGCGATTGTTATCTGCATGCTGAATCGCACTGATGCTGACATTGCTGCCCTCGAGGGCATGGCGAATGCCTTGTTCGACTAAATCTGTGCCGCCGAGGTTTTCAGGGCCCGCTAAGAGGGCCAAGGTGGTCGGCTGGCTGGGCGTATGCGCTTTGGCATCCGCCTTAATAAAATTGCCAGCACTTAGCCCCATTTGATACCAGTTAACGCCGATATGGGTCTGCACTTGCTCAGCATTGAGCTTATTCACTAGGGCGAGCACGGGTTTGGTTAGCGGCTCAGAAAACTGTTCGAGCAGATTAGGGCTCACGGCGCCAAGCAAAATTGCGTCGTAATCTCCCTTCATGCAGGCGCTTAATTGCTCGAGCTGTTTATCTTGATGGTAGTAGCTGCCCGCTTCGAACAGATCCAGCGACACACCGAGGTGTTTCGCCTGTTGGATCAGGCCGTAGTCGATGCCAATCCAATAGGCATCCTTCAGGTGGGGGACTAAGGCACAAATGCGCCAAGCCTGTTGTGCTTTACTAAGGGGATGATAATCGAGTGCCTGCGCCTGTTGAATCTTGGCATTAAAGGGATGGCGTTGCTCTAATGGCCAAGTTTGGCTGTTGGCACCAGCTGCAGATAAACATGACAGGCCAAAAGTGGTGAGTGTGAGCAAAGCTTGCCAAAATTTTTCCATTGTCTCGTATCATCCACAGTGATTATCTCGAAGGCATTGTAACAGAAGGAACAAGTGTGGCGCCTTTATCTTTATCGCGAAGTAGTTTAACCGGCAGACTCATGCTCGCCTTCGGCGTGCTTGGGGTATTGCTGTTGCTACTGGTTAGCTTAGGTAGCCTGAGTTTGCATTGGCTCAAACAGGCCGACAGTTATCTGTATGAAGAATCCTTACCCGCCTCTCAAGCCGCGCGCCAATTAGTGCAGGCCTCTAATGCCTTATCCGATGGTGTGACCCAGTTAGGCCAAGTGGAGGATGAGCGGCAGCGGGAATTTATCGGCCGTAAGCTCAGCCTTGAAAGCGCCACAATGTTAAATAGCATCAAAGTGTTACTGACATTGGATGTGAACGAAGATAATCATTTATCCGTATTAGCAGGGCAAATCATCGAGCAATTAACCTTATTGGGTAAGAGCGTGGGCCAGCGTATTACCTTAGGCGATGAGTTACAGCTTAGGGCCCGCGAATTATCGGTTGCCGCAGGCCGCGCCTCTGAGTTATTGCAATCCGAATTGGCGGTTGTCGACTCGGCGATTTTGGCAAAACTCAGCCAAGCCTATCCGGATATGGCGGGGGATAAGCGCAGTGGCCAATTACTCGATGATGTGATTGAGCGAGAGTTAGATGTGCAGGAGCAGCTCAACCGCGCACTCAAGTTAGTGCATCAAATTGCGCTGCTCAGTCAGTTATTTGAGGCATCCGAATTACAGTCCGAACTGCAATTGAGTGTTCCCCGTTTATTGGCCACCTTTGCCAGCACTGCACCATCCCACCCCATGGCGCAGAATCATCCAAATCATCCAGATCATCCAAAGCAAGGGACGGCTATCGAGCTGGCAACCACTGAGGCGCCAGCGGCAGAGGTGGGTATCGATTTAATGGCGCTCACCACAGTGGCTGAGCTTATCCGCGACCCCGGCAGGCTCAATGCGCTAAAGGCGGAGCTGGCACTCCTTCTTCATACCCCAAAAATCATTAAATTACAGCGAGAACTGAGTCAAAGCCTGCAGCGCCAACAGCGTCAGCAGCAGGAGTTAGCGGAAAAACTCTATAGCCTCAACACGCTGGTGGACAGTGCGCTTAATCAACAGCAACAGCGGGCGGAGCTGGCGCGCAGTGATTACTTAATGCAGTTGTCTTACGCCCGTTTGGGGCTGTGGGGCACGGGCATATTAATGTTGGTTATCATGGCGGTCGTGGTCTATCGAGTGATTTATCGCGGTATTGCCTTGAGGTTAAATCAGGCGACCGAGGCCATGTCGCGCTTAAGTTTAGGGGACACCAATGTGAGCCTCGATGCCCACGGCGACGATGAATTGACCGCCATGGCCAATGCTATCGAGGCATTTAAGCGAAAAACCGCCCATAACCTGAAATTGCAGACGGATTTACGCCAGGTCGCCGATGAGCTGACCGAGCATAAAAAGGCCCTCGAACAAACCGTGGCCATGCGCACGCAGGAATTGGCGGAAGCTAACCTGCGCCTCGATGCGGAGGCCAAAGGCCACGCTAAGGCAAGAATCGTTGCCGAGGAGGCGAGTCAGGCAAAATCCCAATTCTTGGCGACCATGAGCCATGAAATCCGCACCCCACTCAATGGCTTACTCGGGACGCTCACCCTGCTCGGCCATAGTCAGTTACCGCCCTCGCAGCAACAGATGCTCGCGTTGTCGCAATACAGCGGCACGCTGCTGCAAACCGTGCTGAGCGATATTCTCGATTTCTCCCGCCTCGAGCAGGGTAATTTAACCAATGAGCCGCGGCCAACGGATATCAACGCCCTGCTCGATGAAGTGCTGGCGATTATGGTGGCGGGCGCCAATTTAGCGGGATTGAGCCTAAGGCTGAATCGTCCCCAGTTACCCGCGTGTATTCAGATTGATGGCCCTAAGCTGAGGCAAGTGTTGTTTAACTTGATTGGTAACGGCATTAAATTCACCCCCGAAGGCGGCGTGAGTCTCAATGTCAGCGTACGAGGCGATAAGTTGACCTTTGTGGTGGCCGATACCGGCGTGGGGATTGCGCCCGAGGTGCGCGAGCAATTATTTATGCCTTACTGCGTATTGCCTAATCAGGGGCGCAGCCGTGGGACAGGCTTAGGGCTTGCCATCTGCAAACAGTTAGTTGAACTGATGGATGCACAGGGGCCAGGCATTTGGGTCAAGAGCGAGCCAGGCAAGGGCAGTGAGTTTGGTTTTGAGCTGAGCTTTACCCAGTGTGATAGGGCATTAGATACGCAAACTCAGGTGCAAAAACGGGTTAATCCCCAACGGGTGTTAGTGATTGAAGACAACAAGGTCAATGCCATGGTCGCGCAGGGATTTTTGGCGCATTTAGGCCACAGTTCCAGTTTGGTCATCAGTTGTCAGCAGGCGCTGGCGCATGTCAGTGGCGATAAGGCATTCGATTCCGTGATGCTCGATATTCAGCTGAGTGATGGCTCGGGACTCACGCTATTACCCCAGTTAAAGGCGTTATTCGCCAATGACAAGGTGAAGTTTGCCGCCTTTACCGCGCAGATGCAGACGGAGGATCTTAGCCTGTATCGGGAGGCGGGGTTTGATACTGTGTTAGCTAAACCCTTGAGCCTGCAAACCCTGACTGAATGGTTGGGTGTTGCGCGTGTGCCTGCTTCAATGCCGACTTCACTAGGCGAGTCATCGCCGCAATCACTTCAATCACCGAGTCAGGCAGAACCTACCCGCCAGAGCCATCAAGCTGAAACCTTGTTAGATCTTAACCAGTTACAGCAAGATCTTGAGGTTTTAGGCGTGAAAGCCGTGAGTGATATGTTGGCGCTCTATCGCACCTCCAGTGCCGAGCAAATTGAGCGACTCTCGGCGCTAAGCGCTGTGGCGCATTTCAGCGAAGGCGCAAAACTATTGCATGCGCTTAAGGGCAGCAGTGCCAGCATGGGGCTAAAAGCACTGACCCAGTGTTGTCAGCAGTGGGAGAAAACACTCAACACCACAGGGGAAAATGGATTGGATAGCAAAGCCGTGGCTGAATTAACCACCTGCTGGCAGGCGTCGATAACAGCGCTTGAGCAGTGGCTTGCAACACAGGCTAGCAACACTGGATTAGATGCACGGGATTAGCAGCAAAGTATTCGCGACAGGACGTTAGCACTATGAGTCGCTCTTTCAGCGCGTATTTCTGCCTAATCGATGCAAATCGAGGAATAAAAAATCGGCTCCCTTGGGAGCCGCATTTCGTTAATTAATTCTAGGGCGGGACATGAGGCATCAACTTGAGTCTTAATGCAACTCGGGTTTAACGCTACTCGGGCTTTAGGCTGGTGGCGATCAATGCATTGCCTGTTCTAACTGCTGTTTATCTTGCTGCACCCAAGCGAGGGTGAGTGTGGCGAGAGCGCTGTAAAAGCCATTGCTGTGTTTGCTATCGCACTCAACGACCTTGGCGACAAACTTGGCTAACCAAGAGTCTATACAAGCATTTAGGAAGCTTAACTGGGCAGCATCTTCACTGTGACAAGTTAAGTGTCCCATATAGGCGAGGATCACGGCTAAGTGATCGGCAGGTTCAGGGAAGTGACTCTGCACTTGCAGTTTGCTCTGGTGTAAAAACTCGCTCATTTGTTGATGCTGCTGCCCAAATAGCAAGGGTTCTTCCTCGGGGCTCAAGTACAGGCTGGCATAGGGCGACGCGCTGTGCTTTGTGCCTACGAGGAATAAACCGCAATAATCGGCGGCAAGTTCGAGCAAGGCTTCATCGCTCGTTAAGCCATTCAGCACCTTCTGTATGCTGGCGACTGGTGCACTAAACTCGGGCGCATAACCCAGTTGTGTCCAGAATTGCTGCGCTTGCTCACTGGTGAGTTGCTTAAGGCGCTGCTCATCAATTTCACGGGCAAACAGAGAAGACAGCAGCTGATACACTAAGGCTCTGGCATGATTGATATCGACATTGCTCATCGCATGTTCCTCAAGAATAACAGTGGAATGCGCCTAGTTGACTAGGCGCATCGCCTTGTGGGCTCGGTTAGATTTCGACTTCGATAGGACCATCGAAGGAGCTGACCTTAGGGACTTTGCCTTGGTATTTCTCAAACTCGACCAGACAAGTATAGGCTGAGCAGGCTTGAGCCAACTTCGAGGTGCCAATGTCTAAGGTCAGAGTATTCGGGTCGCCATAGCTACACAGGGCACCGATTTCGGCGCCGCCTTCGACGCTGCCATCTTTACCCACAGGGCCATACCATGCGCCTTCATGAATTCGCACTACGCCTTTAGGGAAGCGATCCGATACCACGGCGCCCGCTAACAGTTGGCCACGGTCGTTAAAGACACGCACTATATCGCCATCTTTAATGCCGCGCGCTTTGGCATCCACAGGGCTGATATAGATGGGTTCGCGGCCGTTGACTGTGTAGGTTTCGCGGTATTCCTTCGACTCACACATCTGTGAGTGCAGACGTTTATCCGGGTGGCAAGATTGTAGCCACACAGGATATTTGTCCGACCCCGGGCCGCCATGGCTACGCTCGGCTTTTTCCATCCAAATTGGATGGCCTTGGCAGTCGTCATAACCGAACTGTTCAATCTTACGGCTGAAGATTTCAATCAAGCCAGAAGGCGTACCTAATGGATTGATTTCTGGGTCGTTTCTAAAGTCGGCGTGGCGTGTCCACAGTTCGCCATCACCAAAGTGCACATAACCTTGCTTCCAGAAGGTGGCAAAATCTGGCATCTCATACTTACCCGCGTTCGCGGCTTTACACTCGTTATAGAGGGTTTCTATCCACTCCATTTCGCTCATATTACGGGTGTATTCTTTCTCTTTACCCATCAGCGCGGCAAAACGAGTGAAGATTTCAAAGTCTGACAAACTTTCAAATAGCGGCTCGACCATCTTCTGCATCGCCAAAATACCGCGGTTAGCATAGGCGCCGTATACGTCGATATCGTTGCGCTCATAGGTGGTGCAGGCGGGCAGCACTATGTCGGAGAAGCGGCAAGTTGCCGTCCAGTTCACATCGATAGTGACCACGCATTCCAGTTTATGGAAGGCTTGCTTCATGCGGTTACGGTCTTGATGGTGGTTCCATGGGTTATTACCCGAGAAAATCATCATCTTAATATCGGGATACACCACTTTCGAACCGTTGGCATCAATGGTTTTGCCGGGTTCGAGGATCGCATCAATCCAACGGGCGACGGGAATAGTGCTGCTCGCGCCTTTAAAGTCGGTGCTGTCGAACAGGGGTTTTTGGTTCTCGTCTAAGTTACGGGGGAAGGCGCCGGGCGCCGCTGCGTTTGTTGCAGGTACACCAATGCTAGAGTAGTGGTGACCATAGCTGATGCCGCCGCCGGGCAAACCAATTTGACCTATCATGGTCGCGAGGACTGCGGCCATCCAGTAAGGTTGCTCACCGTGTTGTTGGCGCTGAATACACCAACCCATCATGATTTGAGTGCGGCCCTTAACTAAGGTTTTCGCCAGATCGCGAATGATGTGTGGCTCAACCCCACAGATTGGCGCTGCCCACTCAGGGGTTTTGGCGATACCATCTTTAGTGCCCATTACGTAAGGCACAAACTCTTCGAAGCCTAAGCTGTAGCCTTGGATAAATTTATCATCGTAAAGTTTTTGGGTGATCATCTCATGGGCGATGGCCAGCATCAGCGTCACGTCAGTCTGTGGGTTAACATACAACTGTTCACAGCCAAGGTAGGCCTGAGTTTTGGTGACCACAGGGTCGATACTGATCACGCGGATCTTGCCCTGTTTGACCTTCTCTTTTAACTGCGCGAGGTAAGCGAAGGCCTCATGGGTTTCGGCGTTCCAACCCACTTGCAGGTTTTTGTAAGGATCGTTTGACCAGAGCACGATAGTGCTGCTGTTTTCTAAGATCAGCGGCCAAGAGGTGCCTTGGGCATATACTTCGGTTGAACCTAACACATAGGGCAGAATGGTTTGGCCTGCACCTGTGGAGTAGTCACCGATTTTCTTCACGTAGTTGCCGTGCATCCCCACCGCACGCTGCATATGGCTGGTGCTGGAATGCAGTTGCCCGGTGGCGCGCCAGCCGGTTTGCCCCGCGTGTAAGCCCGATGGACCGTACTTGGTTTGGACTTCATCGAGTGAGTGTTTAAACAGCTTTAATGCTTTATCCCAGGTCACACGAACGAAACGGAAATCTCCCCGTTGCTGGGTATTGCTCTTATGGCCTTTCAGTAAAAAGTCTAAGCGAACCATAGGGTAACGCACGCGAGATGGGTTATAGACCATACCACGGATACCGTTAATCATATCCGTTGGATATTTATCTAAATCGAAAGCTTTGACCTCGGCAATCACACCGTTTTTACGTTTGATTTTGAAGGCGCCGAAGTGTGAGCCAGTAGTCAGCCATTCGTCTTCATTTAAACCTGTGCTGGCCAGCGCGTTTAAGGGCGCTAACACTGAGCTGCCACCTAAAGCAACGAAAGAGGTTGAGGCTAAGCCTTTTAAAAAGTCTCTTCTGTTCATGGTATTACTCCCGAATTAGTGCTCTTTTTTCACGAAGGTTGACGAATGTTCCTGCAGGTATTTCTGCACTAGCGCTTGGGTGTCTTGGTCCATGTTCACGAAGGCCAACATGCCTTGGAACATGCCAGGCCAGGTATTGGCATCGAAATGCGCTTCATCTGGCTGGGTGTGGCACACGCTACAGCTTGAGCGGAACGTGTCGCGGGCATAGCCCCAGAGTGGTTGCAGCTCGGTGAGCAGGTAATCCTTATCGGTCCAGATTTGGGCTTCAACCCGTTGCCATTTCAGGCCTGTCATTGGGTCTTCTTTCTCTTCAAAGGTTTGGATAACACCTTCGGTTTCGGCTGCATCTTTGCTTAACTGCGCCGACAGAATGTTTACCCCAAAGTCCATGTATATCACGCGGCCTGCGCCGATTTTCTTACGCCAGCCATCGATGCCAATTTTGATGCGCTTACCTTGGGTTTCGAGCACTTTGACTTTAGTGGCCACGTTTAAGGTACCGGCTTCAACGTCACCTTTTTCACTAAAGAACAGTGGCTTAGTCAGGGCGCTGTAGTAGGTTTGGTTGGTTTCGACTGAGCTGACGCCAGCGCCCACTTCGGCGATGAGTTCGGGTGCGCGGGCCGTGCCCATTTCAGGTAAATGGTGGGCAATACCTTTGTGGCAATCGATACAGCTTTGGTCGATTTCGGCGGCGCGTTTCATCTGTTTTTGCGCCAGTGGAGACATGCTTTCCCACTTCATGGAGTTGTAGTTGTGGCAGTTTTTACAGGCCAGAGAATTGTCGCGATCGAAACGTTTCCATTCGCGGCTCGCCATTTCGAGGCGTTTAGCTTCAAATTTTTCAGGGGTGTTGACCGTGTTGAATAACCAGCCCCAAACATCGTGGGAAGCTTCCATCTTACGGGCAATCTTACGGCTCCAGTTGTGGGGCACGTGGCAGTCAGGGCAGGTGGCGCGCACGCCAGAGTGATTCGACCAATGCACAGTTTCCTGTAATTCTTGGTATGGCTTGCTTTCCATACTGTGGCAGCTGATACAGAAGGCTTCGGTGTTGGTGGCTTCCAGTGCGGTGTTAAATCCGCCCCAGAAGATGATGCCCATGATAAAAGCACTGATGCTGACAGCGCCTAAGGTGAGAGCTTTTGTGGGTTTGTTTAGTGTGCGCCAGAGGTTGGTTAACCACTTCATAATAGCGTCCTCAAAGTATCAGTGAATTAGTGGCCGACAACGCCGCCGAAGGCTTGGATCATCCAAATGATGAAACCGTAGAGACTGATCCCCGCGACAGTCAGTGCGGGAAAGAGTATGAAAATGATGAATCCCAGCGCCTTTAACTCATTGCTGCGTGAGGACTTATCCGATGTTTGCATAGTGGGCTTTGTCATTGGGAAGAGCTCCGTTCGAAAGCGATTTTTGATGGGAGCACTATAAAGGGGAGATGTGAATGGACTTGCCTGCAGGGATGAATGGGCTTTGACAATATATGAAAAATTATGAAAATTTTAAAAAGCCGATGACTTTTTGTTTTACTGACAGAGAGTTAATCTAATTTCTGTGATCGAACTCGGCAGTTTGTTGTGCGGTTTAGGCGTTTTTTTAAACACTGATTTTGAATTTTTTCGCTAATTATTTACTGAAGTGCAGGCGAGGTCTTAGCTATCTGGCGGCGTTTACAGTATTATCCGCGCCCAACAAAGGCTGCGTTTGTCTCGTTGAAGCCATTTTAACGATGCAAAGCGTCACTGCTTGCAGATCATGGATTTTTCCCGATGTAGGAGAATGATGTGGATCTCTCACCCAAGTCATTGGATTTGGGGCTCTAATCTGCCGCAGCCAGCGTCGCCAATGGTTAAGCCAATTGGTATCGACCCTATTTTAAGAGATCACAAGGTATAACAAGATATGTCTGAGCAATTGAGTTCAACAGCCGTACCCTCTGGTTCGTTTCTGGACCGTTTTTTTTCAATTCAACAACGTGGTAGCACTGTTCGCCAAGAAGTGATTGCAGGGTTAACCACCTTCCTCGCTATGGTGTACTCAGTGATTGTGGTACCCAATATGTTAGGCAAAGCGGGATTCGATCCCGGCGCCGTGTTCGTCGCCACCTGTTTAATTGCCTCCTTCGGCTCGCTGCTGATGGGGCTCTGGGCAAATCTACCCATGGCCATTGGTTGTGCGATTTCACTCACCGCCTTTACCGCCTTCGGTTTAGTGTTAGGTCAGGGCATGAGTATCCCTGTGACCTTAGGCGCCATCTTTTGGATGGGGGTGATTTTTACCGTCGTGAGTGTCACGGGCGTGCGTCAATGGGTGCTGGCTAACTTACCCAAGGGGATTGCCCATGGTACAGGTATCGGTATTGGCTTGTTTTTACTCTTAATTGCCACTAACAGTGTGCAGTTGATTGTGGCCAATGACGCGGGTCTGCCAGTGAAGTTAGGCGACATTAACAGCCTGCCCGTTATCGCCACCGTACTGGGGTTAGCGGCCACTATCGGTTTAGAGCGTCGCGGCGTACCCGGCGGGATTTTATTGGTGATTATCGGCCTATCCCTGTTCGGTTTAGTGTTTGATCCAAGCGTTAAATTCCAAGGTTTCTTCGCCGTGCCTGATTTTACCTCTGAGCACTCGCTGATTGGCCAAATGGATATTATGGGCGCCTTGAATCCTGTGGTATTACCGATTGTACTGGCGCTGGTGATGACGGCGATTTTTGATGCCACTGGCACCATCCGTGCGGTCGCGGGGCAAGCCAATCTGCTGGATAAAGACGATAATATCGTCGGCGGTGGCAAGGCATTAACGTCAGATTCTGTGAGCAGCATGTTTGCGGGTATCGTTGGTGGCGCTCCTGCTGCCGTGTATATCGAATCGGCAGCGGGTACTGCGGCGGGCGGTAAGACGGGTTTAACCGCGACTATAGTGGGCGGATTATTCCTGCTGATGGTGTTTTTAGCGCCACTCAGCTATTTAGTGCCTGCCTATGCTACGGCGCCTGCGTTGATGTATGTGGGGCTATTGATGCTCAGCAATGTGACTAAGCTGGACTTTAATGACAAGGTCGATGCGATGGCGGGATTAACCTGCGCCGTATTCATCATCCTCAGCTGTAACATTGTGACGGGTATTATGCTTGGCTTTGTGACTTTAGTGGTTGGCCGCATTTTTAGCGGTGAAATCCGTCAGCTTAAGTTAGGCGTGCTCGCCATTACGCTGGGTCTTGTGGCCTTCTATATGGGCGGCTGGGCGATCTAGTTTATAAAGTTGAAAGCGAGTGCCGTTAGCACTCGCTTTCATTGACCTCATTGTGTTCACAATAGGCTCGCAGTAAATCCTTCCAAGTCACTATCCCGACCAAATCGCCATTATCGAGCACGGGCAAACAGCCAATATTGTGTTCTAGCAGGGTGTGCGTCGCAGCATCGAGCGACACATGTGGCGCAACGGTAACGGGATTACGGGTCATCACCTGATGGACGCGTTTTTGTAGGGTTTCGAGATCCTTAGCGGTTTCGGCACTGCTGCCCAAATTCGGGCTGATGGCACGCAGTAAGTCGCGCTCCGACAATACCCCTTCGAGTTTATATTCATCCACCACCAGCAGATGGTGGAAGTTTGCCTGATCGAAAATATCCTTCGCCACGGTTAAGCGATCGTCCATTTCGACCGTGACGACTCGGGTACGCATAATATCGGCGATAATGATCGGCATGATAAACCCCTTCCTAGGACGTGTATCGTTAATGCACTGTATTACAGATACTTATAACAGACCGATGTTTATTTAGCCAATGTATTAGGGCGGATTTGTGCCTAATCCTGTTCGTCGG
The DNA here is from genome assembly GCF_029835735.1 of Shewanella sp. GD04112. Lineage (NCBI taxonomy): Bacteria > Pseudomonadati > Pseudomonadota > Gammaproteobacteria > Alteromonadales > Shewanellaceae > Shewanella > Shewanella sp. GD04112. The sequence goes on from NZ_JAOEAL010000001.1 coordinate 1,235,973, forward strand.
TTTCGTCCTCTGCCATCAAGGGGTTGCGTAAGTCTTCGGGTAAATGGGCGCCGATATAACGCTGGTACTTTTTCCCCTTCAGTTTATGGGTATCGACCAAGACTAAGCCATCGACACAGTCACCAAAATCGGCATCGATCCCAAAGGCGAGAAACTTCACCCCATCCTGCTTACACAGCTCGCCATACTGCTTGTACAGGGTTGGTACCGCGGCGCCCATACTCGCCAGCATTTGTTTGAGTTGCTTAAAGTGGCTTTGGTAATCCTCGCCCGAATAGAGTTCATCCAACTGCAACTTACGCTGCTTGGACAAGCCAAAGGGCGACATTGACACCGCTAGCTGCTGTGCTGGCGCAAACTCCTTGGAGTAGAAATGCACTAACATCTCCCGCGCGCTGCCAGGCAGTTGATTACTGATGGAAACAGGGCCGAACAGGTAGCGGTATTCGGGATGTTTGGCGAGGAAGGCGCCAATGCCAAACCAGAGGTAGTCGAGACTGCGTTTGCCCCAATATTTGGGCTGCACAAAGCTGCGGCCAAGTTCTAAGCCTTGTTTAACAAAGGGCATAAAACCGTCGGCATATTGGAACAGGGATTGGCTGTAGAGGGCGTTGTCGCCGTAGCGATTTAGCACTTGCTCGCCGCTGGCGAAACGATAGGCGCCGACAATTTCAAACTGCTCTTTATCCCACAGCACCAGATGTTGGTAGTAGGAATCATATTTATCGATATCTCGGCGTTTGCCCGTGCCTTCGCCAACGGCGCGAAAGGCGATTTCCCGCAGGCGCCCAATTTCGCGCATGATGGGGTTGCTGTCCTGATGCTGATACAAATAAATCAGCTTGTTATCTTGGGTTTCGCCGAGGAGTTCACATTGTTGCAGCGCCGCCTGTAGCTCTCGGCGCGACTCAGGGTGGGCGATGGCGCTTTGGGTGATAAACAGTGGGTCTTTATCTTTACCGATGCGATACAGATGATTTTTAAGCAGTTTTATCTTGGTCTTTAGCGGAAAGTCCATCGAGCGTACGGCTTCGTTCGGGATAAGCTCGCCGATACGAATGGGCATATTGCGTTTGGCCTGTTTAAACATCTCCTTGACCAATAGCAATGTGGCTAAGGGTTTGTAAATCATCGAGGCGCCGTAGAAGGTGGCCGAGTTTTTAGCATCCAAAAAGATTGGCAGCAGCGGTGCATTACAGGAAATCGCCATCTTCAAAAAGCCCGAGTGCCACTGGGTATCGCGCACGCCGCTCGGGCGCAGGCGAGAGACTTCTCCCGACGGGAAAATCAGTACCGCGCCTTCATTACGCAGATGCTGGTGGATTTTTTCGAGGTGCTGTTTCGGCGTGCCGCCCGTCATATTGCGCACTGGCAGTAGGATTGAATGCAAAGGTTCGAGCGCCATCAGGAGCTCGTTCGCCACAACCTTGATATCGGGGCGAATTTCGCTGACGAGTTTAATCAGGGCAAGCGCATCGAGGGAGCCAATCGGATGATTGGCGAAGATCACCACGCGGCCCTCACAGGGAATATTTTCGACCTCGTTGGCGGGCACGGTAAAGCTAAAATCGAAGCTGGCGAGCACTTGCTCGACAAAATCGACCCCTTGCAGATAGGCAAATTGGTTGGCTATCTCGTTACATTGTTTTTCATTCAACAGGTAACGCAGCATGGCCTTAGTCGGCTTGGCTAACCAAGGTTTATCCTTGAGGGCGGGCAGGTTTTGCTCCACCACATTATCGACGGTAAAGATCATCGAACTGGCTTTTAAGGCGGGCAGTGGCATGGCTACTGCTCCGCTTGCTGTGTTCTGCGTTAATGCGTTGGCGCTTAATGTGTTAGAGCTTAATGAATCAGCGTTTGGGGTATGAGGTGTTAATGGGGTCATGATTAGGCGACATCCCTTGGTTGGATTTCTGCTTGTTTGGGGCTGTGTGTGGCCGTTTGTGGAATAGGTTTTGGGGCGTTAACAGGCGCTTTGGGTGGCGTTTGCGCCAGCACAATACTGCTCAGAATATCGAGGTTTACGCTTTGCTCGTTCCAGCGGCAGAGCTGTAATTCCCCGTTTAAGGTTTCGGTGATCAGGCTGCAGTTTTCGACCCAGTCGCCATCATTGGCATAGATTATCTGGCGCTTATCCGGCGTGCTGTATTGGTTATCTCGAGCGTGAACCGATAACTCTGGCTGGTGGATATGGCCGCAGATCACGCCATCCACATCATAGTGCTGGGCATAATTCACTACGGCTTGGCGAAAACGGGCGATAGCCGTCTGCGCCTTGCCAACGCGGGATTTTATATAGCTGGCGAGTGACCAATACGGGTAGCCTAAACGCTCTCGCAGGCGATGGAGATTGCGGTTGAGGAACAGCAACAAGTCGTAGAGATGATCGCCCAAGATGGCGTAGAAGCGGCCAACGCAAACATCGGCATCGAACTGATCGCCATGCAGCATTAACAGTTTGTGGCCGCCAATCCCCTGATGAATATGTTGGCGAGCTATCTTGATATTCAATAGTGTCAGTTCGGCATAGGGCTTGATTAACTCATCGTGGTTACCCGGCAGATACATCACCTGAGTGCCGTTTTGTGCCAGTTCAATCAGCTTTTGCAATACCTTATTGTGGCTCTCGGGCCAGTGCAGGCGGCGTTTGAGCGCCCATAAATCCACAATATCGCCGACCAGATACAAGTGCTGACAACGCACGGTATTTAATAGGCTTAACAGATAGTCGGCTTTGCAATCCTTACAACCGAGATGGATATCCGATAGCCAGAGGGCGTTGACTGTGATGGTTTGGCTATTTGCGGCGTTGCTGGCGTTGGCAATATGTGGGGTTGAGAAGGAAGTGTCGTAAACACTGGATGGAGCATTGTCGGAAGAGTTGGAAGGAGTGTTACGGGAAGAGTTGCGGGGAGTCTTGAGTGCGTCGATAAGCGTGCGATCAAGTCCCCTGTAATTAGCTCCAGTCATCTCATATTCACCCTATGCGGCTGTTGACTGCCTTAGAGATTAGTGACGAGCTTTGACTGAATGATGAAGCTTAAGTGACATGCAGATGACAGTAAGTTGGATTAACTTGAACTTAACCATCAAGATTTGGATCTGGATGCAATGAGAACTGGCTGGAGGATTTAACTTACTTTTGCCTAAAGCTAGATTGTATTATCGCTTGGTGTGCTGGATGAATTGTCATTGTTTCCCCTGTGACACGCCATGAACTCATCCTTGAGGGCTCGACGGCGGCATCCATGCCGCCAACGGTCACAGTTGCAACAATGGCAATCTTAACGACCATTGAACTGTTCATTTGGCTAAAAGCTTTTATCCCTTTTCGTGTTTCAGCTCGTTATCTCAATCGAAAATACCTACTCTTGTTGCCATACAAATTTTCATCTAGTTACCTATGTTTGGCCCTACCGCTAAACGGCTAATAATGTATGGCTATACAGTCATATTTAAATTTAGGTGTTTTGGTATTATTTTTAGACAAAATTAGTGCGCACTAATTCCATGCGTAATAAATAAAACGCTATAAAATCAATTGACTATAGAGGCTGAGTTTTAGTTAATAGGTTTGGAAAACGCGCATGCGCGTTTTTCCAGATGGTGTATTTGGCAGAAAGCTGATAAGTTCTTTGTATACAGATAGTTAACAATGCACGTTTTCACTGGTCCAACGAGGTAAACGCGCATGCGCACGAATAAAATGTTATGAGTCTTAATGGAGAACTCTGTGCATCGCGATCGAATGAAAGAAATAGGGAAAGTTGCAATTCCTCGTGAAGGAACCCCTGAGTGGCATATTCTACAAAAACACATCAAGAAAAATGAGAACAATCCATTCGTAAAAGAGTATACGAAGAAAATATTCAACGAAGCTGTAGCCACTTGCATAGTTCAAGAATTAAATGGTGCTGGATTGCCCGCCGATACTTTATTAAGAGAATACAATACAGAATATAATAATAGGGTTTTCAATCATTCTTTACACCAACTACCTGGCTCATTCAATGTAGTTGAAGCTTTTAATACTTTTATACCACCATCAGCAACTTTTATTATTAATAACGAAATTGATTGTATTTTTTCTTTTGATGATTTTCTTAATTTTGTAACCTCGGAGGATTGCCCCTGTGATATAGGTAACCTAAATGAATTTGTTGAAGATGGTACAGTTTATTCATTTAATTCTGTTGATGATCCTTCTAACTTTTTGTTTTCCACAACTGCTGATGAAGAATTTGGCATCTTATCTATCTCACTTGTTAAGCATAAAAATGAAGTTTCAGTTGTTATGCTTGCGGGACAAAAATGCGACCTGAATGAAAAAACAAAATCCTTAGACATTGATATGTCTAAAGCGCAGTGTTTTAACGGAATAAACCCTGACGAATCCTTAAAAGTCGAAGCTGTACCTTTGCTTCCAAATAGTAATTTGTGGAGAACTATAGTTCTAGTTCGCTTTGATATGGAGTCATCAACTATCGATGCGCGTTATATATATCAAGATGCGGGTAGAAGTTTTACTGGTTTGAGTGATGATATGGATTGTTTTCTAGATCATGAAGGAAATTTTCATTCTAAAGAGCTTGAAGAAGCGTTCAAAACACAAAATATCAAAATTGAAGAGTACACCCCATTATTTGAGTTATGTAAAACAGCATTATTTCTCCCTGTTTTCAGAAATGAATATGAAGATACAATTTCTATAGAGAGACACCCGACAGAATTTGGTCAAAATAGAAATAAACCCAGTTTTAAAAAAGCTAATAAACTAGCTAGGGTTGACTTGAAGATAGCTTTCAGAAACGTTGAGAACATTCAGCCTATTAATCGTAATCATCCTTCACGCCGAGAGTTTTTAGCCCCAGAGTTAAGAGTTGAAACATCAGGTTACTGGAAAAAATTACCTTTTCAATCCAAAGGTGAAGATAAAAACAATTCACCAATACAAGGTCGCACTTGGGTTAGTAAAACTCTCGAATGGAAAGAAACATCTAATAAGCCTATTTCAGTTAAAGTTGTGTCAAATTCATCTAGTGCAGATAACGAAGGGTTTATATATGTTATGCGCTCCGCAGCTCATGACAAAAATGTTTTCAAAGTTGGTTTAACTAGAAGGAATCCTGAAGAAAGATCAAAGGAGCTTTCTGGTAGCACCAGCTCTCCAGATCATTTTCACGTCATGCAAGAATGGGATGTTAATGACTGTGTTCTTGCTGAAAAGCTTATCCATGAGAAGCTAAGCGAGTATAGAGTTAACCCAAAAAGAGAGTACTTTAAGGCACCTTATAAAGTAATTTTCAAAGTTATTGATGAGGTCATTGATAGCCTAGAAGACTCATAACAAGTCAATTAACTACGCACGCTTCGCGTGCCGGACGCGGCAAAACCGCGCCGGTTATTGAGGCGTTAAACCCATAGAAATTTTAATCCGAAACTCAAAAATTAGTGTTGGGGATCTAACACGCTTTTGTCCCTATACGAATTACATATCTGCTTTAAAACTAACAGGCTATACCGATGTTAAACGGGTGAGCCATGGTGATTAGCGAGACGACCGTCCGCCCCACGGACGGGGCGGTCGAGCATCCACGGATGGACTTGTTGCGTGTCGGTGAGAGAATGCCATGGCTCACCAAAAGCCAGTACTTAAAGAGTTAAACAGCCAAGCTTTATCCTTCAGCAGTAGTATCCAGAAATGCTAAATGACTTCCTGTAAAACTGAGTTATATGGTAACGAGTGGAGTTTGTACGACTAACCCACACTCAACGAAGTAATCAAAACTGCTTGTTTGTGTATGAGTTCGTTAATGAATGCATTTATAAGTGATACAAAAAAGGGGAGTCAGTTAATCTGACTCCCCTTGATATTTAAGGTGATGTTGCGCTTAGAACAGCAGGTGAGCCACGCCGGCAATCACTGGCAGAGTCACTAAGGTACGCAGTACGAACACCACGAATAGCTCAACAAAATTCACTGGGATCTTACTGCCAATCAGCAGCGCGCCCACTTCACTCATATAAATTAGCTGGGTGACTGATAACGCGGCAATCACAAAGCGGGTCATATCCGATTCGATAGAGCTGGCTAAAATCGACGGGATAAACATATCGGCAAAGCCAACAACGATAGTTTTAGAGGCTTCGGTCGCTTCTGGGATATGCAGCAGTTCCAGTAATGGAATAAACGGCATACCTAAGTAATTGAAGATAGGCGTATGCTCGGCGATGATCAGCGCCGTAGTACCAATGGCCATTACCACTGGGATAATGCCAAATACCATATCGATAACGTTTTTAACGCCTTCATTTAAAACGGCTTTGACACCACCAGCACTGGCAGCTTTCTCGAGTGCTTTATCAAAGCCCCAAGAGAGTGCACCGTGTCCTGCGGGGATCATCTCATCGTCAGGTTGACGTGGCGTATCGTCGATATAGTTATCTTTTTTCCACGACAGTGGTGGCAGCTTAGGCACAATCACGGCCGCCGCAAAACCCGCTAAACATACGGTCAGGTAGAAGGGGACAAACATTTGCTCCAACTTCACCTGCGAGATCACCACTAAGCTGAAGGTAATTGACACCGCCGAGAAGGTCGTACCGATAACCGCGGCTTCCCTTTGGGTGTAAAACCGCGCTTCGTATTGCTTGCTGGTCAGCAAAATCCCAACGCTACCATCACCTAACCAAGAGGCCATGCAGTCGATGGCGCTGCGACCTGGCAGGTTAAACACGGGGCGCATTACCTTGGTCAGCAGGGTGCCAAAGAGCTCTAATAGACCGAAGTTTAACAGTAGCGGCAGTAACATACCGGCGAAGATAAACACCGAGAAGAGTACAGGCAACAGGTCGTTCAGTACTAAGGCGCCAGTGCTTGAAGAGTTGATGGCTTCGGGGCCAATGCCAAAGTAGGTCAGCACGATAAAGACGGCGCCGACGACGCGCGTCGCAAGCCAGAGCGGGCTGATGTTAAGTAAACCATTGAGGAAGTGATTGTTCAGCACAAACTTAGGTTTGAGTAACTTAGTCAACACAGAGGCCAAGGCCATGGCGACAACAATCACAGTCACGATTAAGGTTAATACATCGCTTAACACGCTTTGCAGTGCTTTAGAGATGATTGCGATGGGAATGGTAATCGCATCGTTGTAGCTGATAGGGGTCATAAACAGCAGCAGACCGATCAGCGAAGGGACGATAAAGGTGAGTATCGTCTTAATGTTGCGGTTTTTATGTTCAGTAGCCAATGGTGTACACCTTAAAAGTACGAGTCGCACAAATAAACTTGAACAAATTGCCCCTCAAAGCCGCATCTTAGGCGGATGTTAGGTGCATTTTCATTCAACTCAAAATCGAGAAGGGGGAAGATTACTCGCTTAGCGCCGCTATGTAAAACGATTCGGAAATTTGTTTGAGATAAGCAGCAAAATAGCATAGTTATTTGGGCTATTTCTGAATGCTTATCTTGGCGGATATTTAGCGAAAGCTAGATGTTTTGATAACTAAATCATGCAATTAAATCTTGGTGTTGCAGCGGGTTTATCGAGTTGTTTTATTCTTGATATTGTTAGTGGCCATGGGGGATTTTGTACAAAATTTTCCCTTAGATTCTTCGAATATTCCGCTTTTGCGGTTTTTTTATCCGTTAATACGATTAGTTCTTCTGCCGCTCTCCATACAATGTGAAGCAGTTAACGCGAATTGTAATAGCGAGGTTATCGCCGACAATAAGCTCAGCGTTTCTGAATGAGTTGTGCATTTTTATGCGGTTTTTACTCGGTATTTGCATATTTTAAATTGAATATTGACTAAGGACGGGCGCTGCGCGCGAGTGACTAAATAAGCGTAAATAGTGGTGAAATAAAATATTTCTCCTAAAGAGGATGAACGCCGCTTTAATTCTTTTCAATTCCATGTAAGTTAGTACTACTTTTGTTTAGCTAAATTATCCATGACTGTTACAAAAATGAATGTCGCGACAAGAGGTTTTTCGCTCGCCACTAAGTTTGGTTTTCTTGGTATTTTTGGATTATTGCTCGGGATAGGCGTGGCCGTGTTAGGCTTCGATCAGACCGAGACTCGAGCCTTCAACTTTTTGAATCATACCTTGAGTGAATTGGGAACCTATGGGCATTCCGCTCTTGCTGTGGTGCTCAATGGTGGCTTGTTTTTTGGCAGTTTAAGCATTGTGTTTTATTGCCTTTCATCCTTGCAAACCGTAAGTGGTTTTTGGGGCTATCCCTTTTACTGCGCGCTGGCGCTAACGTTTTTAGCCTTGGCCTGCGTGGGATTGTTTCCGGTCAATGTGTATCACCTGCATATCCTAGCCCTGAAATGGTTTTTCTACTTCGGCAGTTCGAGTGCCATCTGTTATCTGCTGTGGGCTGGCCTTAATTCACAAAGGCGACAACCTTGGACGCTATTGTTAGCGCTTGTGGTATTGCTGAGTATGATGACCTTTCTCTATGCCCCCTTATTAGAGCTGGGCTTAACCGAGGGAGACAGGCCCTTCTATCAAGAAATGGTGTTGCAACTGCCTAGGCCCGATTTATGGTGGCCAGCATTGTTGGAGTGGATTGCGCTTGGGAGTTTATTAAGTTGGACGGTAGCGCTACTGCTTACTCCACAATCACTCGCTCAGGAGCCAGCTCCCGAGTGAGTGATTTTAGTGATTAACCCATCATGCTATCAGCTTAAGGATTTCAGTCCCGCTTCGCCAAACCAGTAACCGTTACAGTACTCATCGCTAAGAGGAAACTGAGCGTCCGTTGCCCCAGTCTTTAACGCCTCGACCAGCGCATCGGCCTTAGTGATACAGGCTAAGCTGCTGGGCGAAACCCGAAACACATCGACGCCCATCTTTAGCATTTCATTGATTTCGCTGCGTAAATCGACACAGCTGGCCGACTGGGTTTGGATGCCGTTTAACCTGAGCAAAGGTTGCGCCTCTTGCGTCTGCGCCAGTAAGCCCTTGCTGTATTGGCGGCAAACGGTTTCGCAGCTGTCCTTCGATAAGTGTTGATGCCTCGCGGTAAAGCAGCGCGCCGAGTGGGCGAGTGGCAAGTAGCCATGACCGAGCACTTCGACTTCGAATGCGGGCTTGTTCTCTATCACTTGGCTAAGCCAAGTCTTCGACAGTTCTACTGGCATCACAAAGCGCTGCATGCCGAAACGCTGCAAAATATCTAAACTGGCGCGGTTGTAGTTGTTGATGCTGGCGCCGCAGACAAAGGGCAGCTTGTGCTCCTTGGCGAGATACACGCCCGCCATGTCGTTGGCCTCAATGCTAAACTCGCCATTGTCGACTTGGCGTTTAAGTTCAGTGTATTCAGAGGGCGCTTCGATAAGGGCGAGCGTCGACAGCACCACCTCTTTACCCGCAGATTTAAGCATTTTCGCCAGTTCGAGATAGTCGCCAAACTTGAGTTCGCGTCGACGGCTACAAACGGCTTCACCCACATAAACTAACGGGACCTGACTGTTGGCCACCTGCTGGTAAAAGTCGATGACCTGTTGTTTTTCCCAGCAATAGAGCAATGGGCCGAGGGAAATTTTCATAATCGTTTCTTCTTCGTGGTTATCCGAGGACTATTGCCAGTCACGCTCGTAGGCGCCTAAGGTGGTAATTTGGCCTTCGGAGACTTTCGCGAGGGCTTGCTCCCAATGGGCCTGCGTCTGGAATTTATCTGGCTGATTAAGATAAGTATCCATCGCTTGACGCCAAACTTTAGTCACTTGCTCTACATAGGCTGGGCTGCGCTGCCGCCCCTCAATCTTAAGTGACACTATGCCCGCCTTGGCAAGCTCTGGCAGCAAGCTAAGGGTATTTAAACTGGTGGGGGACTCGAGCAGATATTGCGGTTTATCATCGTCTTGGGTGAGATAACGGCCCTTACAGACGACTGGGTAGCCCATTTGCTCATCGAGCCCTGATTTATCAATTAAGACTTCGTTGAGGCGAGTCAGCCTGTCTTGGCCCTGTTCCTGCCAGCGCACGTGTTTCGCCGGAGAGCAAGAGCCGCCAGTGTTTGGCGATTGGCCAGTAACATAGGAGGATAAGTGGCAGCGGCCTTCGGCCATGATGCACAGACTACCAAAGGCAAAGACCTCTAAATCGACTGGGCTGACCTTAGCTAAATCGCGCACTTGTTTCATCGACAGCACTCTGGGTAACACCACCCGCGCGATATTAAAAGCCTCTTTATAAAAGCTCAGTGCGCCCAAGTTGGTGGCGCTGGCCTGTACCGATAAATGCAGCGGAATATGCGGATATTGCCTATGGGCATAGTCGAGCAGTGACAGATCGGCGACGATTAAGGCATCGACGCCAATGCTGGCCGCCAAGTCAATGGCTTGATACCAGCGGTGTTCCTCATTCGGCTTAGGAAAGGTATTTAAGGTGAGGAAGATTTTCTTGCCCCGCTGATGGGTTAGCTCGGCGGCTTCCTGTAATTTTGCGGGGGTGAAGTTTAAGCCCGCGAATGAACGTGCATTGGTATCATCCTTTAACCCAAGGTAGACAGCATCGGCTCCGGCCTGCAGCGCCGACTTTAGCGAGGCCAGGTTTCCTGCTGGACACAACAACTCCATAATGGTGCTCCCGATAAAATAACAGGGGCAGAGTGTAGGGAAGATTGATTGGCGGTGAATTGATTTAAAACAGGTTTAAGATCATAAAATCTCGGTAAACTGGGAGATATAGTGTTTTTTATCCTTAGGTAACTGATTATGTCCGCTGTTTTTTCAGCAAACCTTGCAAAACAACTGCTTGAACTCACCCCAAAGCTGATCCGCTTACCACTCTCCAAAGTGCCCTTTAGCCTCAAGGCCAAGGTGCTTAGCCAACTCCTAACGCAGCTGCTGGCGCCGCAGGCCGAAGATGGCGAGTTAGATTTCTTGGCGGGTAAGTGGGTTGCGATTCGGGTTGAAGATTTAAATCTGTATTTTGAAGTGAGTTTCGATGGCCGCTGGCAGGTGCGTGAGCTGACCGATGCCCAGGTTAGCTTTAGTGCCAATTCCGCCGAGCTATTATTGGTCGCCGCGGCAAAAGAAGACCCTGATACGCTGTTTTTCCAACGAAAACTGAGCATCGAAGGCGATACCGAGTTAGGGCTTGAGGTGAAAAATCTACTGCTCAGTATCGAGTTTGCCAGCCTGCCGACACCCATTCGCTTAAGCATTGAAAAGCTGGCCGATGCCATTGTGCGTTTGCAGCTTGAGGCAAAACCGACGGTGATTTTGGCTAAATCCCCAAGCTTAAGCTGATGCGAACTTGGCTGTAATCAAGTGATAAACAAAGCCCCGCTGATATTGCGGGGCTTTTTGTTTAGCTTGGACGGCTAGCGCTCACTCAAATTTTTTGTGTGAGTATGGCAAATTTGACCAACAACTCGTCGTGGGACTCGACGCGGTTAGGGTCGGAGTCAATACAATCAATCGGACAGACGGAGACGCAGGTCGGCTTATCATAGTGGCCTACGCATTCAGTGCAGCGGTCTGGGTCGATTTCATAGATTTCTTCCCCCATGGTGATGGCCTGATTCGGACATTCAGGTTCACACATGTCGCAATTGATGCAGCTGTCGTCGATCAGTAATGCCATGCCTTAGCCTGCTTCGTGTGGGTTGCGGGTATCCTGACCTTGGGGCAGGTTACGCAGTAAAATGCCGTGGTTCAGATCAACCTCTTTCGGCACGGGCAAGTAAACGGTATGGCCCGAACCTAATCCCGCTTCAACCGATTCGGCTTTGCGGTTCTCGAGTTGTTCGATGGTCAAACTGATATTGCCCTGTGGCGTCATTAATTCAACACTATCACCGACAGAGAATTTGTTCTTCACTTCGATTTCGGCAAGGCCAGCCAGATTGCGTTTACCGGTTAATTCACCCACAAATTGTTGGGTATCGCTGACTGAGTAGCCATAGTCGTAGTTTTGATATTCATCATGTACGTGGCGACGTAAGAAACCTTCGGTGTAGCCGCGGTGCGCTAAGCCTTCGAGTTGGTTCATCAAGCTGCGATCGAAGCTCTTGCCTGAGGCGGCATCGTCGATGGCCTGACGGTATAGCTGGGCGGTACGGGCCACATAGTAGAACGACTTAGTACGGCCTTCGATCTTCAGCGAGTCGATGCCCATTTTGGCCAAACGCTCAACGTGTTGAATTGCGCGCAGGTCCTTAGAGTTCATGATATAAGTGCCATGCTCATCTTCAAACGCTGGCATATATTCGCCGGGACGATTGGCTTCTTGTAGCAGGAAGATTTGGTCGGTCGCAGGGCCCGCACCTAAGGTTGGCGTCTCGATTTGCACTGCATTTGGGGTGGCGATGATATCGCCAGAGTCAGTTTGCTGCGCTTCGTGCACATCGTATTTCCAGCGGCAGGCGTTTGTGCAAGTGCCTTGGTTTGGATCGCGCTTATTGATATAACCTGATAGCAAACAACGGCCTGAGTAGGCCATACACAGGGCGCCGTGGACAAACACTTCTAACTCTATATCTGGGCAACGCTGACGGATTTCTTCGATTTCATCCAAGGACAATTCACGGGATAAAATCACCCGTTTAATGCCTTGGGTCTGCCAAAATTTGACCGATGCCCAGTTAATGGCGTTGGCTTGCACCGATAAATGCACCACCTGCTCAGGGAAGGCCTCACGCACCATCATGATAAGGCCAGGGTCTGACATGATCAGCGCATCGGGCTTCATCGCCACCACGGGCTCCATATCTTTGATATAGGTTTTGAGCTTAGCGTTGTGGGGAGCAATGTTACTCACCACATAAAGCTTTTTACCCAGCGCATGGGCTTCTTCGATACCCGTGGCAAGGTTTTCCATCTTAAAGTCATTATTACGTACCCTTAGGCTGTATCTTGGCTGGCCGGCATACACGGCATCTGCACCATAGGCAAAAGCGTAACGCATGTTTTTCAGCGTCCCAGCGGGAGATAACAACTCAGGTTTAAACATAATGACTCTCGAATTGGTTGGTAGATGGAGGCGCAGTGCGCGGGGGCGGCATTTTACACAATCAAAGTAGGGTTATGCAAATCACCTCGTCTAAGATTAGGTATAGTTCGCATTTTACGAATATACCTAGAAGCCTTATGATGGCGCTGGCTTTTGCATCGAAGTTGATGAGGGATTAATGGTATCTAACGTTGCTCATTTTTAGGTTTTTCAATCGACTATAACTTAAACGCTAACGGCTAAGCTAAGGGGGATTTGGATGATATTGATAACAGAGTCATACAAATAATTAACCTCTGTCGCTTTTTTCTACCCATCAAATGATAGCCAACTGGTATACTCCAATGACGATAGATTTATGTTTGCAGATTGATGGGAGATAAGATGTCTACTGAACATCTACTGTTAGTCGGATTACTTAAAAAATTAAAAGATGATGCCTTAGTATTGCCAACCTTGCCTGAAGTGGCCATGAGAGTGCAGGAAGTAGTGAGCCGCTCCGATGCGAGCCTAAAGCAAGTTGCTGATGTGATTGGCCAAGATGCCGCTATCTCGGCACGTATCATCAAAGTCGCTAATAGTGCGTTATATAGCCGAGGGATCCCCGCCGAAAGCATTAATAATGCGGTATCCCGTATTGGCTTGATTCAAATTAAAAGTATTGCAACTTCTGTTGCCATGGAGCAGCTGTTTATTTCCACCAATGAAATGGTGTGGGAAGTGATGGATGAAGTATGGCGCACTTCTATCGATGTGACTGCTGCCGCTTGCGCTATGTTGCAAATGTATAATAGACGTCACCCAGGTCAGCTCAACTTAGATACCTTAACACTGGCAGGTTTAGTCCATAATATCGGTGCATTACCGGTTTTGACCGAAGCCGAAGCCCATCCAGAGTTATTCACCAGTATTGATCAATTGCGCTCTTTAGTACGTAAAATGCAAGGTCCGCTTGGACGTGCGGTGTTAAAGAGTTGGGATTTTGCCCCTGAGGTGATGGAAGTGGTTGAGCGCTGGGCGGATTTACCTTATCTGCCTGACCATGTGACCTACTTAGATTTTATTCGTGCCGCGGCATTTTATACCGGAGAATTACGTGCAGGCGCCGAACTTGAACAAAGGTTAGAGGTCTTTGCAAGTCGGGGATTACCCGTTTCGGCAAATGATTTAGCTAGTGATGAATTTATGGATAAATTCCATTCAATTAAAGAAAGTTACCAGTAGTCGTTGGGCCAAAAGGGAAGCCAATCCTTGCTGAGTGATAAGTGGGATAGCGAGTAAGCTTACGCGGTAAATAGAGGCCTGAATATGGTTGTTTTAGGGGGTATAGGTATAGTACTTATTATCGTTTTGATAGCGGTGCTGTACCTTTTACAGACGAGATATAAAACCTTGCGTCAACAAAGGCAATTTTTGGCGCAATTATGCCCTCAGCTCGAACAGCAAAAAAGCGATCGTCGCCCCCTTAATATTCCCATTGTGCCGCAGGAGTTTGCGCCGCTGTACCATTCCTTAAATGAGATGCTTGCTGCACTACCAGCGGGCATGGGTAAGGATAAACTCACAGGTTTAAATAATCGTGTTGGGCTTAAACGCGCGCTTGCTTCATTAATGTCGATTACCCAAGGAACCTTGGTACTGATTGATATCTATCGTTTTCGGTATGTAAATGATCTATTTGGCTTTGTGTTTGGGGATATTCTGCTTAAACAATTTGCGGATAGATTAACCAGCTTGAGCTTAAAGCCTAAATTGATTGCGCGTCTAAACGGCGATGAGTTTTTTCTCTACTACGAGCAAAGTTTGTCGCAGGAGCAATTGCTGCACTTACGTGGTCGTTTGCAGGTGCCATTTAAAATTAATGATACGCCAGTAAGTGTGCGTTTGCAGATTGGTTGTGTGCAGTTAGCTAAGCATCATACTGATGTGAGCAATATGCTTAGAAGACTCGACTTGGCATTGAAAAAAGCAAGAACAACCCGAATTGCGATTGCCTGTTACAGTGAGAATGACGATATCCGCCAATTGCGAGAGCTTAAAATTATCGACAGTCTTCCCAGTAGCTTGCAGCGCAATCATCTATATATGGTGTATCAACCTAAGTTGGACGTGCAAACCGGAGTCTGTACCCAAGTCGAGGCGCTGATCCGTTGGGAGCATGAAGAATTAGGCTTTATCTCACCGGGTGAATTTATACCGCTTGCTGAATGTGCGGGAATGATAGATTTAGTTAGCCATTGGGCGTTAGAGCAGGTGTTGCAGCAGCAAGTTAAATGGCGTGCTGCCGGAATGTATGTTTGTGTGGCATTAAACTTGTCAACTCGGGATCTGGATAGTGATACCTTACCGCAGGATATTGCCGCCCGTCTCGAGCATTATAAATTACCACCAGAATGCTTAATGATTGAAATCACTGAAAGCACCCTGATGGCCGATTTAAATAAGGCCGTGGATACCCTAGAGAAAATCCGCCGTTTGGGGATTAAATTGGCAATCGATGATTTTGGTACTGGCCATTCATCGCTGGCGTATTTAAAGCATTTACCCGCCAATGAAGTCAAAATTGATAAAGCCTTTCTTCGGGATCTTGAGCCGAACCAACCTTCAGAATATATCCTTGAGGCCAGCATTAATATTGCGAAAAAGCTCGGTTATGAGGTGACGGTCGAAGGGGTTGAGAGCCTTAATATCCACGATATGTTAGTGAAGATGGGCGTCGACCGTATTCAAGGGATTTTTTATGCTAAGCCAATGCGGGCCGCTGAGCTTGAAATGAACTGGAGCCAGCTAAGACCCAGACCCGAAATGCTCTGCGTTAATGGTTCACATCCTTAGACTAAGCTTTACATCCCTTGGCTTAGCTTCACATCCCTAGGCTTAATTGGGCGATTAAGTCGGCGGGCATGGGCGCAAGTTGGCGGGCCTGATTCATACACACCATTTCAATGGTGGCGGTGACAGCCGGTTTTTTACCGTTCGGGCGCCAAATTTCCTGATGCCAGACGGTGCGATATTTACTCTCAAAGTAGAACTTAGTGCGGATATCGATGATATCGGCAAACTCCACCCCTTCGTGGCACAACATGTCGCTGCGATACACCGCAAAACCCAATTGCTGCTGTTGCCAGAGGTCGCGTAAGCACTCGGCACCAATCACATGCTCACGGGCGCGCTCGAAGTATTTCAAAAAGTTCGGGTGATACACCACGCCAGAAAAATCGGTATCTTCATAGTAAATTTGCACAGGGAAAGAATAACTTGGGCTAAATTGCGGCATGGCGTTTTCGATATGAAGTATTTGGGTTGAGCGCAGTCTAGCGGTTTATCGGGCTGAACAAAACCCAAAGTGTGGGTAAATTAGGTGGTTAGGATTGAGAAAACTTAGGGGACACAAAGTAAAAAGCCATATTCGCCGAAACGAATATGGCTTTTTTGTAGGGTAATCGGTGGCTAAAGCCTAGCGCTTAGCGAATGATCATCTGGTCGCGTTCAGGTCCCACAGACACCATGCTCACACGCACACCCATTAAGGCTTCGATGCGTTCAACATAATGTTGCGCCGCCTTTGGCAGGCTTTCGAAGGTGCGACAGCCAGTGATGTCTTCGCTCCAGCTTTCCATTTGCTCGTACACTGGGCTTAATGCCGCAGTCTGTGGCCAAATGGGGTTTTCAGTGTGCTCGCCTTCGTAGGCAACACAAATCTTAAGATCTTTCATGCCAGTCAGGCAGTCAATCTTGGTCAGGGCGATTTCAGTCGCTGCTTGCAGTTCAACACCGTTACGTGTTGCAACCGCATCGAAGTAACCCATATCACGTGGACGACCCGTAGTTGCACCAAACTCGTTGGCGTTTTTACGGAAATCATCCTGCTCTTCCATCGCAGTCACTAAGGTGCCAGTACCGACAGATGAGCTGAAGGCTTTCGCTACCGCAATCACACGCTCTGGGCGCAGAGCCGGTAAACCACTACCCAGACCTGCGAAAGCCGCCGTCACGTTAGAAGAGGTAGTGTAAGGATACTCACCGTAAATCAAGTCACGACCCGCGCCTAATTGCGCTTCAAATAACAAGTTAGCATCTTGTTTTTGTAAGGCTTTTAATGGCTCTGTGACGTTGCAAATAAATGGACGCCATGGGGCGGTCACATCCAATAACCATTGGGTCATTTCGGCGGCCGTTTGGCTAAAGTCACAGCTTGGGTACAATGCTTTTAACTGGGGCAGTTTCCAGTCGAGCATAAATTGAATGCGTTCTTGCAGCACTTCGGGTTGGTTTAACCAGCCAACCAGAATACCTTTCTTCATTACGCGGTCGCCATAGGCTGGGGCAATCCCTTGACGGGTTGAACCATAGGCCAGATCGCCTAAACGTTGTTCTTCTAAGGTATCTTCGAGTGCATGGATAGGTAAGCACAGGGTCGCACGGTCAGAAATGCACAGTTTAACTTCAATGCCAGCCGCTTCGACTTCGGCGATTTCAACACTGAGTTTTTCAGGGCTGATCACCATGCCAGGGCCAAGTACTGCAACGCAGTTTGGATTGAAAATACCGCTAGGTAATTGGTGTAATTTAAAGGTGCCAAAGTCGTTAACGACCGTATGACCTGCGTTGTTACCGCCTTGGAAGCGGACACTCGCTGCAGCATCTGCGGCTAAATAATCTACGATTCGGCCTTTGCCTTCATCACCCCAATTTGCACCAACAACTACGATAGACGGCATAACATCATCTCCACAGGAATTAAGCGATTATGCTAGACCTGCTTAATGAATAAGAGAAATTAATTATAGTTATCGTCGTGATAAGGAAATCATATATCATAGGGTGAGCTGAATTGATGGATGGAGATGAATGCGATGCTCGAACTTCATTGGTTAAAGACCTTCGTGACCTTAGCCGAGTGTAAGCACTTCGGAAAGGCGGCAGCGGCGCTGCATATGACGCAGCCCAATGTCAGCTTGCATATCAAACAACTGGAGCAGAATACTCGAGTTAAGTTGATTGAGCGCAATCCGTTTAGGCTAACTCAGGCGGGGTTTCGTTTGCTCGAGAGCAGCCAGAAGACCTTGATGGAACTGCAAGTGTGTCAGGCGGATCTCAATGCCATCAACGATCTCAGTCAAGGCACCTTGACCATAGCGGCCAGCGATATCATTTCGCGTTTGCTGCTTATTCAGCCATTTCAGTTATTTAAAGCGGAATTCCCCGGGATTGATTTTTCCCTGCTTAATACCACGTCTTCCCAAGCCTCAGAATTGGTGACTAATGCCGAGGCGGATTTAGGCTTTGTGATCGCGCAAAAGGAGAGTCAGCCGCTGCATTTTACCGAGTTACAGCAAATCAAATGGTGTGCCTTTGGGGATAATTTGCAGCTGTGGCAGCAAAGCCAAGCCAGCCATGATATGCCCCATGCGGAGCGGCCGACTTTGATTCTGCTCGGCCATGATACTCGTACCCGCGAGTTGCTCGATCCCGCATTACCGACCTTAAATTTACCCCGTTATCGGATCATGGAAGTCGGCAGTGTGGATGCGCAAATCGATTGGGCCGAGGCGGGCTTTGGGGTGGCAATTGTGCCTGAGTTTTCGATTTACACTAAGACGCACTTAAAGAGTAAAGTCACGCCATTGCCGCAGTTTCCGAGCACCAGTTTGGGTTACATCGTGCGGCAGAATCAGATCCTCTCGAAAGCGATTAAGCAGCTGCTACATTGGGTGAACCAAGAGATTATCCGTACTCAAGGCAGCTAATGGCGGTTTGAAAGGTTACTTAGTGCTAAGCAGTTGTTGATACTGTCCATTGGCTTTTAACTGGGTTAAGCCCAGATCCAGCTCTTTAGCGAGTTGTGCGGCTTTGGGGTTTTGCTTCGAAAAGGCCAGATAAATCTCGCTGCTGTGGTTATTAAAGGCGGGGATCACATCGTCACTGACGCCCATTTTTTGCAGGTTTTCCTGCGCGACTAAGTCGAACATGACCGCTGCATCGACTCGGCCAATCATCAACAGATTAATCAGTTGCTGTTGGTTGGCGACCGTGATGACATTCAGTTGGCGCTGTTTCACCAGTTCGGGAAACTCATCGCCATACTCATAACTTTTTATGACCCCGACTATGCTGCCTTTGGGAATTTCCCATTTATTGGCGGCGATGAGCGGGCGTTGTTTACGTTGATAAAAAGAGGCTTTCGCCACAAATAGCGGCGTGTTACCAAACACAAAACGTTGCTCGGTACTCGCCTCGCGGGTCACGTTAAAGACTCCATCGACGGCACCTTTTTCGGCCATCATAAGGGCGCGGCTATAGGGCACGACTAGGCTGTTGACTTCCACTTGAGATTGTTTGAATGCCGCCGCGATAAGGCGATGGGAGATCCCTTGGCCAAACTGATTGGCAAACGGTGGCCAGCTGTCTTCGGCGGCTAAGGTGATGCTATGGCCTGCGGCTTGTGGGCTACTTTGGCTTTCTTGGGCAAAGGAGGAGTGGCTTGTGGCAGAGAATAAAAATAAGCAAGCCGCAGTCAACAACGTCAGCGGGTTATTTATTACACGCTGAAATTCATTCCTTGTTGGGCTGCAAACACGCATCTTATTTCCGTATCATCCTATTCCTAATCGGAAATTTATATCATAAGTGCCTATAACGAACCTAATGATTTTGCGATTTGTGATGTGGCCGAGATTGTTTATGACAAAACGAGTTAGGCCATAAAACTGTGATCTTAAGTTGTGACTTTTGGTTTTTTAATTATTAGAATAATCTGATTGAAAAAAAACTAATGGAGTAAGTCATGGCGGATAAAGTCGTTGAAGTCACCACACATATGGGAAGCGGTTGGAAGGTTACGGCGCAGGTACGTGAGCATTTGCTGATTATCGATCAACCCAGCGCGACCAATGAAGGCGCTAATCCCTTAGAGACCTTTTTATTTTCGCTCGGAGGCTGTATTTCGGCGATTGCTAAGATGGTTGCGCGTGAGCGAAATATCACCATTCACCAGTTCGATGTGCATGTCAGAGCCGTGATGAATTCGGCTGGATTACTAGGCCAGCCTTCGGATGATCCTGTGGGATTTAAAGAAATTGCCATCAATGCCAGCATTGATGCTGATTTAACCGATGCACAAAAGAGTGAGTTTTTAGATACTGTGTGTAACCGTTGTCCTGTCCACGACAATCTGCTGCGCCCAAGCTTAGTCACTCACCAAGTTCAGCACTAATCTCAAGATTAATTTCGATAGCGGCTTTAAAAGCATAAACCCCAGAGTTTGCTGGGGTTTATGTCAATGGCTATCAGCTAGTCGCACTATCACGCATTATTTTTCGGAAAGTTGGCTAACACTAGCTCGGCGACTTTGCGTAATTCTCCGGGGCATATGCCATTGGTGGCTTGCACTGCCATGCCTTGCAGCACTGTGCCTATATATCGAGACAGCAGCAGCGGATCGGCATCTGCGGGTAAATCGCCTTCATCCTTTGCCCGTTGCAGACGTTGGCATAGTGCCTGTTCTCCGTCACGGCGGCGGGTAATCAAGGTATCTTTGATCGCTTGTCCGGCTTCGCTACAGGCGAGGGCGCCTTGAACAATTAAGCAGCCTTGGGGATGACTCTCATCCACTAAAGATGATGCTGCGCCATAGAGCATGGCCTCAACCACTTGATAGGCGGTTTCTTTTTCAAGCGAAGGATAGAAAAATGCACAGGGGCGCTGCTCGTATAACTCGATCGCTTTCAGAAAAAGCTGCTCTTTATTACCAAAGGCGGCATATAGGCTGGGTTTGTTGATGCCCATGGCCTGAGTCAGATCGGTTAACGATGTACCTTCAAAACCTTTTTGCCAGAAGACTTCCAAGGCTTTGGCCAATGCATCGTCGGCGTCGAAGGCTCGTGGGCGACCTACGCAGGGCGTCTGGGTGACGGTTGACATCATTAGGCTCCTCAATTCTCAATTGCCCCTAGGATAGACATGGGTTTAGTTCATGTCCAGCCACTCTTGCCTGCTGTCTGCGGGTTAGGTGAGTAACTCACCAAAATATACGTCCATTCAAGCCCACATAGCACGTTCGCTGTGGCTAGGGCGTGTTGACGTTTCAGGGTTATTTTTGCAGCAATTTGGCTGGCTTTTATGCAAGGCAAAGTCCGTGCTGTGTAGTTATTCTACATAAACGGACGATAACGCAGCAGAAACGCCAGCCAAATGCTGCCCGAAGGGTTCGTCTGGCAAGCCCTTGCTCTTACTTTCTGTCATAAGAGCCGCTCGTCATTTGAGTAGAATAACTACACATCATTCCTCGTTTCGCGAGCACGTGCTTGCCAGAACGAACAAAATCTAATCTCGAAACGTCAACACGCCCTAATTACCTCAAAGGCTTAACTGCATGGTTTCAAGCTGGCACAAAATTAAATACCTGTCGGTACAAAATAAGTTGACAGGATCATTTTACACTATATATTACCGCTCAGTACATAATATTTTTTACCAGTCGGTATTTATTGGTGTTGACCGAGTGTCCATCACTGATGTCTGTCTTAAACGAGATAAATGCCTGCCACATGAGGATTGTAAAATGAAAAGTAACCCATCTTTACGGATATTGATGTTGACTGCCGTGGCGGCGTTTGTCCTTTCGGCCTGTGGTGAACCAGCTGCACAGCAAAGCCCAGCTCAAGGTGCTCCTAAGGTCGATGTTGCGCAGGTATTGCATGAGCGCGTTACCGAGTGGGATGAATTTACCGGCCGTTTGCAGGCGCCAGAAAGTGTGACCTTAGTGCCACGCGTGTCTGGTTATATCGCGTCGGTAAACTTTAAAGAAGGCGCTTTAGTGAAAAAAGGCGATGTGCTATTCCGTATCGATGCGAGTGTGTTCGAAGCGGAAGTGGCCCGGTTAAAAGCAGATCTTGCTAGCGCGCTTTCTGCTGAGCAACTGGCCACTAACGACTTAGAACGTGCCCGCAAACTCTTTGCCCAAAAGGCGGTATCTGCAGAATTACTCGATACCCGCGAGTCTAACAAACGCCAAACCACGGCGGCCGTGGCTTCTGTGAAAGCGGCGCTGCTGCGCGCCGAGCTGGACTTAGATTACACCCAAGTGCGCGCGCCGATTGATGGCCGTGCCTCCTACGCCAATGTCACCGCGGGTAACTATGTGTCTGCGGGGCAGAGTGTGTTAACCAGCTTAGTGTCGACCGCCAGCATGTATGCCTACTTCGATGTGGATGAGCAAACC
The DNA here is from genome assembly GCF_029835735.1 of Shewanella sp. GD04112. Taxonomy (NCBI): domain Bacteria; kingdom Pseudomonadati; phylum Pseudomonadota; class Gammaproteobacteria; order Alteromonadales; family Shewanellaceae; genus Shewanella; species Shewanella sp. GD04112. The sequence continues at coordinate 1,258,172 of NZ_JAOEAL010000001.1, forward strand.
TATCTGAAATACGTCAAGTTAACCGCCGAGAAAAAGCGTAAAGACCCTCGTGCTGGAGACAATCCCGTGTATATGGCGCTGGCCAACGAGCGCGAATATCAACACATAGGCCTAGTGGATTTTGTCGATAACTCGATGGACAGACAGACGGGCACTATTCGAGTACGTGCCACGTTTAGCAATGAAGACAACAGCTTGCTCCCAGGTTTGTTCGCAAGATTACGTACCGCCGGTAGCGGCGCCTACGACGGCATCTTAATCGACGATAAAGCCGTAGGCACGGATCTGAACAACAAGTTCGTCTTAGTGGTGGCAAACGATGGCACTGTGGAGTATCGCGGCGTCACCCTAGGTGAAAAAGTTCAAGGTTTACGCATTGTTAAGCAAGGTTTAGCGGCAAACGACAAGATCGTTGTCAATGGCATGCAAAGGGTTCGTCCTAAGATGCAAATTGAGCCACACCTAGTCGATATGGCCGATAGCGAGCAGCTAGATGCGCTTCGTCAAGCTCAATTACTGCTTGATAAACATCAAGAAAATATCACCACCCCAGACGTTGAAGTAGCGAGCCGCGGTTAAGGAATCCAACAGAATGTTGTCGCAGTTTTTTATTAAAAGACCGATATTTGCAGCCGTTCTCTCGCTGCTATTTTTTATCACAGGGGCGATTGCCGTCTGGCAATTACCAATTACCGAATACCCTGAAGTGGTGCCACCGACAGTCGTGGTGACCGCCAACTACCCTGGCGCGAACCCTAAAGTTATTGCCGAGACGGTTGCCTCGCCCTTAGAGCAGGAAATCAACGGCGTCGAAGACATGCTGTATATGTCATCGCAGGCGACATCCGATGGACGCATGACCTTGACCATCACCTTTGCCATTGGCACCGATGTGGACAGGGCGCAAACCCAAGTGCAGAGCCGGGTTGACCGTGCTATGCCACGTTTGCCGCAGGAGGTTCAACGCCTCGGGATTGTGACCGAAAAGTCCTCGCCCGACTTAACCATGGTGGTGCATTTACTGTCGCCGGATAACCGTTATGACATGCTGTATTTGTCTAACTACGCGGCGCTCAACGTAAAAGATGAATTAGCACGTATCAAAGGCGTGGGCGCGGTGCGTTTATTCGGTGCGGGCGAATATAGTCTGCGGATCTGGCTTGACCCGAATAAGGTCTCGGCGCTTGGCATGTCGCCAGCTGAAATTATTGCCGCCGTACGTGAGCAAAACCAACAAGCGGCAGCGGGCAGTTTAGGGGCGCAGCCTAGTGGTAATGCCGACTTCCAACTCTTGATTAACGTTAAGGGGCGTCTGACTGAACTGTCAGAATTCGAAGACATTATTATCAAGGTCGGCCAAAACGGTGAGGTGATCCGTCTTAAGGATGTGGCGCGTGTCGAACTCGGTGCAACTAGCTATGCGCTGCGTTCATTGCTGGATAACAAGGATGCGGTCGCGATTCCAGTGTTCCAAGCATCGGGCTCGAATGCGATTCAAATCTCCGACGATGTGCGCGCCGAAATGGCAAGACTGGCGAAGTCTTTCCCAGAAGGGCTGCAATACGAGATTGTGTACGATCCGACCGTGTTTGTGCGTGGTTCTATCCATGCGGTAGTGAAAACCCTGCTCGAAGCCGTGCTCTTAGTGGTACTCGTGGTGGTGCTGTTTCTGCAGACTTGGCGCGCCTCGATTATTCCGCTTGTGGCCGTGCCTGTGTCTTTGGTGGGTACCTTCGCCTTTATGCACTTGATGGGTTTCTCGCTGAATGCGCTGTCGCTGTTTGGTCTGGTGCTGGCCATCGGGATTGTGGTCGACGATGCCATCGTGGTGGTAGAAAACGTGGAGCGAAATATCGCTTCGGGTTTAAGCCCTATTGCCGCAACACAAAAAGCCATGAAGGAAGTGACTGGGCCGATTGTGGCAACCACCTTAGTGTTGGCCGCGGTGTTTATTCCGACCGCCTTTATGAGCGGATTAACGGGGCAGTTTTATAAGCAGTTTGCACTGACTATTACGATTTCGACCTTTATTTCGGCCATTAACTCGCTCACCTTGAGCCCAGCGTTATCGGCGTTGTTACTCAAGGGGCATGATGCGCCTAAGGATGCGCTCACTCGGTTAATGGATAAGCTGTTTGGTGGCTGGTTATTTACACCCTTTAACCGCTTATTCAACCGTGCCTCAGAAGGTTATGGCTATTTAGTACGTAAGGTGATCCGTTTTGGCGGCATCATCGGACTAGTGTATCTGGGCATGGTTGCGCTTACGGGCGTGCAATTTGTGAATACCCCAACGGGTTATGTGCCTGGTCAGGATAAGCAGTATTTAGTGGCATTTGCCCAATTACCGGATGCGGCCTCACTCGAGCGTACCGATGCGGTGATCAAGAAAATGTCCGATATCGCCTTGAATCACCCCGGTGTGGCGCACTCTATTGCCTTCCCCGGTCTGAGTATCAACGGTTTTACCAATAGTCCTAACTCGGGCGTGGTGTTTGTTGCCCTAGATGATTTTGAGTTACGTAAGCGTCCTGAACTGTCGGCGAATGCGATTGCCGGCCAATTAAATCAGCAGTTTGCTGGTATTCAGGATGCGTTTATTGCCATCTTCCCGCCGCCACCTGTGCAAGGCCTCGGCACTATTGGAGGGTTCCGTCTGCAAATTCAAGACAGAGCCAACCTTGGTTATGAGGCCTTGTATCAGGTGACCCAACAAGTGATGTACAAGGCGTGGGCCGATCCACAATTAGCGGGGATTTTCTCCAGCTATCAAGTGAACGTGCCACAACTTGAACTGGATATCGATCGAACTAAAGCGAAACAGCAGGCAGTGTCGCTCGATCAAATTTTCCAGACATTACAAACCTATATGGGCTCGACCTATGTCAACGACTTCAATCGTTTCGGTCGAACCTATCAGGTGAATATGCAGGCCGACGAAGCATTCCGTCAAAGCCCGCAGCAGATCAGTCAGCTAAAAGTGCCTAATGTGAATGGCGATATGATCCCACTCGGCTCCTTTATCAATGTGAGCCAGAGCGCGGGACCCGATCGTGTGATGCACTATAACGGTTTCACCACGGCTGAGATTAACGGTGGCCCAGCACCCGGTGTGAGTTCGGGCCAAGCGCAGGCGGCGATTGAGAAAATCCTCGCCGAGACTTTGCCGATAGGCATGACCTACGAGTGGACTGAGCTGACCTATCAGCAGATCCTCGCCGGTAACACAGGCTTGTTAGTGTTCCCTCTGGTGATCCTGCTGGTGTTTATGGTGCTAGCGGCGCAGTACGAGAGTTTGAGTTTGCCATTGGCGATTATCTTAATCATTCCAATGACCTTGCTTTCGGCGCTCAGTGGTGTGCTTATTTATGGCGGTGATAATAATATTTTCACCCAGATTGGTCTTATCGTCCTCGTGGGCTTAGCGACCAAGAACGCGATTCTGATTGTCGAATTTGCCAAGGAAAAACAAGACCATGGTATGGAAGTCATGGAGTCGATTCTCGAGGCGGCGCGCTTACGTTTACGCCCCATCTTGATGACCTCTATCGCCTTTATCATGGGGGTGGTGCCCATGGTGTTCTCAACCGGAGCGGGCGCTGAAATGCGTCAAGCCATGGGCGTCGCGGTATTTGCCGGTATGATAGGGGTGACACTGTTTGGCTTAATCCTGACGCCGCTATTTTACTATGCCCTCGCTAAACGCGGTCGTCGCAAAGTGGAAGCATTAACGGCGCAATAGTTCATTCTGTTCAATCTGTTATCTCTTAAAAGACCTGCATTTGCAGGTCTTTTTTTATTTTCGCGGGTAAATATCGACGGAGTAACTATAGTTAGATCAGTGCGTTAAATTAGGAAAATGCGATGAATGCTTTTCAGCCCCAGGAAATCAGCATCAAAATTGATGTGCGGCATGCGCTGTTAGCCGTGGCAACGGCATTGGATTTTGTTGGTGTGGATGATTTACACCACGGTCATAGAGTGGCCTATATGGCCTACGAATGCGCCAATGTGCTGGGCTGGCCCGATGAAAAGAAGCAGTTTGCCTATTTTGCGGGGCTTATCCATGACTGTGGCGTATCTTCCTCTGAGGAGCATTTACGCCTGCTCAAATTAATGCAGCCAGAAGATGCCACTTCCCACAGCCGCCGTGGGTATGAGGCATTAATGAAGTGTCCTATCTTAGATGTCTTTGCCCTCACAGTGCTTTATCACCATACACCTTGGCTAGAGTTGCAAACCACGGCAATCTCAGAGTTTGATCGTGACCTTGCTGCATTGGTGTTTCTGGCCGATCGGACCGATTTTCTGCGGGCACGCTATACCCATGGCTGTCATCAAGAGCTAATCACCCTCCATGAGGGGTTAGTTGCGGATAATTTGCTAGCCCACAGTGGCGTGTTGTTTGAGCCTAATATGGTGGCGGCCATGTGCCAATTAGTCAGTAAAGACGGTTTTTGGTACAACATGGAGGCTGCCCATATTGAGCAAATGGCCCTCGAGTTTGAAGCGAATCAACTATACGACAAACAGCTGGATCTCGAAGGCGTTAAGCAGATATCAAGATTTCTGGCGCGGATTGTCGATGCCAAAAGTCCCTTTACTTTTCATCATTCGGACAAGGTCGCACTGCTGGCAAAACTGGTCGCTAAGGATTGTGGCATATCGGATACCGATGCCGAGTTATTGTATGTGGCCGGGCTATTACACGATGTTGGTAAGCTCAAAACCCCCGATTTATTACTCCATAAGGAAGGCAAGCTGACTAGGGCGGAATACTCGATTATGAAGCGCCACACCGTCGATACCGACCACACCTTAAAGAGCTTTTTTCCTAAGTCTGTGATTGGTGAGTGGGCCTCAAACCACCATGAGCGTCTCGATGGGTCGGGTTACCCCTTTAGAAAAGGACCAGAACAATTAGATTTACCTTCGCGTATCCTTGCACTCGTCGATGTATTTCAAGCCTTAACCCAAAAGCGGCCTTATCGAGGTTCAATGTCCTTAAGTGAGGTGCTGGAGATTATGTTGCCTATGGTTCAACAAGGTAAGTTGGACTCGAACGTTTATGATGTGTTGCTAGCCGATGCCGATAATTTTTACCAACTCTCGACACAAGAGTATGAGGCTTAGTGGCTCACTAGCGTAAAAGGTTAGAGCAGCAAATCGGGAGTGATTGGTGTAAACCTTGTGGCAGCATCCATCAAGGATTTGGCCGTGAGGGAGGGCACGCCATACACCTCGGCCTCGATTGCGTATTTTTGCCTTATCTTATCGAGCAAGAGGGCAAAGTCCCCATCGCCAGACAGCAGTATTACAGTATCCACCTCGGGCGCCATTTCCAGTACATCTATGGTGATGCCCACATCCCAATCCCCCTTCGCCGAACCATCACTGCGCTGAATAAAGGGCTTGAGCTTTAGCTCAAAACCAATATGTCTGAGCGCATCTTGAAACTTTAACTGGCCATCGTCGCCGCGATGAATGGCATAGGCAATGGCGCTGACAATCTCACCCTGCGCGCTTAACTGTTGCCAGAGTTTGCGATAGTTAAACTGGCGCTGATAGGCCTCACGGCAGGTGTAGTAGATGTTTTGCACGTCGACAAATAGGGCGATTTTTTTCAAGGGATAAGTTATGGCTATCAGCTGGAAGACTGTTCGCACTATAGCACAGCAAGGCGGCTAATGGCGCGAGCAGGCAAAACGGCAATGGGTCTAATCGGGAGTTGCCGTGTGTCGTTGTGTTTAATGGATTTTTAGTTAGGTTAACAGATTGATTATCTAAAGTATTGCGCCGGAGTGGTGCCGGTATATTGTTTAAAAAAGCTGATAAAGGCGCTGTCGCTGGAAAACTGTAAGTTAAATCCTACCTGCGCCACCGAGGCGCCCGCAGCTAATTGCTCAATAGCTGATAGTAAGCGCCATTGCTGCCGCCACGCCTGATAAGCCATGCCCGTTTCGTTGCTAAAGATACGGCTGATGGTGCGTTCGCTAGCGCCAATTTCAATGGCCATTTCCTGCAAGCTGGCGGGGATTTTTTGCTGTTGCTGCAATTGCTTAAGCCAGCTCTGTAGCCGTTTGTCCTTGGGCAGGGGTAAGCTTAAATTCTCTGCATCCGCATTGACTAATTCTTCAATCAGCAGGGCAAAGGCATTGTGCTGGCTGTGTCTGGGTTTGTCCCAAGGCCAAAAGGACATAGTGTCGATTAACGCTTTGAGTAACGGATCCACATGGAAAATCGTGACGTTATCCGGCAAAGACGCCACGGTTTCAGGCTCAAAGTAGAGTGAACGATACGCCACAACATTGCGCATTGTGACTTGGTGGATCACGCCTGCGGGCAGCCAAGCCGCACGGGTTGGCGGCAACACGACTTGAGTATCGGCTAAGTTAAACCGCATACATCCCGCCGATGAGTAGAGCAACTGAGCCTTGCTATGCTGATGTACGCCTGAGTCATGCTCGCCCATTTCGGCGGCAATGCCGATCACTAGGTTGTCTAAGGCATCGGGATTAAATTGCTGCTCGGGTTGAATAAAGGCCATGCTGTCTTATTTTTGATGTTTTTTGTCTAAGTGTCGTTAATTGTTACTTAGGGATCCTATCTATACTGCGCCCTCTTTGACAAGTATGGAGCGCCGTTTTGGTTTATCGGTTAACCCTGAAAGCTAAAACGTAGATAAAAATCATGAAAATAAAACCACCACTCTGGCTGTGCGTACTCTTGATGATGTTTCCGCAAATTATGGAAACCATCTATAGCCCTGCGTTGCCTAATATTGCAGAAAATTTTGCGGTGTCTGTTACCAGCGCCTCGCAGACTTTATCTGTGTACTTTATCGCTTTTGCTGTAGGCGTATTTTGCTGGGGTCGTTTAGCCGACATCATTGGTCGCCGCAATGCCATGCTTGCGGGCTTACTCTGTTATGCCATTGGTTCCGCATGCGCGTTGATGATTAGCGACTTTACCCTGTTGTTGTTCGCTCGGGTATTATCGGCCTTTGGTGCAGCAGTGGGTTCTGTCATCACTCAAACCATGATGCGTGACAGTTACAACGGGGAGGAACTCGCGAAAGTCTTTTCGGTGATGGGCATGTCTCTTGGGATTAGTCCCATTATCGGATTGCTATTGGGGAGCATCCTCAGTGCTTATTGGGGATATCAAGGGGTATTTGTCGCCCTGATGGTTTCTGCCATTGTGTTGTTGTTTTTGTCGGTAAAATCTTTGCCCGAAACCAAGCCTGAACACACTCAAAAAATCGCGATAGTTGAATTAGCTATCAAGATGCTTACCGACATTGGGATAATTAAAAATACTCTGCTGGTGGCCTCATTTAACTTGATGTGGTTTAGCTACTTTTCGCTGGCACCATTTATGTTTGAGGCGCGAGGATTGTCGACGCTTGCCTTCGGTGCCAGTGGGTTGTTATTGGGCTTTGGCGCATTCCTTGGCAGTTATTTTAATAAACTATTGCTGGGTAGAGGCTATTCCTGTGCGCTATTAGTGCGGTTAGCAAGCCTTATGGCACTATTCGGAGGACTCGGTATTTGGCTGTTCCAATCGACTAATATTGGCTTGAATAATGTTTATTTCTTACTACCCATGCTGTTGATTGTGATTGCTTATGGGATCGCGATTCCTAATATCCTGAGCTCGGCGCTGGCAAACTACCGCGCTTATGCAGGTTCCGCGGGTGCACTGTTTGGACTGTTTTATTACATTCTGTTGGGGCTAGGTTTAGGCGGTGCGGGCATGGTAAGCCATCTTGGGGGCGTTATTACCTTAGCTGCACTGCTATGTGTTGGGCTTGGATATGCGGGTTTGGCAGGCAGGACAGTGCTAAGAGGGAAGTCGTCTCGAGCGTAAATAAAAAGCCAAGGGTGATTCCCTTGGCTTTATGGTTTTAACAAACCTTATGCCGTTTCGCTTTACTGTCTCGTGCTAGGCTTTAGCAGTGTGTTCCTGTTGTTTGGCCGCCTCTTGCGCTGCTAATTCTTGAGCTGCTAATTCTTGAGCCTTAATGGCCGCTTCGAGTTTTGCCTCAACATAACCCGGTGAATGGGTTGCGGCCGAGATTAAGCGGTACATGGCTGGGATCACAAATAGGGTCACAAAGGTGGCGAAGGCCATGCCGAAGAACACCACAGTACCCACGGCAATCCGACTCTCAGAGCCCGCTCCCGATGAGAAGATCAGCGGCACTGCACCTACCAAGGTGGTGAAGGCTGTCATCAGAATGGGGCGTAAGCGACGAGTCGAGGCGTCGATAATGGCTTTATCTAGGGCTAAACCACGGTCACGCAATTGGTTGGCAAACTCGACGATTAAGATGCCGTTTTTAGTCACCATACCAATCAACATGATCATCCCAATCTGGCTATAGATGTTAATGCCTTGACTGGTGACCAACAGGCCGAGGAAACCACCAAATACCCCCATAGGCACGGTAAACATCACCACTAAGGGGTTGATAAAGCTTTCAAATTGCGCCGCCAGTACCAGATAAGCCACTAGGAGCGCTAAACCGAACACGATTAAGATGCTGCTCTGGTTTTCTTTAAAGTCCTTAGATTCGCCGGTATAACCGATGGAAATATCCTTAGGTAATAACTCAATGGCCTTATTATCCAAAAACTTTAAGGCTTCGCCCAAGGTGTAGCCTTTACTGATGTTGGCCTTAAGGGTGATCGATTTTTGCTTATTGGTATGGCTAAGTTTTTGTGCCGATGCGACTTCTTCGATATGGGTTAGGGTATCGAGCGTCACTAATTCACCCTTGGCCGAGCGCATATAGATTTGGCTCAAATCGCCGACGTTGTTAAAGCTGTTTTCATCGCCGCGCAGATACACATCGTACTCTTCGCCTCGGTCGACATAGGTGGTTTCTTTACGACCGCCGAGCATCACTTCTAAGGTTTGTGAGACTTCATCTACGCTGATCCCAAGCTCTGCCGCCCGTTCTTTATCGACGGTAACGATAAGCTCTGGCGTGGTTTCGGCATAGTCTAAATCCGCGCCTTCCATCATAGGGCTGGCGTTGGCTTCTTCTTTTAATACCTGTGCCCATTTAAACAGCTCAGCATAATCTGAGCCGCCGAGCACGAATTGTACTGGCTCACTCGATTGACCCCTAAAGCCTGGCATCATAGGGCGAACCATCACGTCGGGAATGTCTTTTAAGGCGTTGCTGATAATGCCAAGGGCTTGCTGCGCCGTGACATGGCGATGCTCCCAATCCTCTAACTGCATGATCACAAAGCCAGTTTGATCGCCAGCGCGGCCACCGAAGGCGGGGGCTTGCACGCTAAAAGAACGTAACACGCCTTGGCCGAGCAGGGGCATCAGTCGGTCTTCAACTATGTCCATGTTTGCCGTCATACGGTTATAGCTGGTGCCTTCGGCACCTTTTACGAAGGCGAACAGTACGCCGCGGTCTTCCTGCGGGGCCAACTGTGAGGGCACTTGCTGCATTAACCAGGCGCTGCCGCCAACGCAGGCGAGGATCACCAGTGGCGCCAACCATTTAAAACGGATCGCCTGAGTCACGCCAACACGGTAAACCTTTTCCATGCGGGCAAAACCACTGTCGACGAAACGGTTGAAACGGTTCGGTTTAACATTGGCTTTAAGCAGTTTGCTACTCAATACTGGCGTCAGCGTCAGGGCGATAAGTGAAGAAAACAGCACGGATACTGCCAGCATTACGGAGAACTCGGTAAAGAGTAAACCGACCATGCCCTCCATAAAGGAAATCGGCAGGAACACCATGACTAACACGGCGGTGGTGGCCACAACCGCAAAGCCTACTTCCCGCGTGCCTTTGTAAGCGGCGAGTAGTGGCTCTTCGCCGCGCTCAATATGGTGGAAGATGTTCTCTACCACGACGATGGCATCGTCGACGACAAGACCGATGGCGAGAATTAATGCCATCAGCGTCAAGAGGTTAATCGAGTAGCCAAACATATTGGCGGCAATAAAGGCCGAGATCAGCGACACGGGTACTGTCACCGCTGGGATAAGGGTCGCTCTGGCTTGGCCGATAAAGATATACAGCACTAATACTACGAGGGCGCCAGTGACATAGAGGGTGTTGTATACCTCGTTAATTGAGCGGTCGATAAAGACGGTCGAGTCAAAGTCCACCACTAGGCTTGTGCCTTCGGGGAGAAAGTCTTGAATTCTATCGACTTCTTTATGGACTTCCTGCGCCACAATCAAAGGGTTCGCATCGGACTGAGTGATGACGCCTAAGCTTAAGTTAACGATACCATCGCTCTTAAAGGTGGAGTTTTCGTTCTGGGCGCCAACGGCCACATCCGCCACATCCTTAAGATAAATAGGCGTGCCATCGCTGGCGGTGCGTACCACTAAATAGTCAAAATCCTTCGGGGTGTAATAGAGTCTCTTGGTGCGCACCGACATCACAGTGGTATCGTTACGTACTTGACCGCCCGGGGTTTCGACGTTTTCTTTACGCAGTGCGTTAATAATGTCGGTGACTGTGACATTGCGTCCCGCCATTTGCTCGGGTCTGAGCTTGACGTACATCACCTTGTACAGACCGCCCGAGATGCTGATGGAACTCACGCCGCTGATGAGGCTAAATCTGTCTTCTAATACGCGCTGGGCGTAATCGGTCAGCTGAGTTCTGTCCATCACGCTGGAGCTTAAGTTGACATAGACGGACGGCTCGCCTGAGCCATTGTCCTTAGAGACAACAGGATCGTTGGCATCTTCAGGCAGGCGGCGCTGGGCGCGGGCCACGGCGTCACGCACATCACTCACGCCTTCGGTTAAGTTCCAACCGAGGAGAAATTTCACTGTGATCCGCGAGCTGCCATTACGGGTGGTTGAGGTGATTTCATCTATGCCGCTGATCCCCGTGAGTTCATCCTCAAGGGTCTTAGTGATCTGGCTCTCCATAATCGCGGCCGAAGCACCGGAGTAGCTGGTACTGACGGTCACAACTGGGCTTTCGACATCGGGCATTTCCCGTACCGACAGTTTAGTGAAGGACACTAAACCAAAGACGCACAGCAATAAGCTTAATACGATCGCGACGACGGGGCGCTTAACGGATACATCGGACAGCCACATTATTTCGTCTCCGCGGTGTTGACGTCTGACTTGGCTTCTGGACGGTTAGCATCGTTCTTGGCTTCGAGCACCACTTCATTGATCTTTAAGCCATCGCGCATGTTCACTAGCCCTTGCACTACCACTTTGTCGCCAATCTTAAGGCCCGAATCGATAAGCACTTGGTCACCCACGCGGGCACCTAAAATTACTTCGGTGCGATGGGCGATATGGTCCTCGCCCACCACATAAACGTAGCGCTTAGTGCCTGAGTATTCTAAGGCTTGCACAGGCACAATCGGGGCGGAAATCGGTGGGAAGGTGATGGTCGATGACATCATCATGCCGGGCTTTAAACGGTTTTTCGCGTTTTCAAATTGCACGCGGATCTTCAAGTTTAAGGTTTCTTCATTGACGCGGGGATCGATGGCGACTACTTTGCCGATAAAGGTTTCCCCCGGCCAGGCGCGGCTGGTCGCCGAGACGGGCATGCCAATGCTGAGCTGTGACAGAAAATGTTCGGGCACCTGTAGGTCGAGTCGCATGCTGGATAAATCATCCAAGGTCATCAGCTCAGTGCCAATACTCACCATTTTACCTTCACTGAAGTTAATCAGGCCGGTTTTGCCAGCAAAGGGGGCGATTAGTGAATGGTAATGTAAATCCGCCTGCGCCGAGGCGAGTCGGGCTCTGGCGATATCGACGCTGGCCTTTTGCGCATCGATTTCGGTTTGGGTGATGGCGTTGCGGCTGATGAGTTTTTCAAATTCCCTGAGTTTACGGGTTTCATCATTTAAAAAGGCATTGGCCTCGGCTACTGCGGCCTGGGCTTTCATATCATCGAGTTCGATAAGCAGTTGGCCTTTTTTGACCGCCTGATTCGATGTCACGGCGATTTGCTTAATTTTGCCTGTGACTTGCGGCGCGATAACCACGGCGCGATCGGCGGCGAGTTTACCTATGAGTGAAATCGATTGTGCCAGTGGATGTTCAACCACTTCTCCTGTGACCACAGGTACAGTGCGCATTAAATGGGGCGCGCTTTCGGGTTTGGCCGCCTGCAGTACATCACTAAAACTCACAGCGGTGGCAACCGCAGCAATTAAGGCAATGGCTATTATGGTTTTTTTCATTGGAATAATTATCTCGCACAAAGACGGTTAAGAGGCGATCGCACTAATGGCGCTATTCTAGTGAATAACCGTCATCAGGTGAGTAAAACTTTGTAAAGTTAAGCGCACGAAAGTGAAAGAAATTGTGTTTTTGTCGAAAAGACGGCCAACAATATTTTCTAGCTGTGTGGGCGTGGCTAAAATAGCCTAGTTATCGGGCTAAGGATGTGCTTGTGTTCGTATTTTTTCTATCGGATCTGAAGTGGATAGAAGTTGGGGGAATCGGCTTAAAATCGCGGCTAAACGGCCATCTTTCTTCATTGATTCAAGGCCTTTGTTAAACTCTGCTACTAAGGTTGTTTGATCGCTAACGGCCAAGGAAACCCCTAAATGAAATACTTCAGTCGCGATAGGATCGCCAACCTGCTCGAAGGCATCGGTATATTCATCGCCATGTTGTTTGATTAAATACTCAGCAAGGTTGTGACCTATTAAGACTAAGTCGATGCGTTTTAGAAATAATTTCTTAAGATTCATCTCATCTGAATTACCTTCCTCTGTCGTGAGTCCTGCACCAGCTATCTCGGGCGGATTGGCATAGCCACGACCAATGCCTATGGTGAAGGGCTTTAGTTCAGTTAATTGACTAAAACTTAACGGATTATCCTTGCGTTTATAGAACACAATTTGGACTGCCTGGATGGGCTCGGAATAGTGTGCCCATTGCTCACGTTCTTTACGGTACCAAAGGCCAATAATGCCATCGGCTTGGCCGGTTTTAACAAGCAAGGCTGCCCGTGCGAAGGGATAGAATTTGACACTGGCATTGTAGCCGCGACGTTTAAAGGCTTCTTTGACCACAAGCGCAACGCCGCCTTGGTCGGGTAACTCATTGGTATAAAAGGGAGGGTAGTTAGTCGCGACCAGTGTTAACTCTCGTCCCGCCATACACGGCGTAGATAATCCTAAGAGCTGCAATACAAGGCTAATCTTGATTAGCGACTTGAGGTTCATACTTGTCCCTTAAAATAAAGCGTCACTTTGCTGAGTATAGGGGCTGTTTGAACCTTGAGTGGGAATTTTGTGTGGTTGTTATTATGGTGAGAGCTATGACAATTGAAGTGGCGATGACTATGACAATAACTATGGCAATAGCTATGGCAATAGCTATGGTGATCACTATCTATAACTACAGCGAGAAATTGATATTTAGTCGAATCATCGCCTCGAAAAAATAGGGCTTATGGGGAAATGCCATAAGCCCTTAATCCTTTAATGTTTACCCATGGCTTAAAGTTGTACTTGCTCACCCTGATAGAGGCCGCGGGTAAGTTTATCTTTGTCTATCAGCAATAGCTCGCCAGATTGACCATTCTTTATGCTGCTATCTATCGCAATGATTTTATTATGGTAAAGCCCAAGAACCCGTTCCTGCGAGGTGTGTCCGACTATGATATGGTCAACCTTAAAGTAGTTAAGGATTTGGTCAATATCTTTTTCGCTAAGTGCGTCTTTAAAGTAACCACGGTACCAAGTCGGGCCGTTAGTGAAAAACAGGAAGTTCAGCAGATCGTTTTGTTTTAGCTCTTCTTTTTTATCGTCCAAATGTTGGCGAAATAACTGGTTGGCATCGCTGATATTGAGTTTACGCTCGACCCATTCTGGGCTTATTCCACCGTGCATAAATAGCAGATTGTTGATCTTCACCAGCGTGTTTTTACTGCGAAGCCAACGGCCAATTTCGGTGTCTTTATTGTAGAGCGCATCATAGCTGCGATTAAGCAATTCGGCTGAGGTTTTGTAACGCTCATTGATATAGCGTAAGTCGCCGCGAAACACCATTTGCTCGTGGTTACCCATAAGTAAATGTAATCGACCGCCGGCGGCTTGCGCCTCCTTATCTAACTCATATAAAAACCACAGAACTTCGTTGACTTGGTGACCGCGGTCGAACATATCGCCTGTCATCACCATATGGCCATCACCAAAGGCCCAATGATTATTTTCATCAATAATCTTGTGGGCTTTAAGCAAATTAATCATCACGTCAAATTGGCCATGCACATCGCTTAAGGCCACAATTTTACCCGCATGGGTATAAGTATCGGCTTCAACCTGAGGTGCTGCGTCATGGCGTAAAGGCTGTGGCAAGTTGCCGCAATCATTGGGGCGAGCCAATTGATTGTTTGCGATAGGAGTTTGTTTTAACTCACTCTGGCAGATCCAGTAGGCAGTGTTTTCTTTTCCTTGGTCGAGAAACACATAGGGGCCATCGGTGACGGACGATTCCGTAAGGATTGGTTGTGCACTGTAACTGGCAACAGCAAATAAACTGAGCAGTGAGAATAAAACTCCCCGAGCAGCGATATTGCTGCGCTTTTTAGGTGACACGGACGAATACACATCCCGTGATGGGCTGTTGGCATGGAGTAGGCCTGATTCGGAGAGTATGCGCATTCGATGTTCCTTATTATCGTTTTACGTCACCTATTTAGGGCTGGTTAGCATAATGTTAATAATCGAATGCGGCAAGAGTCATCAAGAGGGGAGCTGTTCATGGGCAAGCGATTGAAAGTCATGCTTATCTCATACATAACTTGAGAGTTTATATTGAATGCTGTGTTTAAAATGAGAGTGAATTTATTTTTATCAAACCATTTAAATAAGTATTCTATTTAAATTTATATCGTTATTTTAATCGGGCTGTATACGGTTATTTTTAAATCTGTTCATATCGGGTTATTTCATTTTGCTGGTTAAGTAACAATGTTTTATTAACACTGATATGTGGATGTTTGTGTTGAAGTTTAAATATTTTTGTTTATTTGTTGCCAAATAAGTGTTGATAGTGGTAAAAGTCACGAGTATCACCTAATGGTATGATTTTACTGTGCATCATTCGGTAATTTTTGCTTTTCTATTTTAAATCGTGCGATTTAAATTATTAAATCCTAGGTGAAAGTGTTTTTATTTTTATCTAAATAACAGATATGCATACCGTATGATTCCGTTTTTATTTAAATGCCAGCCACATAATCGGTTGGCATCCTCTATTGCTCGTGCTTCTTCACTGATATCCCTTAACACTCGACCTCAAAACGTTCGCCATACGTTAACGTCCGTTATTTCTCTTATTCTGTCGAGTTTAATTGTGAGTGCGGCCAGCTTATTTATGGCGCCGACTCACGCCGATGATACTGAGCTTTATGTTTTCGAAGCGTCCGCCCGTAATGGCTCACGTCCGCAGGTGCTGATTATTTTCGATAACTCGGGCAGCATGAGCAGTCTCGCCTATGATGTCGAGGCGCCCTATGAGAATAAGCGCGCAGTAAACTATGCCCAATCGGGTAATTTATTCTATAGCCGAGGCTCATCGGAAAACGCGGCTGCGCCCAACCCTAATTCAGGGCGGGAAAAACGTAAGTTCAAAGGGGCGCTTAATGGCTGTGAAAGCTCATGGGAATATCTCAATCGTTACGGCACCTTTACGGGTTTTTTTAGGGAATATGGTTTTTCGGGAAGCTCGGGGTCTTGGAGAGAGTTTTCAGAGCTTAATGGCAGTTCCATTTCCGCTGTCGATTGTTTTGAGGATATTCAGGAAAACAAGTTCGGTAACGCAGTAGGTGAAGCTCAAGGTTTACCCGTGGATAGTCTAGGGACGGCGAGCAAACCGGTTCGTTACACTAAGGCCAGTACTAGCTCATCAGACA
The DNA here is from genome assembly GCF_029835735.1 of Shewanella sp. GD04112. Lineage (NCBI taxonomy): Bacteria > Pseudomonadati > Pseudomonadota > Gammaproteobacteria > Alteromonadales > Shewanellaceae > Shewanella > Shewanella sp. GD04112. The sequence goes on from NZ_JAOEAL010000001.1 coordinate 1,274,073, forward strand.
GTGCAAAGTCTGCGGCTAAGGCCAAAGCTGAAAAAACCGCGTTTGGTACAGGTAAAGTGGTTACCGTCTATACCGAAGATTACTTAAACTGGCTGCATGGGCCTAAAACTAGGGTCAATAAAACACGACTGGCCTTGGCTAAAGATGCGATTGAAAGTGTGATTCTAACCACGCCGGGTGTGGATTTTGGCCTAGCGATTTTTAATATGAATGGCCCCTATGATGGCCAGCGTGATGGTGGACGGATTATCTCTGGGATTAAGCCCATGTCCGCTGCCGCTAAAATTGATCTGCTTAAAGGGGTTAATGGCATTAACTATGCTCAAAATACCCCCTTATGCGAAACCCTCTATGAGGCGTACCGCTATTTCGGCGGGCAGAGTCAGTATTTTGGTGACGACGACAGCAATTACCATTATTACGACCGCTGGGGGCGCTATCAAGGGACTTACGAAGCAAACGTCAACCCTTTTACCGATCCCGAAGCATTAGTAAAGTTTACAAATAACTATAACTCGCCCTTCAAACCTTGCCAAAACGACGCCTATATCATCTATATCACCGATGGTGAACCCACGTTGGATAACGCGGCCGATGGTTTGGTGGAGCAGTTAACCAAAGGTGTGGGAAAACATACCTCAAGCCCCGTCAGTTACCTCAGTGCGCTTTCGGGTTGGATGAGAAACGAAGACGTCAATCCTAATTCTGCGGGTAAACAAACCGTTAGAACCTTTACCATCGGCTTTAGTGAAGGTGCCGCTAGTGCCGAACATTTGCTGAAGCAGACCGCCGAAAATGGCGGAGGTAAGTATTTCGATGCGACCGATGCCAGTAAATTACGTTCTTCATTACAAACGGCCCTGAACAATATCCTCGAAAAAAATGCCAGCTTTACCTCTCCCTCGGTGGCAAGTAATAACTTTAACCGAACGCAAACCTTTGATTCCGCTTATTACTCTATGTTTTTGCCGAACAAAGGGCCGAGATGGTTAGGCAATATCAAGAAGTTCAAAGTCACCAGTGATGGTGATGTTGTCGATAGCAAAGGCAACAATGCGATAGGCGAAGATGGCAACATCAGAGCCGAGGCCTGCTCCTATTGGACCTCGGCCGAAGAGTGTGGTGCGAGTGGTGATGGTAATGATGTGAAGCGGGGGGGCGTGCTAGGTGCAATGCAGCAGGCGAGTAATCGCACCTTGTACAGTAATTTAGGCTCGGGATTAAGCCCGTTTACCCTGTCGAACGCTTCTCGCAAAGCGGGGGGCGATGCACGTTTGGCCTTGTATATGGGGGTCGATGAAACTGAGCTTAGCGAGCATTTTGATTGGGCCAAGGGCATCGATGTCGATAACGATAAGAATCAGGACCTCAGTGCCGCTAGTGCCGCGAGTGGCGCAACCCCCAATTGGCGCGCCGATATTATGGGGGATGCTTTACATTCCAAACCCTTGGCACTCAATTTTGGCTCTGAAGACCAGCCCGATATTCGGATTATCGTGGGGACTAACCATGGGTTCTTGCATATGTTCAAGGATGAAGGCGATAGCGTGTCTGAGACTTGGGGTTTTATCCCCTATGAGCTGCTGCCAAATCTTCGCGATCTGAAGGCGAACGCGCCAACGGGCGTGCACTCGGTATACGGTATCGATGGCTCGCCAGTCGCTTACACCAAAATGCAGGGCAAACGTATTGAAAAAGCGTGGGTGTTTGTGGGGATGCGCCGTGGGGGAAATGCTTATTATGCCCTCGATATCACCTCCCCCGATAATCCTTCTTTTATGTGGAGGATTGATGCTAGTTCTCCGGGAATGGGCGAGTTAGGTCAATCCTGGTCGACGCCTGTCGTTACCACGATTCCGAGTGCCACTGGGGATAAACCCGTGCTCATCTTCGGTGCGGGATATACTCCTGCGACCAAGGATGGCGCTGAGATTGGCAGTGACGATAGCCAAGGTCGAGGCGTGTTTATTGTCGATGCCGAAACGGGCGCATTAATTCATCAATTTGGTGGCAGTGGCGCAAATACCCAACTGCTGGGTATTGCGAACAGTATTCCGAGCAGCGTTGCCGTGTTAGACGGTAATGGCGATGGTAGAACGGATAGGATCTATGCCACAGACACCCAAGGGAATGTGTGGCGAATGGACATGCCTACGGCAAATACCTCGACTTGGTCGGGATTTAAATTTGCCGCATTAGGGGATAGGAGTTCGGTGGCTGGGGATAGGCGATTCTTCTCGGGACCGACGGTTGCGCAGACCATGGTCACCAATACCTTCGAGTTGACTCAGGTGGTGAACGGAAAATCGACCAAGACAGTGACTAAGCAGAATATTCCCTACGATGCCGTGGTTGTAGGCAGCGGTCACAGGGCGAAGCCTAGTGATGCGTCCCGTTCGGATATGTTTTTTGCCTTGCAAGATAGGAACATAGTGACTCAGTCATTCCAAGGTAAACCTAATCAAAAGCCAGTGCCAAGCGCCTTAACCTTAAGCGACTTATACGATGTGACTACGGCGGCGCCAAACGATAAAGCCAGCGAAATCGCCTTTGGTCAAAAGCGAGGCTGGTACTATAACTTCTCTCGCAAAGGTGAAAAGAGTCTATCCTCTGCGACCATAGTACAGGGCGAGGTGTATTTCACTAGTTTTGTGCCAGGCAGTGATGCTTCGGTGAACCAATGTTTGAGTTCGGGTAAGGGCTACCTCTATAAAAAGAACTTACACAAAGGCACAAATGGCTACAGAACCGATTTCTTGTATGCCGGTGAACTGGTTTTGGATACGCCGCAATTGGTCATCCCCCCGGCTGCGCAGTCCGATGACCCCAATGCTAAGGCTCCCACTCCAGATATGTTTTTGATTGGGATTGGTAAGGCGGTGCCCGAGGAGGCGACTTGTGAGAGTGGTAATCCTAAGTGTATTGGCAGTGGTCCTAAGGCAAACAAGATTTACTACTACGTAGATCAATGATGCAAAGCCTTAATAAATCAATATGAGTGATAGCTTGATGATGAAATATGGTGCCGTTTGTCTGTTGCTGTTGTGGGGGCTTCAATGGCCTGCAATGGCGACAGAAAAAGAGAAGCGACAGGATTACAAATGCTATTTAGAAACGAATCAAGGATTTAAATTGATGCGTTTCTCCTGGTTTGAATCTAAAGTCGAGCAGTATCAACTGTCTTTACCCGGAACAAAATTACCCCGTTTACCACAGGATAAGCCGATAGCGCTCTATGTTAAGACGGTGCTGGAATGTGTGAAAAAGACGGAGAGTTTCACCCTCGAAGAGGCCAAGCAAGCCGAGCTTGCTCCTGAAAACCAAGGTTAACCGATTTTATAAGTATTTAAAAAGACTTAGAAAATCGCTTTGTACTCAGGGCTAATATATTACGCCTTAGGTAGCAAACTTCCTAAGGCGTATGCTTTCAATCACCAACTTGATAAGAAAGCTGCCGATCAGGATAGCTGCTTATTCAGATATTCAAGCCACTTTGAGGGTTGACCGTAAAAGCGGCTGTGATTGAGAAGCTTTAAGTGGCCTTCATCGGTCTCTAGCGCCACAGAGGGAAACCCTTGGGCGCCGAGCTGATTCATTAATGCCCGCGAAGCGACGATATGTTGATAAAGGGCCTCTTCATTTGCGGCGTATTCTCGGGCGAAGGCGGCGCCATCTATCCCCAATTTTTCCGCTAAAAGATGCAGGTTATTTTCATCGCTCGCGCACTTGCCATCGCGATAATGGGCGAGTTGCACCGCATGTAAGTAGGCTAAATCATCGCCTCCTAAGGCGGCCACAGCGAGTAACGCCCTGATGGGCGGCGCCGAATCCAATAGGATACTCGTGTCACGCAATAGGCCTTCGTAGTAATTTTCACCAAAGGCTTGTCCGGTTAGCGCGGCAATACGTTGATCATGGGGCATTACATAGTCGCGCCATTGATTATCAATCTGTTTGCGTCTTGGGCCTGTGAGCATGCCGCCCGCGTGGAGTTTGATGCTAAATCCGGCAGCGGCTGCGGCATCAAACAGCGGTGCGGCCGCATAACACCAACCGCACAGAGGGTCGATAATGGCATGTAAAACGGCTGGTGGATTTTCAGTGGTATTCATGGGTACTTCCTATAAAACGAGCTGAACTGAACTTTGGCTTTTGCTTGAGTGCTAACCGAGGCTTACATCAGAATGAATGGGGCAAGGAGTACCATGCCCCGATGCGCTTACATGGGCCAGCGCATTTCACCCATAATCACTTTAGCGCTGATCTCAAGGCCCACATCGCTGGGGATTTGTGGGTAGAGTGCGAGCATCTTGGCGATTAAGTCCGCAGAATTTTTTGCTGTTTTAGCCGCATTTTCAAAGGCGTGAATATAGTCGCGGGTAAAGCTAATCGCGCGCTGATCAAATCTCGCTTTGCCAAGATAATGGCCTGGGATCACCGTTTCGGGGGAGAGGGCGCTCATTTTATCCAAATGGGCTAACCAAGCCTGGCGAGACTCGATACTCTGGGTATCAGCTATCCAAACATGCGTGTTATCAAACACTTCAACGCCGCCAGTGATGGTCTTCGCCGAAGGTACCCACAGGAAGGTGTGCTTAGGGTGAGTATCCTCTAGACCTTCAATCAGCACTTGTTCACCGTCAATACTAAAGCTATTGGTTGTCACGACCTTTGGCAGCACTAATTGGCTCGGCGCATTGTCCTTTAAAATTGGTCCCCAGTAGGCGAGCTTGCCCTCCATCGAGGCTTTAATATCATCGACCGTGGTTTGGGTGGCGACGATTTCTACCTCGGGAAAGTTTTGCTTAATCACATCCAATCCAAAGTAAAAGTCTGGATCGCTGTGGCTGATATACACCAAGGTAAGTTTTTTACCGCTGGCCTTAATGGTATCTACTAAGGTCTGGGCATCATTTTTTTGGAACTGAGCATCGACCAGCATCATTTCATGCTCGCCACTGATAAAGCTGGAAGATACGGCAAAGATGCTGTTTTCGCCCGGATTAAAATGGCTCACTTGCAAAGGTGCGGCCTGCGTCGTAGCCATCCCCGCCACCAGCATTGCCGCGGCGAATTGGGGTTTGAAGCTGACCAAGCTGAGGTTATTCAATAGTGTCATTTCAGTTCTCACTTATTCATTCAAATTGGATTCGGTGATTTGCACTGCTGCAAAAGTGAGCTTAGTTTAGGTTGCAAAAAACGTTAGATAAACACGGAAAATTGCGCTTGTTTGTTGCATAATTCGGATGAATTGGCGTTAAAAGCCGAATATCTAGTGCAAGCTAATCCACAAGGGAGAATAACCATGGATAGACTCGAAGCGGCAAAGGTGTTTGTGACTATTGTCGAGCGGGGGAGCATGATTGGCGCCGCCGAGGCGTTAGATATGTCGCGCTCCATGGTGACCCGTTATTTGGCTGAGATGGAGGAATGGTCGGGCGCCCGTTTATTGCACCGCTCGACGAGACGTTTGAGCTTGACCAGTGCGGGGGAGCAAGTGCTCGATTATTGTCAGCGTTTGCTTGAGCTGGCGCAGGAAGTGCCCGCCGTCAGTCATGCTCAGAGTGCCCAGCCCCGAGGGCTACTGCGGATCAGCTGCTCGCAATTTATGGCGCATTTACTCCTTCCCACCGTCGTGCGTTCATATTTGGCCCAATACCCGCAGGCGAGTGTGAACTTTCATGTGTCGAGTCAAACCGTTGATTTAGTTGCTGAACGAATCGATCTTGCCATTCGAATCACCAACGAACTCGACCCTACGCTTATCGCAAGACGTTTAGGCGAGTGTGAGTCTGTGGTGTGCGCTGCACCGAGTTATCTTGCCAGCCATTCGGCCATCACGCATCCCGAGGATTTAACTCGGCATAACTGCCTGACCTACTCCTACTTTGGCGATGTGATGTGGCGATTTACTCAAACGCATGCCACCGCGAGGGCGACGCCAACGCAGGAAGCCGGGCAGATATTCAATATTCCGGTGAAGGGCAACCTAAGTGCCAATGACTCTATGGTGGTGTTAAATGCCACCTTGGCGGGGGAGGGAATTGCCATGCAGCCACTGTGGGCGGCAAAACCGCACCTCGATTCGGGGGCATTAGTGCCATTGCTGCGGGAATTTAAACCTCAGTCCCTAGGCGTGTATGGGGTGTATCAATCCCGCAAGCATATGCAGCCCGCATTAAGGGTAATGATGGATATGTTAGTGGAGCATTTTAACGGGACAATTTAAGGGCGTGATCTTGCACGACTCAGCTCCAAGATAAAGTCGCTTCGAAACGTCATTCAGCCTTAACTCCTCCCTTCGATTTATATTTTGCGCCGGACGCTTAAACCCCATTGCGGCTATTTTCTGTTCAGCTATATTGGTTGGGATATTTTTGTTTTAAATGTGCAACTTAGGTCCCATCCTCCCTTGCTGAGCAGACGATATGAGCGAAGATATTAAAGATCACAAAGAAATTACCCGCGCGAATATTCGCGTCAATGCCCAGCTCGATGTGCCCTTTTTGGCGATGAACACCCTAGCGGCTATCATCGCCAGCTATGGACTCTTGGCCAACAGCGCCGCCGTGGTCATTGGTGCCATGATTGTTGCTATGCTGTTTTCCCCCATTTTAGGCCTGGCATTAGGGCTGGTCGAAGGGGAAAAACTCTTAGTTCGCCATGCCATTAAGAGTTTAATCGTGGGGAGTATTCTGGTTTATTTCACCGCCTTTTTAATTGGCTTTCTGCATTCCGATATTCCTATCACGCCGGAGATCATGGCGAGAACGGCGCCAAATTTTCTCGATTTAATGGTCGCGTTTGCGGGCGGTGCGGCAGGTGCCTATGCGACCATTTCGCCGCGCTTAAGTACTTCCTTTGTGGGGGTGGCGATTGCTACCGCATTAGTCCCACCCCTGTGTGCCTCGGCGATATTGCTAGGTCATGGGAATTTTGAACTCGCCCGAGGCGCCTTCTTGCTGACGTTTACCAACATAGTCGCCATCCAATTTGTGTCCTCCGTGGTGCTGTGGTTGAACGGTTTCCACGGATTTTATTTTTGGCAAAAAAGCTCACTGTGGGAGTTATTGAAACGTAACTTCATCACATTGATCCTGCTGGTTATTTTAGTCATTGCCCTCAGCGTGAATCTGCATAATGTGGTGGCAAGGCAATTGTATGAGAGCAAAGTGACTCGCATTGTGAGCGAGCAACTACTCAAATTCCCCAATATGCGGTTGATTAAAGTTGGGATTGAGGAAGAGGCCAGTCAATGGATAGTGCGGGTCACCGTTGGCGGAATTAAAAAACCAGATGCCAGCTTTGTGCGACTACTGGAGAGTGAGTTGACGCAGACGGGGCAAGAAAAACCAGCGACCGTGCGCGTGCGTTACTTTCAGGTCGATGTGATTGACCGCGATGGTGATGTTAAAGCGATTCAGGAGCAGGATTAGTAGGCTTAACTTTTGTGCATTAAAAGAAAGCCCCGCAATTGCGGGGCTTTTTATGTACCTATAAACGATTGCGCTTACTTGGTCATACGCTTGTATTTTAAGCGGTGTGGCTCAACCACATCGGCACCATAGGTGTTCTTCAACCACGCAGAGTATTCGGTGTAGTTACCTTCGTAGAAGTTCACTTGGCCTTCGTCGCGGTAGTCCAGAATGTGGGTCGCGATACGGTCTAAGAACCAACGGTCATGCGAGATCACCATAGCACAACCAGGGAATTCGAGGATGGCTTCTTCCAGTGCGCGCAGGGTTTCAACGTCTAAGTCGTTGGTGGGTTCGTCGAGGAGCAGTACGTTACCGCCCGCCTGCAGCAGCTTAGCTAAGTGAACACGGTTGCGCTCACCGCCCGACAGGGTGCCGATAACCTTTTGCTGATCCGCACCACGGAAGTTGAAGCGGCCCACATAGGCGCGGCTTGGGATTTCCATGTTGTTGATGCGCATGATGTCTTGACCACCGGAAATTTCTTGCCAAATGGTGTTCTTGTCATTCATTGAGTCGCGGAACTGTTCAACCGATGCCAGTTGTACGGTTTCACCTAACTCGATTGTGCCGCTATCTGGCTGCTCGCTGCCTGACAGCATGCGGAACAGGGTCGATTTACCCGCGCCGTTAGCACCGATAATACCGACGATAGCGCCCTTAGGAATGGAGAACGACAGGTTGTCGATCAGCACGCGGTCACCGTAGGATTTGGTTAAGTTGTTAACCTCAATCACTTTGTCACCTAAACGTGGTCCTGGCGGAATAAACAGCTCGTTGGTTTCGTTACGTTTTTGGTAATCAGAGGTGTTCAGCTCTTCGAAGCGCGCCATACGGGCTTTGCCCTTAGACTGACGTCCTTTCGCGCCTTGGCGAACCCATTCTAATTCTTTCGCGATGGTCTTTTGGCGGGCGCTTTCAGCGGCAGATTCCTGCTTCAAGCGAGCATCTTTTTGCTCAAGCCATGAAGAGTAGTTGCCTTCCCATGGGATACCCTCACCACGGTCAAGTTCTAAAATCCAGCCAGCAGCGTTGTCGAGGAAGTAACGGTCGTGGGTAATCGCCACAACGGTGCCCGAGTATTCCTGCAGGAAGTGTTCGAGCCAAGCTACTGATTCGGCATCCAAGTGGTTGGTTGGCTCGTCGAGCAGCAGCATCTCTGGCTTTTCCAGCAGCAGACGACAAATCGCCACACGGCGGCGCTCACCACCCGATAAGACTTCGATCTTTTCATCCCAATCCGGCAGACGCAGCGCATTCGCCGCACGCTCAAGGATGTTGTCCAGATTATGGGCGTCCTGCGCTTGAATGATGGCTTCGAGTTCGCCTTGCTCTTTGGCAAGCGCGTCAAAGTCCGCATCGGGATCGGCGTAAGCCGCATAGACTTCGTCTAAGCGTTTGAGGGCATTTTTGGCTTCAGAAACCGCTTCTTCAATCGCTTCACGCACGGTTTGCGTCGGATCGAGTTTCGGTTCTTGCGGCAGGTAACCAATCTTCAGCCCTGGCATTGGGCGCGCTTCACCCTCAATCTCGGTATCGATACCGGCCATGATGCGCAGTAGGGTGGATTTACCTGAACCGTTAAGACCTAACACACCGATCTTAGCGCCGGGGAAAAAGCTTAAGGAAATGTCTTTAAGGATCTGCTTCTTAGGAGGAACAACCTTGCCCACCCGCAGCATGCTGTAAACAAACTGAGCCATTTTTCTGCATCTATAAGTGACTAATGATGCGGCTAATTCTACTCGATTGTGCGCCGAACTCAACTCGGCATTGAGGCGAGTTCAAGGTAAAACTGTAGGATTTTCATGTTTCAGAGACTGGGATTGTCGGCTAGTTACGAGTAGAATACCGCGCAACCCTACCTACAAGAATTGGCAGCTGGAGTAAGCAATGCTGAAAAAAGATATGAATATCGCAGATTATGATCCGGAACTGTTCAACGCAATTCAGAACGAAACTCTGCGTCAAGAAGAGCATATTGAGCTGATTGCTTCTGAAAACTACACCAGTCCACGCGTGATGCAAGCGCAAGGTTCACAATTAACCAACAAGTACGCCGAAGGTTATCCTGGCAAGCGTTACTACGGTGGTTGTGAATATGTGGACGTAGTTGAAACCTTAGCGATTGAGCGTGCAAAACAACTGTTTGGTGCGACCTACGCAAACGTACAACCTCACTCAGGTTCTCAAGCAAACAGCGCCGTTTACATGGCATTGTTAAAACCAGGCGATACCGTTTTAGGTATGAACCTCGCTCACGGTGGTCACTTGACCCACGGTTCACCTGTAAACTTCTCCGGTAGACTGTACAACATCATTCCTTACGGCATCGATGAATCAGGCAAAATCGACTACGACGAAATGGAACGTCTGGCGGTTGAACATAAGCCTAAGATGATGATCGGTGGTTTCTCTGCTTACTCAGGCATCGTTGACTGGGCAAGAATGCGCGAAATCGCAGACAAAATCGGTGCTTACCTGTTTGTCGACATGGCGCACGTTGCGGGTCTTATCGCCGCTGGTGTGTATCCAAACCCAGTGCCACACGCGCACGTTGTGACGTCAACCACTCACAAGACCTTAGCCGGTCCTCGTGGCGGTATCATTCTGTCTGCTGCCGATGATGAAGAGCTATATAAAAAGCTGAACTCTGCGGTATTCCCTGGCGGTCAAGGCGGTCCTTTGATGCACGTTATCGCCGGTAAAGCGGTAGCCTTCAAAGAAGCTTTAGAGCCAGAGTTCAAAGCTTACCAACAACAAGTGGTTAAGAACGCTAAAGCCATGGTTGAAGTGTTCTTAGAGCGCGGTTACAAGATCGTGTCTGGCGGTACTGACAACCACTTAATGCTGGTGGACTTAATCGGTCGCGACCTGACGGGTAAAGAAGCCGATGCCGCTTTAGGTAGTGCGAACATCACAGTAAACAAAAACTCTGTGCCAAACGATCCTCGTTCACCTTTCGTGACCTCTGGTGTGCGTATCGGTACGCCTGCGATCACTCGCCGTGGCTTTAAAGAAGCTGAAGCGAAAGAGTTAACCGGTTGGATCTGTGACATCCTCGACGATGCCCACAATCCAGCGGTCATCGAGCGCGTAAAAGGCCAAGTATTGGCTCTGTGTGCCCGTTTCCCTGTTTACGGTTAATTCGTTAACTTATCCTGATAAGGCGGCTGAGTTCACAACTGCTTAGGGTGTCACTCTTAGGTGGTTAACCTCAGCCGATAAATAGGATAAAATCCCATGGCCGCATTAAGCGGCCATTTTTATTGCTAAAATCTTAGACTTAAACCCGCTCGGTTTAAGCAAGATACAGCGAAAGCCATAGGCTTTATCCCATTCACGGCAGGAGGCTCAATGCATTGTCCATTTTGCAGCGCGACAGATACTAAAGTGATCGATTCCCGATTAGTGGCGGAAGGCCATCAAGTGCGTCGTCGCCGAGAATGCACCGAATGCCACGAAAGATTTACTACCTTCGAAGGGGCAGAATTAGTCATGCCACGGGTGATTAAACGCGATGGTACGCGCCAACCCTTCGATGAAGAAAAGCTGCAAGCAGGTATGTTACGCGCGGTCGAAAAGCGCCCCGTGTCCATGGATGAAATCGAGCAGGCCTTAAGTAAAATCAAGTCAACGCTGCGGGCTACTGGCGAGCGCGAAGTGCCATCTGAGATGATAGGTAACTTGATGATGGAACAGTTAATGAGCCTAGACAAGGTTGCCTATATTCGTTTTGCCTCGGTTTATCGCGCCTTTGAAGATGTCTCCGAATTTGGTGAGGCGATTGCGAAACTGCAAAAGTAACGTGGGTTATCTTAGGTTAGTGCTTAGGTTAGCGCCTCGTTATGCGCCGCATTCGGGCACGCTTCCTCAAGATTTCATAGGGTTTATATGAATTGGTCAGAACTCGATAACCAGATGATGAGCCGAGCCATACAACTGGCTCGCAAAGGATTTTATACCACTCGCCCCAATCCTAGTGTGGGCTGCGTTATCGTAAAAGATAACCAGATTGTTGGTGAAGGTTATCATCAAAAAGCTGGCGAGCCCCACGCCGAGGTGCATGCACTGCGGATGGCTGGCGAGTTTGCCCGTGGCGCGACCGCCTATGTCACCTTAGAACCTTGCAGCCATTATGGCCGCACACCGCCCTGTGCCTTGGCGCTGATCAATATTGGTGTAAAACGAGTCGTGGTGGCGGTTGAAGATCCCAATCCGCAAGTCGGTGGCCGCGGTATTCAAATGCTGCGCGATGCGGGCATTCAAGTGGATGTTGGCTTGCACCGCGACGAAGCTTACGCTTTAAATCTTGGTTTTATGAAGCGCATGGAGTCGGGTCTACCTTGGGTGACGGTAAAGCTTGCCGCGAGTCTCGATGGTAAAACCGCGTTATCAAACGGGGTGTCTAAATGGATTACAGGCCCCGAAGCTCGCCGCGATGTGCAGCGTTTACGTTTACGCGCCTGCGCGCTAGTGACAGGGATTGACACTGTGATAGCCGATGACCCTTCGCTCAATGTGCGTTATTCAGAGCTTGGCAGTCTTAGTTCGCAATTGAGTGAAGCGCAAATTTTACAACCGCTGCGGGTGATTTTAGATAGTCGCTGCCGCATGCCGATTACGGCAGCCTTGCTTGCTATTGAATCGCCGATTTTATTAGTCTCAACAGAGCCTTACTCGCCAGCCTTTGTGGCGCAGTTGCCGGCCCATGTGACGTGTCTTCAATTACCAGCGATTGATGGTCGAATCTCGCTGCCCGTACTCTTAAGCTATTTAGGCAAAAGCTGCAATCAGGTGCTTATCGAAGCGGGCGCGACCTTAGCTGGCGCCTTTATCGGCGCGGGATTAGCCGATGAATTAGTGCTGTATCAAGCGATCAAAATCCTTGGCGCACAAGGACGTAATCTACTCGAATTACCCGATTATCAAATGATGGCCGATATTCCGACCCTCAAACTGGTCGATGAGCGTAAAGTGGGCGCGGATATGCGTTTCACCTTGCGGCTCACGTCCAATCCATCTTTAGCGAATAAGTGAGTTAACCATGTTTACTGGGATTATTGAGGCCGTAGGCACGCTGCGAAAGCTTGAACGTAAAGGCGATGATATTCGTTTGACGGTCGCCAGTGGCAAACTGGATTTAAGCGATGTGCGTTTAGGCGACAGTATCGCCACCAATGGTGTGTGTTTGACTGTGGTTCAGCAATTAGCCGACGGCTATGTGGCGGATGTGTCGGCTGAAACTGTCAGTCTCACAGGCTTTGCTAACTATAAAGTGGGCACTAAGGTTAATCTTGAAAAAGCCGTTACCCCGACAACTCGCCTCGGCGGGCATATGGTCAGCGGCCATGTGGATGGTATTGCCACCGTAGAGCAGCGTCTTGCTCGTGGTCAAGCAATCGAATTTTGGTTAGCGGCACCTGCGGAGCTGGCGCGCTATATCGCCCATAAAGGTTCTATCACCATCGATGGTGTGAGCCTCACGGTAAACGAGGTCGATGGACACCGTTTTCGTTTAACCATAGTGCCCCATACTGCGGGTGAAACCACGTTGGTGGATTTGAAAGCTGGCGATAAGGTGAATATTGAAGTGGATTTAATCGCCCGCTATTTAGAGCGTTTGATGCGCTTTGATACTAAAGAAACCCAAGGCGGTGGGGTGACCATGGAAATGTTAGCCCGTGCTGGCTTTGTGCGTTAGGGCACTGGCACTTAGCTCACTTAGGTATAGAATTTCATAACAACTGTAAAATCATAAAGGTCCTACAATGGCGCTGCACAGTATAGAAGAGATCATCGAGGATATTCGTCAAGGTAAAATGGTTATTTTGATGGATGACGAAGACAGAGAAAACGAAGGCGACCTGATTATGGCGGCCGAGCTGGTCACGCCTGAAGCGATTAACTTTATGGCGAAATACGGTCGTGGACTCATTTGCCAAACGATGACTAAGGCCCGTTGCCAGCAGTTAAACCTGCCCTTGATGGTGACTAATAACAATGCGCAGTTCTCGACTAACTTTACGGTATCGATTGAAGCAGCAGAAGGCGTAACCACCGGGATTTCGGCCCACGACCGTGCTGTTACTGTTAAAGCGGCTGTGGCAAAAGATGCCAAGGCATCGGATTTAGTACAGCCGGGTCATATCTTCCCATTAATGGCGCAGGACGGCGGCGTGTTAACCCGCGCTGGTCACACTGAAGCGGGTTGTGATTTAGCCCGTTTAGCGGGGCTTGAGTCATCGGGGGTGATTGTTGAGATCCTCAATGAAGATGGCACTATGGCTCGTCGCCCCGATCTAGAGATTTTCTCTGAATTACATGGGATTAAAATCGGCACTATTGCGGCGCTTATCGAATACCGCAACACCAAAGAAACCACAGTCGTGCGCGAAGCCAAATGTAAACTGCCAACCCGCTTTGGCGAGTTTGACATGGTGACCTTTAGGGATACCATCGACAATCAACTGCACTTTGCCTTAGTGAAGGGCGAGGTAAAGCCAGATTGTTTAGTGCGCGTACATTTACAAAATACCTTCAACGATTTACTCCACTCAGAGCGCGATCAGCAGCGTAGCTGGCCACTTGAAAAAGCGATGGAGCGTATTTCTGCCGAAGGTGGTGTGTTGGTGCTGCTGGGCAATCAAGAGCATACCTGTGAAATCCTCTCTAAAGTCAAAGCCTTTGAAGCGGAAGATCAAGGTCAAGCGCCAGCCTCTGCAAAATGGCAAGGCACTTCACGCCGCGTGGGTGTAGGCTCGCAAATCCTTGCCAGCCTTGGGGTAACCAAAATGCGCCTCTTGAGTTCGCCTAAGCGTTATCACTCGCTCTCTGGTTTTGGGCTTGAAGTGACTGAATACGTAGCGGAGTAACAGGCTGAGCTTGTTAGACGTTGCACTAAGGTAAAATTAATCATTTGTATAATTTGCATAGGGCTGTGGGCGATTGACTGTGGTATCATGTCGCCACTTTTCGCCCAAGCCGGGTGCTTTAGCTAAATTAGGTAAGAAAATGAACGTAGTTCAAGGTAATATCGAAGCGAAGAATGCCAAAGTTGCGATTGTAATTTCGCGTTTTAACAGCTTTTTAGTTGAGAGCCTGCTTGAAGGTGCACTTGACACGCTGAAACGTTTTGGCCAAGTCAGTGATGAAAACATCACTGTCGTCCGTGTACCTGGTGCGGTTGAGTTACCGCTGGCTGCACGTCGTGTTGCCGCAAGTGGTAAGTTTGACGGTATCATCGCACTTGGTGCTGTGATCCGTGGTGGTACCCCTCATTTTGATTTTGTTGCAGGTGAATGTAACAAAGGTCTAGCTCAAATCGCATTAGAGTTCGATCTGCCCGTTGCCTTCGGTGTGTTGACGACAGATACCATTGAACAAGCCATTGAGCGTTCAGGTACTAAAGCAGGTAACAAGGGCGGCGAAGCTGCACTAAGCTTGCTTGAAATGGTCAATGTTCTGCAACAGCTAGAACAACAGTTGTAATAGTAGGAAAAATAATGAAGCCTTCTGAGCGCCGCAAGGCCCGCCGTTTAGCCGTACAAGCCATTTATTCATGGCAACTAAGCGGGAATAATATTGCCGATGTCGAGTACGAGTTTTTAACTGAACAGAGCCTCGACGGTGTTGATGTAGCTTATTTTCGTGAGCTATTTGCAGGCGTAGCAACTAAGAAAACCCAACTGGATGAGTTGTTCATTCCACACTTAGACCGCCCCATTGATGAGGTGTCGCCAGTGGAGAAGGCCATAGTTCGCTTAGCGGCCTATGAGCTGACTTTCCGTAAAGATGTGCCGTTCAAAGTCGCGATTAACGAGGCGATTGAACTGGCTAAAGCTTTCGGTGCGGATGAAAGCCATAAGTTTGTTAATGGATTACTCGACAAACTGGTTGCACGTAAGTAATAAGGACAAACGGTATCTTAGGATACCGTTTTTCATTGCTAACAAAGGTGGCCGATGTGAGTCGCGCCAAACTGTACAGTGAAAGAATTCCAACTTATTGAATGTTATTTCAATCACCGCGGCCCCACGCGTCGTGATGTCAAACTGAGTATTGGCGACGATTGCGCCCTAGTGCAGCCCGCCGAAAACAAGTCGATCGCCATCTCCTGCGATACCTTAGTCGAAAACGTTCACTTCTTCCCCGATATTCCCCCTCAAGCCTTAGGTTACAAAGCACTAGCCGTAAATCTTTCGGATTTAGCCGCCATGGGGGCTGAACCTGCTTGGATGACGCTTGCGCTTACCTTGCCAGAGGTTAACGAAGCTTGGCTGAGCGGCTTTAGTGAGGGACTCTTCGAAGCGGCTGAGTATTACGGCATTGCCCTTATTGGCGGCGATACTACCCGCGGCCCTAGAGCCATTAATATTACCGTGCATGGGCAAGTGCCGCAGGGTAAGGCGTTGACGCGTCACGGTGCAAAAGCGGGTGACTGGATTTATGTGACCGGTACGCTAGGTGATTCGGCATTAGGGCTGGATTTGATCCGTGGCGTGCAGCATGCGCGTGCGGAGCATAAAGAGTTCTTAATCAATCGCCATTATCGTCCGACGCCTAGAGTGTTAGCGGGCCAGTCGTTACGGTCTTTAGCATCCAGTGCTATCGACTTATCCGACGGTTTTATCTCGGACATTGGCCATATCCTCAAAGCATCGCAGGTAGGCGCGGTTGTGGATGTGGGGGCGATTCCGTTGTCCCGTGCCATGCAGGATACCGTGAGCGAAGAGCATGCCTTAGGTTATGCGCTAACGGGGGGCGAGGATTATGAGCTGCTCTTTACCGTGCCAGAGGCGCAAAAAGGCGCGTTAGAAACGGCACTGAGCCACGCTGGGACTAAGTTTGTGCGGGTTGGGCAAATTTGCGCGGGCAGTAAACTTAAGTTGCAACTCAATGGTGAGCCCTTTACGCCGCCATATCATGGTTTTGAGCATTTTTAATGAAGTTGTTATCCCAAGATCAGGCGCTGTCGCGCCTGTCTCTTAAAAATCCGATCCATTTTTTAGCTTTAGGCTTTGGCAGCGGTTTAGCGGCTAAGGCCCCCGGCACCTTTGGCACCTTGGCGGCAGTTCCGCTCTATTTGTTGTTGGCTCAATTGCCCTTGAGTTGGTATTTAGTTGTGACCTTAGTATGCGTACTCGCGGGGATTTATATCTGCGATAAAGCTGCTAAAGACATGGGCGTACATGACCATGGTGCAATCGTTTGGGATGAAGTGGCGGGTCTATTAATCACTATGATTGCCGCGCCAGCCGGAGTGCTCTGGTTAGTCGTTGGTTTTGTGCTGTTTCGTCTCTTTGACATCATCAAGCCTTGGCCAATTCGTTGGCTCGATGCCAAGGTCGAAGGCGGCTTTGGCATTATGATCGACGATGTATTAGCTGGCATTTTTGCGCTTATTGGTGTGCAGGTCCTGGCGGCTTTTATCCAATAATGAAACCGATTGGTGATAATCAAGCCGCCGTTAGTGAATACTAAAGGCGGCTTTTGTTTGTGTCGGTGTTTTAATGTGGATGTCGCGGTTTGACAATAAAGAGATCAGTTCGCAGTTTGTTAATGATATTTCGCGCTGCATTACCTTTGAATGCGCTAAACATGCCTTTGCGTTCGGCGCTGCCCATCACCAGCATATTGACGTTGAGCCTGCGGGCCTCATTGGAAATCGTATCTTCGGGCAAGCCTTCTTCAATGTGTAAGTTGCGTGTGTTGAGATTATGCTGCCGTGCCACTGTGGTGAGCCTCGCTTTATATTTTTCCCGCTCAGAAACAGGCTCCTGTGGTTGCTGATTAAAGCTCATATAGAAGGGATCTGGCAAGTAACTGTTAATTAAGTGCAGATCATTTGATAGCAAGGTTGCAATCCGTTTACTTTCTTCTATTAGGGTTTCATTGAACTCGAGGTGAGCCATATTTTCATTGTCGAGTTCCAGTGCGGTGAGTACATGGCCGTTCTCATGCCAATCTTCAAGATCGACAAACATCACTGGAATATTAGGCAATCTCAGTAATTGCCATTCATCTGCAATTAAAAATTCACTAAAGAAAGGTGGATAGAATTTATGACTGACGATGATGAGATCGTAATCTAACTGGCTACATTCATTGACGATAGCATTGTGAATTGAATGGGAAAGACATTCCTTTATACGGATTGGATATTGTTTATCGGGATAGGCCAAGATAGGCTTTCGCCTGTCATCAGGCATTACCTTTGACTTATCTCTATGAAATAACAGATTAAGATTAAAATTGTGGGTTCGTTTCACTTTTAGGATAGTTAACGATGCGTGGCATTTCCTGGCCAATACGACGGACTTTTTTAGAACCGCGTTGGGGGGAACTGATTCATCCACCGCCGCGAGAATATGCTGGAAAGGCATGCTAAAACTCCTATTGACCTGAGAGGTAATTAAGTCTAGGAAAATAGGGCTCATACGGTAATATTAATTATCGCTATTAAATTTGCAATCTAGCCAATAATAATCTAACTAAAATTAATAAATAAATTTCATGTGGTTACCTTAATCTACGATAGTGCTTTCGAATATTTTTTTATAATCATGCCTATTTATATAAAAATTTATTCATTCCCCCTTCACTAAGGGTGATTGTTATCATCAGAAGGTATTTGGTCTATAGTATTTAGATATTAGGTTGTTTGAATATTCTAACGTATTCTAAAACTTAATATTATTTATGCTTTAGCTTGGATAATTATTCTGCACAATAAAAATGAAGGCTCTCTCAGAACCTTCATTATGTGTACACCTTCATTTACAGGATTAAGCGAATGACTACTGTAATAACTCCCGTGCATTGGCTAAGGTGTTGGTGGTAATCGTATCGCCACCGAGTAATCTGGCGAGTTCTTGGATACGTTGTTCCCTATCTAAAGGCGTCATAGTGGTTTCAGTACTTCCTGCCTTGTTGAATTTATTCACAAACATATGTTGATGACCATTACCTGCAACTTGCGGCAAGTGGGTCACGCACAGCACTTGGGTCGATTCGCCAAGGCTACGTAGCATACGTCCAACCACAGCTGCTGTGGGGCCTGAGATCCCAACATCCACTTCGTCGAAAATGAGTGTCGGAGTGGCAACCTTTTTCGCGGTAATGACTTGAATACCAAGGCCTATACGTGACAATTCGCCGCCTGAGGCAACCCTAGATATAGGTTGTAATGGCTGGCCTGGGTTGGTGGTGACCATAAACTCAATATTATCGCTGCCATTCATCGACATGATTTCTGGGTTGAAATTCACTTCAATGGTGAACTTACCCTTAGGCATATTGAGTTCGTGAATGGATTGAGTCACCAATTTATCCAGCTCTTTCGCATAACGGGCGCGGCTCTGACTCAGCTTTTGCGCGTTAGCGAGGTAGGCTACTTTACTGGCCTCCACTTGGCGTTGGATATCTTCTAGCTTATTTTCATCATCATCGAGTGTGGTGAGTTCGGCCCTGAGGGCGAGATGATGCTCGGCTAATTTGTCAGGGCTAACATGGTGCTTACGGGCCAGTTGCATGGCTTTAGTGAGCCTTTCCTCTAAATAGGCAAAATGCGCGGGATCGAGTTCAAGTTTACTTAGGTAGTGCTGCAATTCGCCAGCGCTCTCTTGCACTTGAATAAGCGCCTCGTTCAGCATAGTGCTGACATTGGATAATGCGGGGTCATAGCTTAGCAAATTCTCTGCCAGGCCAACGGCTTTATTCAGCAGTGACTCGATATTGCTCTCTTCGCCATCCGTGAGCAAAAACAGGCTGGCTTGGCAGCTATCGACCAATTCGGTGCCGTTTGCAAGACGCTTGTGTTCCTGTTCAATCTCTTCAAATTCACCGACTTTGAGATCAAACTCATCTAGCTCTTCAACTTGATATTGCACCAGTTGTTTACGGGCGATACGTTCCTGCTGTGAGGCTTCTAATTGCTTGAGTTCTGCTTCGATTTGTTTACAGCGCTGATAGCTTGCCGCCACAGTGTCTATCAGTAGTCTGTGATTGGCGTAGCTATCGAGTAAGGTGAGCTGGTGTTCACTCTTTAACATTGCATGGTGGGCGTGCTGGCCATGGATACCCACAAGTAATTGCCCCAGTAATTTTAACTGAGTCAAAGGGACGGGATTGCCATTGATATAGGCGCGTGAGCGGCCATCACTGCCGATGGTTCGACGCAGAATGCACTCATCATCGAGTTCGAGATCGTTATCTTCGAGCCAGCGTTTTGCCAGAGGCACATCCTCGAGTGAAAATCGGGCACTGACTTCGGTTTTGCTCGCGCCAGGGCGAACGCTGCTGGCATCGGCACGGTTGCCTAGGCACAAACCTAGGGCGTCGATGGCGATGGATTTCCCCGCGCCAGTCTCACCGGTAATGCTGGTCATTCCGGGGCGAAAGTCCAATTCAAGGAAACGTACGATAGCGAAATTGTTGATGCTGAGTTGGCAAAGCATAGTGAGTTCCTGTCGAAAAACTTACCAAATCACTGTATTGATAAACAGTATATACTGAATTTATATACAGTAAAGTGGCTTTGGGTGAATATTCGACATGTCGCTATGTCATAAAATCTAATTATTTGTTTATGAATAGGTTTTAACGAGCTGTTCCAGAATGGGTAAGCTGAAAAAGGTCACTATGGTACCAAAGAGTATCCCTTGGGCACTGCTGGAGGCCTGGGTGTTATAGCGTTGAGCCAACAGATAGACGCTTGCCGCAGTGGGTAAGGCGCTAAGGATAACGCCCATAACGAGATAGTCGCCCGTGACCCCCACGCCTTTCAACATGAAGTAAACCAAGGCAGGTTGCAGGATAAGTTTAAACAGGTTGATCAGGCTCAGTTCGATAAAGTTTGTCAGGCTAAAGACTTTGCTATCTTTTTGATAGCGCATGGCTTTAGCCAATACCATGCCGACGGCAAAGAGGGCGCAGGGACTGGACGTATTGCCTATCTGCTGGATCATCATTGCCAAGCCTGAGGGGAGAGTTATCCCTAATGCCGAGATGGCCACGCCAATAAAACAACCTATCACAATTGGGTTTTTCACCACGGCTAACAGCATGATCACCGCGGCGTGATGTTGTCGCTGTTTATTGGTGGCGAGTTCTAGCGAGACCAAGGCCACGGCAAACATGAGTACGGACAATAAACTGGCAATCGCAGCGGCAACTAAGGCGCTTTGTTGCTGGGGGAATAAGATGATAAGGAGTGGAATACCAATAAATGCGGTATTACCAAAAGTGGCATTTAAGGCGCGCACGGCGGCAATTGCATGTTGTTTAGGATTAACCAGCAGGGAGATGCCGATACAAACGAGGTAAATCACCAGCATGGCTGCGCTGTACCCGGCGATAAATCCCCACTGTAGGATCTCTTCAATGGGCTGCTGCGCCAGTGCTATCAAGAGGATGGCAGGAAACGCAATATAGTAAACATATTGATTGAGTACTTGGTCTGTTTCTACTGGAAGAAAGCGCAGCTTTTGCACTAGTGTGCCCAGTAGCATGATTCCGAAGACGGCAAACAGAGGGGTTAAAATGTTCATGACCCTCACTCATCCTTTTGTGTTGCTTATCCCACGAGATAGCCTTAGTGATGCTTGATTTCATTCAAGCCGCCAAGGTGAGGTCGGTTGGGATGTTATTTCAGCGAATTGACGATAATCGGCGCTAGCGCAGTAAATCTGTTAGCAAAATAGCATAGCATTCCCCCTAGAGGCTATTGCGCTATGGTCGTAGAAGTGAATAATTCTACGTTTAAAACACAATGAGTTAGTGCGTTGCCTGAACGCAAGCACTCACATAAACAATTGGGATAGAAAATGGCTGATGATATAGGTGCCGAGCTGCAGTTAATTTATCTGTTTGTGCATTTAGTAAATGCGGGGAGTTTTTCCCAAGCGGCTAAAGAGCTCGATATGCCCATCGCCACTGTAAGCCGCAAGCTGGCCAAGCTTGAGGAGAAGCTCGATAAGCAATTGTTTATGCGTAGCACTCGTAAGCTGCGGTTAACCGAAGAAGGCCTAGCGTTATTTCAACGCTACCAGAGCGTCATTGCCCAATTTGATGAACTCAGCGGTGTCGGCAGTGATAAGCCCGAAGGGACATTGCGGATTGCGGCGCCGATTTCGATTATTTCCATCATCTTTATCCGCGCATTGAACGAGTTTGGGCGTTTATATCCCGATATCCGCTTACATATTTCCCAAAGCAATGAGTTAGTCGATTTAATTGATAAAGGGATCGATGTGGCGATTGTGGGCGGGGCCCAGCCCGATTCCTCTTGGGTGTCGAGCACCTTAGGCGAACTCGATTACCGCCTATTTGCGACGCCGGAATATTTAGCCGCGGCGCCTAAGTTAACCCATCCCGATGATCTCGAAGCCCATCAGTTAATTAAAGTGTGGCCACTGTTTAACTGGCACTTAAAGCACCCAAATGGCGAGTCGTTTTATTTTAATGGCCCGACAAAGCTCACGCTCACGGATCTGCACGGGGCGATTCAGGCGACTCTCGATCACGGCGGCATACTCTATGGCCCAGAATTATTTGTAAAACAGCAGATTAAAGAGGGACAGTTAAAAGTACTCTTGCCCGAATGGATAGGTGAGCAGCGCAGAATATCGATTCTGTACCACCAGCGGAGTCAGCAGCCGCTAAAGGTAAAAGTATTTATAGAGTTTATGCAGTCTAAGGCGCCCGAGCTGTTTTCGATGATTTAAGCTCGTTAGCGTTTGCGGGGTTTTAGCGGATTTTTACTCATGGAGTTTTGGGTCTGTTTCGCCTCTTGTAGGCTGGCTCGGGTGGCGGGCACAATCCCCAGTTCAAGGTAGTAATTGACTAAACGGCGCAGTTCAAACAGAGAACCAATACGGCTTTGCTGGCCTATGGTGAGTTTCCAGGTATCGGTGCGACCTTCGCTATTGGTTAAGATAAATCCTTGGTAAACGAGTTTTTTCATATTCAATGGATGCTCGGCTAAATCCTATCCCTCACAGTGTTATCCCTTGGCTAATACCAATCACATTAAATATCTAATCAGTTCAGAGCCTCACAGGCGTCTCAATCCAAGGCGCATTGACGAAGAAATGGTTATTCCCTTTTAAGTCAATGTAACACGGGAGTGAGACGCCTGTGAGGCTCCCGAAGGGCGGGGTTGAACGGGCTTTATACTGCGTTTAAGGCTTTCGACAGAGCGCCACTATGCCTTCAAGCCTTCGCCTTGTCTAAAGCCCGTTTAACTCCCGCTGAATGAACAGATATTTAATACGATTGGTATAAGATGCTACCTAATAGTGAATCATTCTTAGGTAGCAGGACTCATTTACGCGACGCTAATACCGATATTCGAGACTCCCGCTTCGATAATCTCTTTGCGTAAACCTTTCACCAACTCTGCGGTGATCTTAGGATTTTCTTCGATGATTTCCAGCAGCGTATTTTGCAGTTCGCGCTCTTCTTCCATCACTTCATGGGCGAAGACATAGTCATCTAAGGCATCATCGGTTAAATCCACATCGCTGATGGTCTCGATGTAGTTTGCCACAGTGCTTGAGGATAACTTGCTGATATTGGTGATATCTTCTTCCAGATCGGTTTGAATCGCACCGAGTAACGTAGACAGAGCAACTACAGCATCCATCGCTGGGTATACGCCATAGTTATCAAAATCGGCGGGTTCAGGGGTGTTATCTTCTAAGCGCTGCAGATGCACATCGATGTTGAATTTTAGCTTGTTGTCGTACTGGGATTGCCAAAGAAGATCGAGCACAGTGCTTAATACCGCAGGATCGCCAAACTCGCAAACCTCTGAAAACAATTGATAGTTAGGTAACATTCGTTGGCAAAGGGCAATGGCAAAGAGTTTTTTCTGTGGTAGTTCTAGCGCCTTTAAACGCTTAAAGAAGCCCGTTTTTTTGGTCATCTGTTATTTCCGCTGATAGCTGTGATAGCACTTGTTTTGCCGCCGATTCTACCTTAGTTAGCTCATCAAGTAACTCTAGTATTTCCGGTTCGAGATCTTCGACACGGGCATCACGTTTCAATGCCGATTCAATCTCTTGGCATAATCGCTGTGTCGTTGGTACCCCACAATAGCAACTAGCACCATGAAGTTTATGGATTGTGCTGAGCATAGTCGCTTGGTCATCTTGGCTCAGCGCCGTCTCGATTGCCGAAACGGTTTGAGGCAGCGAATCCAATAACATGCGCAGCATGTCTAAGGCTAAATCCGACTTATGGTTAGCTTGGGTTAAGCAAAGATCCCAGTTGAGGGTATGTAAATCGAAATGGGTGAACTTGGGCCGAGTGATCCAGCGGTTTATTTCGGCTTTGAGGGCCGCTTCATCTATGGGTTTAGGCAAGTACCCATCCATACCGCTGCCTAAAATCAGTTCACGTTCCTCGGCAATCGCGTGGGCGGTCACGGCAATAATCGGCGTGTTACGGTTCATCGACCCTTGGCGGATTTGCTTAGTGGCGCTGATACCGTCGGTGCCCGGCATCTGAATATCCATAAAGATAAGGTCAAAGGTGCGGCTCTTGGCTTGTTTGACGGCTTCTTCACCGCTGTTAACGGCGATGACGGTCGTCACTAACTCGTTAAGCAGGGTATCAATCAGCTTTAAATTGGCAAAGTTATCGTCCACCGCCAATACGGTCAATGATTGGCGCGCGGCGGGCACTGTGATGCTGGCTGGTGGTGAAATATCATATTCTATTGGCGGATAGAGCATATTACGCGCCAGTTGGTGCTCGCTCACCGGCAGTGACAACACCACATCGGCATTGGGGCGAATAAATTGGCTTAGCACTTCCTGCTCTTGGCAATCGAACAGCACGATTAAGCAATCCGTCTTGGTCTTGGCTTGGTTTAAGGTGCTGACTAATTGATTGGGATTGCTAAATCCATGGCAACTCAACAGCACATAATCGAACTGATGCTCGGTGGTCGAGAGCGTCGTTAATAAGCTCGGAATGTGTTGATGGTGAGTAACTTTGGTATCCCATTGCTTTAATTGACGACTTATCACCGAATGGGTGAGCACTCTGGGCTCATAAAACAGCACGGTTTTATCTTTAAGTTTTTCAAAGGGCAATGAGTCACCAATTTGGAATTGACCGAGCCCCAATGGCAGAGTGAACCAGAAGTTTGAACCCTTATCCACCGCCGAGGTAAAACCAATTTGGCCGCCCATTTGGTTGACGAGACGCTTAGTGATGACCAGCCCAAGCCCTGTACCGCCAAAGCGGCGGGAAATCGAGGAATCCGCTTGACCAAAGGCTTGAAAGAGGTAGTCCTGCTGGCTGTCGTCAATCCCTATCCCGGTATCAATCACATCACAGCGCAGTACCACTTGCTCGTCGGTCTGGTTTTGTAATTCTAATTTGACTAACACGCTGCCCGAGTCGGTAAACTTGATGGCATTGCCTACTAAGTTATTGATAATTTGGCAAACGCGCATGGCATCGCCGTTAACATTGTCGGGGACGTTTGGCGCAATATCGACGACCAATTCCAGCCCTTTCGCCTGCGCGCTGCCCGAGATTAAGGTAATCGTCTCACCTAAGGTTTCCCTTAAGCCGAATGGCATTTTTTCTAACACCATTTTACCGGCTTCGAGTTTCGAGAAGTCGAGAATATCGTTAATAATTGCCAGCAGATTAGTGGCGCTGCGCTCGATGGTATTAATGTAATCGACTTGGCTCGAGTGCAGCGGGGTTTTAACGAGTTGACGGGCAAAGCCTATCACGCCGTTTAATGGCGTGCGCAGCTCGTGGGACATGTTCGCCAAGAATTCCGACTTAATGCGGCTGGCCTCCAGCGCGCGTTTTTTGGCTAAGTCGAGCTCGACGTTTTGGATCTCAATCTGCTCTAAGGTTTCCCGCAGATCCGAGGTGGCCTGATCGATATTTTGCTGCATCTCATCGTGATATTCAGATAGCGAACCCGCCATGGCGTTAATACCGCGTTTAAGCAAATCCAGCTCACCGATAAGATTGCCCTCGAGCCTAGCATCGAGTTTACCCTCGCGAATTTTGGCCACCACTCGTACCATTTCGGTAATCGGCTGGGTAACGTTTTTCACCAGACGAAAGGTAAACAACAGGTTTAATTGCACCCCAATCAAGACGATAATAAAGGCGGCCACGGCGGCCCTATGTTGTTCGAGCAGCGCGCGTTCTTTATTGATAATCACCGAAATATAACCGAGCAATTCGCCAGTATCGGTTTGGATATCAAAATTGATGGGTGCGCCCGGCGTCGGAGGGGCGGTGGCAAAAATCGGTGTTCTAAGGATAAGGCTATCGCCCACATGCTCGATTTCGGTTTTGTGCAGATTACTCAGCGCCTCTTTATAGCGCATGATTTCGAAATCTTTGTGGTAATGCGATGTGACAAAGAGTTGATTTTGAATATCAAAAATAGCGATAGATTTAACGAGCGTGGATTTATTCAGCTGCGCGGCGGCAAGGAGCCGTTTGGTCGCTTCCCTGTCATTGCCCACGAGTCCCACTTCACTGGCAATCGCTAAAGGTTCGATAATATTGCTGCCCTGTTCAATCAGCGTATCTTCGAGTTCATAGAAGCGATTTATGGTAAAGTAGCTGCCCAGCAGAATACCGACTAAGATCGTCGGCGCAAGCGCAAGCACCAGAACCCAGGAACGTAAGCTGTATTTGGTCATGTTGTTGACAGGGTTCATAGCCGCAGCGCAGTTTCCTAAGTTCTAGGGACGATATAATTTTATAAGACTGCCAGAAAAAGGGCGGTCTTTACCAGTTTTTTATTGATTTAGAGGCCGAAATGGCACAATTTTTTAAAGCAAAACCAAATAGTTCCAAGCAATTGTCCGCGAAGCAATCCTTTAGCGTGCACCAGCTGGATCATCTAGGGGCAGGTATAGCACAACATCAGGGAAAAGTCGTATTTATCCCCGGCGCCTTGCCCAGTGAAACCGTGCAGGCGCAGCTGACCGAACAAAAGAAAAATTATGCCCGAGCCAAGCTAATTAAAGTTGAGACACCGAGCGCTGAGCGAGTCACGCCGCTATGCCCACATTACCAAAGCTGTGGCGGCTGCGATTTACAGCATATGTCATTAGCTGGCCAGCGCGAGCATAAGTCCGCTGCCTTGGTTGATATTATGGCCAAATTTGCTGGCGCCGAAGGCAACTCAGTGCCTGCATTGACGGGCGAAGGTTGGCACTATCGTCGCCGTGCCCGCCTTGCGACTCTATTTGATAAAAATACCAAGCAGTTGAGCCTAGGATTCCGCGCCTCGAGCAGTAGCCAAGTCGTGCCTATTGATACCTGCTTAGTCTTGGCGAAACCCTTAGCGGATTTAATCGCGCCCTTTGCTAAGTTGCTTAATCAACTGGCGGCCAAATCGAGCCTTGGGCATGTAGAATTGATTGATGCCGACAACGGTCATTTTGCGGTAATTCGGATCACTAAATCCTTAAATGATAAGGACATGGCAAAGCTTGCGCAGTTTGCCGAGCAGCATCAAATCCATATTTGTTTGCAAGACAACAACGGCGAGTTCCATGGGGTGAATGGCACGCTGTTATTACCCGTTTACCAGTTGCTCGATGATAACGCTGATGCAAAGCCTGTGAGCCTCACCTTTACCCCAGGTAACTTTGTGCAAGTGAATGCGCAAATTAACAAGGCCATGGTGGCGCAGGCGTTAGACTGGTTAGCACCACAGCCGGGTGAGCGTATTCTCGATCTCTTCTGTGGTATGGGGAACTTCAGTTTGCCCTTAGCTAAACTGGGCGCCGAAGTGATTGGGGTTGAAGGGGTGCCAGAAATGGTTAGCCAAGCCCGTGAAAACGCGGCGGCAAATGGCTTAAGCAATTTAACCTTTTACCATGGCGACTTAAGTGCCGATTTATCCTGCGAGCCTTGGATGGGCAAGATTGATAAGTTGCTACTCGATCCTGCCCGTGCGGGTGCGTTCGAGAGTTTGCAATGGCTTAAGAAGATGAAACCCCGCCAAGTGGTGTATGTGTCTTGTAATCCGGCGAGCTTGGCCCGCGACAGTGCGGTGTTGCTTGAACGTGGCTACAAGTTACAAAAGTTAGGCTTAATCGATATGTTCCCGCAGACGCATCATATCGAAGCCATGGCGTTGTTTGAGCTTGCAAAATAAGGCTTATTGGTTGGGCAAGGTTTCTTCACTTGCCCGCGTTATTCGAGTGTAAAGTAAGCAAAGCGTTTGAATAACGTAAAAAATGTGAAGTTTCGTCTCGTTGGGTTTGACAAGTCCGTGCCAATGCTGAAGATAGGAGTGCCGAGGTGGTGCCACTTTTCTCTGAGCACGAATAAGGAAATAAATTAGATGGTCTCTGTTCGCGAAGCGCACTTTAATGATCCCGATTTTCATCTTGAAGATTGGGTGGCTCGCTATGTCAGTCATGTCGAGGAGGCGCAAACCTTACTCACCCTGATTGCACAGGTCGAAGCCTTACCCGCTAAGAGTCCTGCCGCGAAAAGAGAACTACTCGAACGTGCCCGCGAGATGATTGAAATCCTCGCGCCGCTGAATATGGATATCGAGACGCTGCAAGCGGCTATCTTGTTTGTGGTGTTTGATGCCGGCTTATTAAACGAAGAAGCGATCAAAGAAAAATTTGGTGAGTCCCTCGCGCGGTTAGTCGCCAGCGTTGTGACCATGGATGCCATTGGTGCGTTAAAAATCAATCCCAATAGCCGCTCAACCGAGCCGCAAATCGACAATATCCGCCGCATGTTACTGGCGATGGTTGAAGACGTACGCGCCGTGGTGATCAAACTGGCCGAGCGTGTTTGTTTGCTGCGCGCCGTGAAAAATGCCGACGAAGAAACCCGCGTCTTGCTGGCCCGCGAAATTGCCGACATTTATGCGCCGCTCGCTAACCGTTTGGGGATTGGTCAGTTAAAGTGGGAATTAGAAGATATTTCCTTCCGTTATTTGCATCCAGATACTTACAAGGACATTGCGAAACAGTTAGACGGTAAGCGGTTAGACCGCGAAGTCTATATCGAAAAATTTGTCGAGCAGTTGCAGCAGCGCCTCGATGAGGATCATATCCGCGCTAAGGTGTATGGTCGTCCAAAACATATCTACAGCATCTGGCGCAAGATGAAGGGCAAACACCTCAAGTTTGATGAGTTGTTTGACGTGCGCGCCGTGCGTATTGTCACCGAACGTTTGCAGGACTGCTACGGCGCCTTAGGGGTCGTGCACACTCTTTGGCACCATATCCCGCGCGAGTTCGACGACTACGTGGCCAACCCTAAACCTAACGGTTATCAATCGATTCATACCGTAGTGGTAGGGCCAGAAGGTAAAACCGTTGAAATTCAAATTCGTACCCAAGATATGCATGAAGATGCAGAGCTGGGGGTGGCCGCGCACTGGAAATATAAAGAAGGTAATCACTCCGGCAAACAGAGCGGCTACGAAGAAAAAATCAATTGGCTGCGTAAAATTCTGCAATGGCAGGAAGACGTGGTCGAAAGCGGCAACTTGGTCGAAGAAGTCCGTAGCCAAGTGTTTGAAGATAGAGTCTATGTCTTTACCCCAAGCGGTGAAGTCGTTGACTTGCCACTCGGTTCAACCGTGCTCGACTTTGCCTATTATATTCACTCGCAGGTCGGCCATAAGTGTATCGGTGCCAAGGTCGATGGCCGCATTGTGCCGTTTACTTATCAGGTCGAAACGGGTGAGCGTATCGAGATCATCACCTCGAAGCACCCTAATCCTAAGCGCGATTGGCTCAATCCAAACTTAGGTTATATCCGCACATCGCGGGCGCGCTCGAAAATTCAACATTGGTTTAAGCAGCAGGACCGCGATAAAAACATTATCGCCGGTAAAGAAATGCTCGAAGCCGAGTTGGCGCGAGTCAGCCTTAAAATCAAAGATGCCGCCATCGCCGTTGAGCGCTTTAATATGGCGAGTATGGACGACTTGCTTGCAGCCATCGGCGGCGGTGATGTGCGTTTACATCAGGTCGTTAACCATATTCAAAGTAAGTTGCGCCTCGATGAGGTGAGCGAAGAAGATGCGGTAGAAGAATTAGTTAAGAAGAGCCAACCTAAATCTGGCACCAACAGCCGTGGTCAGGTGGAAGTGAATGGCGTGGGTAACTTACTCAGCCATATCGCCCGTTGCTGCCAGCCCGTACCTGGGGATGAAATTTTAGGCTTTATCACCAAAGGACGCGGTATTTCGGTGCATCGCTCCGACTGTGAACAGGTGAAAGAGTTGATGCGCGTTCACCCTGAGCGTGGCGTCGATGTGGTTTGGGGCGAAAATTACTCTGGTGGTTATCGTATGCGCCTGCGCGTATTAGCCCATGATCGCAGCGGCTTATTGCGGGATCTCACCTCGGTACTCGCCGCCGAAAAATCCAATGTACTCGCCATGAGCTCCTCATCGGATATTAAGAATCAGACGGCAGCCATCGAGCTGGAATTAGAGCTATACAACCTCGATGGCTTATCGCGGGTGTTATCTAAGCTCTCCCAAGTCGATAGCGTGATAGAAGCAAGACGGCTTTAAGGTTAGCAATACCTTTCGAAGCGATTAGCCTCGAAATTAGCAATATAGAATACTTTGATAAGAGATATAGATCGGGGTGCAGGGAGGCTGTTCACCATTCTGAGCAATGGCATTTGCTCCCCGACGCGCAGCGAGTCCGTCCTTGGATGCTCGACCGCCCGTCTGATGTGAATGGATTCACGAATGCTGCGGTGGCATGGATGCCAAAGAGCGGCCATGGGGCGGACGCTCGTCTCGCAAATCACCATTGCTCAGCTTCCTAGCATCGTTGTTGGCTGCAGGTTTCAAAGAGACACACAGCATGCTTTGGGACATTTTCGTGCCAAAGCCTTAACTCAAACGCGTCTGTTTCGGATAAAAATTTCTATGGCTAACGCTTAAAGCAGGGGCGCGGTGCTTTTTCGCGTTCCATGCCTTTACTTGTTAGGTGATGCCATTCCATACATTTTTGCAACACCACGAATAAATTTCACTATATAAATCACCCAGACCCATATCCGTGATCCACCATTTGCTAAAACCTCATCTTTAGCTTGTAGCTTAATCGTTGCTTTCATGCCTCTGGGATTTGGAAAAACTAGTGTTTGAGTAAAATTATTAATCTCTAGAGTAAACTTAATTAATTTCTTAATTGAATTAGTTGTGATATCTGCTGGGTTACTCCATCGCTCAAAAACATAACACTCTTTATTTGATGACAATAGGTCAGATTTTGGTGGGTAAATAAGAGCCACTACATCTCCAGCGACTGACTGAGATATAACCATGGAGGCTTGATCTTCTGACAAGATTTTTGATCTTGATTTATGTGGGACAACGGGCCTAATTGGTAGTGGTTTACGGCCAAAGTTTAAAGTAATGGAGTCACTCCATATTTCATTTTCAATGCTTTCTCTATGCTCTATCCATTCTTCACTGATAATATGAATGTATGGCTTTATTGCCCCATATTCTTCATATATATCAGCCCCATCTTCTACGGCTTCTTTAACGACAGGTATAACACAGTGTTTGAAATTTATGCGTTTACAAAAGCTTTCGAAGCGCAGTTTATTTAACTTATCTACAGGTTTCATTGAATCTCGATTTAGTGCACCTAACGCTCCGCTAAACGGCGAGCGTTAGCGAGTCCGGTGGAGGCCACGCTTTTTGTGGCCGGAACGAATTTGAGCGGCTTGTTACGTGTTTTCATAGCGCTTTAGTACTTTGTACTCTTTATTGGATGAAGGCCAAAGAATTACCCTATAGATATCATCTGCGTCTTCCCATTCCTCTGTTATAGAGTCAAGCCCTTTAGCTAGAGAAAGCACAGCATACTCTCCAGGGGAAATTTCAATTTTTGCTGCATCAGGTAAATAGTCTGTGCAACCGAATACTGCGCAACTGCCCGACTTCATTGTGACGTAGCCCTTAGAAGCATGATCCCACTCAGCGAGACTTACCTCTGGTTCGCTTTCGTGGATTTCTACTTCAACAGGTACATCAACATTGCGGAATGTCCCAACCGCAAGAGTATTTGGTAATACTCCTAGCTTTAGATCAAGCGCTTCATTCGTCCAGACTTCCGAGGTATCGTCGTCTGCCTCTGCATCCATAAGGTAGACCTGAAAGTAATCTGCGAATAATTCAAACTTGTAATTCTTCATCAATGCTTCCGTGACACGTAACATTTTATTAGTGCGCATGCGCGTTTTTCAAACCTATTAACTAAAATTCAGTCTCTATAGTTAATTGATTTTATAGCACTTTATTTATTACGCATGGAGTTAGTGCGCACTGATTTTGTCTGAAAATCATACCAAAACACCTAAATTTAAATACGACTGTATACCCATACATTGTTAGTCGATTTCTGGTAAGGCCAAACATAGGCAAAGAGATAAGAATTTGTATGGCAGCAGGAGTGGGAATTTTCGGTTGAGCTAACGAGCCGAAACACGGAATTGGGGCAAAAATAGCACAGTGATGTAATGACATTACTTTTGAAACCATTTTTCTACTTCCGTGGGGTTCTTCTTTATATACAAATGAATAAAGAACCCACAGACCAAATACAATATGGTTAATATTAAAGCACCACCAAACTGTAGATTTTCAAATGCTCCCTGCGAATATATGGTTGCAGTTGCAACAATACAGAAAGCTATAAAAATCGACCAAAATGCAGTTTTCTGATTTTTGCTCATTGTTCTATCCATGATTTCAAAATTTTATTCGTACGCTGAGTGTTAAGCCCGTCAGACCAGTGAATCGCCACCGTTTTAGTCGTCACTTTGTCGCATTACTCAATTTTGGTCAACATTAGGCTTGTGATGTTCATCTCAAGTCGCGTTGCTAACTTCGAATGGGGCAAAAGCTTTTAGCCAGATAAACAGTTCAATGGTCGTAAAGATTGTCATTGTTGCAACTGTGACCGTTGGCGGCATGGATGCCGCCGTCGAGCCCTCAGGGACGAGTTTATGGCGTGTCACAGGGGAAACTATGACAATTCATCCTACACACCTGACGACATACTTATCTAGTTTTAGGGCATATCCTCTTCGTTAAAACCTAATACCAGACCCTAAATAGCACTTTTAGCTTGGCTACTTTATCATTAGCGCTTTATTGCCCTTATTACAGCCTTAGTTGCGACTCAGCTTGAGTGTATTCCTGTTTACGCATTCTGCACCTGTGTCGACTCTCTTGAAAGGATATCTGCATGACTTCCCATACCACGCCTTCTATTACTGAGCTTTCAGCAACAGCACTTTCAGCAACCGATGTTGCGCCGCTACTGAAGATTATGGAGAAGCTGCGCGATCCGCAAATGGGTTGTCCTTGGGATAAGGCGCAGACCTTTCAAACCATAGTGCCTTTTACTCTCGAAGAGGCCTATGAAGTGGCCGACACGATTGAACGGTTAGCCCTAGACGAGCTGCCCGATGAACTCGGCGATTTATTATTCCAAGTGGTGTTTTATTGCCAGCTAGGCAAAGAGCAGGGCAGGTTTGATTTCAGCACAGTCGTCAATAAAATCACCGACAAACTGACCCGCCGTCATCCCCATGTGTTTGGTAATGAAGTGTTTGAGGCCGATGCCAGTAGTCAGCAAATGAAAGCCAATTGGGAAGCAATCAAAGCCAGCGAGCGTGAGCAAAAGGCATTGGCGGCTGGGGTGACTTCATCAAGCGAGGTTTCTGTGCTTGATGATATTCCGCGTGCACAGCCGGCGTTATCCCGTTCTATCAAAATTCAGCAGCGGGTCGCACGTGTCGGGTTCGATTGGCCTGAGCTTGAGCCCGTTGTCGCAAAAATCCATGAAGAAATTGATGAAGTGCTGGCGGAGGTGAATCAGCCAACGCTCGACCAAGCCAAAGTGCAGGCCGAAATGGGCGACTTATTATTTGCAGTGGTAAATTTGGCGCGTCATTTAAAGGTGGACCCAGAACAAGCGCTGCGCCAAGCCAATGTTAAATTTGAACGCCGTTTTAAAGGTGTAGAGGCATTTGCAAAACAAAATAATAAAGCATTAGAAGAACATAGCTTAGAAGAGTTAGATGCCTATTGGGATAAGGTTAAACAGGGCGAGCCAAGATAAAGGGCAAATTATCCGGATTGGTGTTTGTCGAATGGCAACACCTTTGGTATACTACTGCCCCGTCCTAGTGCTTTCTTACAAGCACGTATTTTCAAACTCATTTTCTCAGGTTCAGCATGACTACAAGGTATATCTTCGTTACTGGTGGTGTGGTTTCATCACTAGGTAAAGGCATTGCAGCCGCTTCATTAGCCGCAATTTTAGAGGCCCGTGGTCTCAATGTAACCATCATGAAACTGGACCCATACATTAACGTTGATCCAGGTACCATGAGCCCAACGCAACATGGTGAAGTGTTTGTGACTGAGGACGGCGCAGAAACAGACCTTGACCTTGGTCACTATGAGCGTTTCATCCGCACTAAGATGAACCGTCGCAACAACTTCACTACGGGTCGTATTTACGAGGAAGTGCTGCGTAAAGAGCGTCGCGGTGACTATTTAGGTGCGACGATTCAGGTGATCCCACACATCACTAACGCGATCAAAGAAAAGGTCATTGCAGGCGGTGAAGGTCACGATGTGGCTATCGTAGAAATCGGCGGTACTGTGGGTGATATCGAATCACTACCATTCCTTGAGTCTATCCGCCAATTAGGCGTTGAACTGGGCCGCGATCGTACCCTGTTTATGCATTTAACCTTAGTGCCATTCCTTGGCGCTGCGGGTGAAGTGAAAACCAAACCGACTCAACATTCAGTGAAAGAATTGCGTTCTATCGGTATTGCACCCGATGTGCTGATCTGCCGTGGCGACCGCGCGATTCCTGCCAACGAGCGTGCGAAGATTTCGTTATTCTGTAACGTTGAAGAACGTGCGGTTATTTCATTAAAAGACGTCGACAGTATCTACAAGATCCCTGCGCTACTGCGCTCACAGGGTTTAGATGACTTAGTGGTTAAGCGTTTTGGCTTAGAGTGCCGCGAAGCCGACTTGTCAGAGTGGGAAAACGTCATTTACCAAGAAGCCAATCCAAACGGCGAAGTCGTGATTGGTATGGTCGGTAAATACATCGAACTGCCAGACGCCTATAAGTCAGTCAACGAAGCATTAAAGCATGCGGGTCTGAAGAACCGTGTATCTGTGAGCATCAAGTATATCGACTCACAAACTGTTGAAGCGAAAGGCGATGAAGTTCTGCAAGGTTTAGACGGTATCTTAGTTCCAGGTGGCTTCGGTGAGCGCGGTGTGGAAGGTAAGATTCTGGCGGCTAAATATGCCCGTGAAAACGAGCTGCCGTACTTTGGTATCTGTTTAGGTATGCAAGTAGCGCTGATTGAATTTGCCCGTAACGTTGCTGGCATGGCCGATGCACACTCAACCGAATTCAATAAAGCAACGCCATTCCCAGTGGTTGGTTTAATCACCGAATGGGTTGACGAAGAAGGTAACGTTGAACAACGCCATGAAGCCTCTGATTTAGGTGGCACTATGCGTTTAGGTGCGCAGTTATGCCACCTGCTTGAAGGTTCAAAAGCGGCGCAAGCGTACAAAGGTAACACTTGTGTTGAGCGTCACCGTCACCGTTACGAAGTGAACAACAAGTACAGAGAACGCTTAGAGCAAGCGGGTCTGGTATTTAGTGGTTTATCTTCTGACCGTAAACTGGTTGAGATGATTGAGCTGAAAGATCATCCTTGGTTTGTAGCGGGTCAATTCCACCCAGAATTCACTTCGACCCCACGCGATGGTCATCCATTGTTCGAAGGTTTCGTTGCTGCCGCAAGTGCACATCAAAAACGTGATCTGAAGAAATAAATTTTAAGGCCGGACCCGCGACAGTGGGCCCGGCCTTTTGTTACACTCAGGCCGCGTAATCATGAGTCAAAACTCATACCCATGTGTATAAACGACATGCGTATAGACGGAAATAGTAAACGGAATTTAAAGATTTTGGTCGTACTCTACATCTGTTAATTCCCATTGGTATTGGTTTTTTCTTTTCTCTTTTAAACTTAAATCGAGGGTAATATGGCTAAGATTATTAACGTGATTGGTCGCGAGATTATGGATTCTCGTGGTAACCCAACAGTTGAAGCCGAAGTGCATTTAGAAGGTGGTTTTATCGGTATGGCGGCTGCGCCATCTGGTGCTTCTACCGGTAGCCGCGAAGCGCTGGAACTGCGTGATGGCGACAAGAGCCGTTACTTAGGTAAGGGTGTATTAACGGCTGTGGCTAACGTAAACGGTCCTATCCGTGCGGCGTTAATCGGTAAAGATGCGACTGCACAAGCTGAACTCGATCAAATCATGATCGACTTAGACGGCACTGAAAACAAAGACAAGTTAGGCGCTAACGCGATTCTGGCTGTGTCTTTAGCGGCGGCTAAAGCGGCTGCAGCATTCAAAGGCATGCCTTTATACGCTCACATTGCGGAACTAAACGGCACTCCTGGCCAATACGCTATGCCAGTGCCTATGATGAACATCCTCAACGGTGGCGAGCACGCTGATAACAACGTTGATATCCAAGAATTCATGGTTCAACCTGTTGGCGCGAAAAACTTCCGCGAAGCCTTACGTATGGGCGCTGAGATTTTCCACACACTGAAGAAAGTACTGCACGGCAAAGGTTTAAGCACTTCTGTGGGTGACGAAGGTGGTTTCGCACCTAACCTGTCTTCTAACGCTGATGCATTAGCGGTAATAAAAGAAGCCGTTGAATTAGCAGGTTACAAGCTGGGTACCGACGTGACTCTGGCATTAGACTGTGCGGCTTCTGAGTTCTACAAAGACGGTAAATATGACCTGTCTGGCGAAGGCAAAGTATTCGATTCAAACGGTTTCTCTGACTTCCTGAAATCACTGACTGAGCAATATCCAATCGTCTCTATTGAAGACGGTCTGGACGAGTCAGATTGGGATGGTTGGGCGTACCAAACTAAGATCATGGGTGACAAGATCCAATTAGTGGGCGACGATTTATTCGTAACTAACACTAAGATCTTAACCCGTGGTATCGAGAACGGCATCGCTAACTCAATCCTGATCAAGTTCAACCAAATCGGTTCATTAACTGAAACCTTAGCGGCTATCCGTATGGCAAAAGCGGCGGGTTACACTGCGGTGATTTCACACCGTAGCGGTGAAACTGAAGATGCGACTATCGCTGATTTAGCGGTAGGTACTGCGGCTGGCCAAATCAAGACGGGTTCACTGTGCCGTTCTGACCGTGTTGCTAAATACAACCAATTGCTGCGTATCGAAGAGCAATTAGGTGAAAAAGCGCCATACCGTGGTTTGAAAGAAATCAAAGGTCAGGCGTAATTTAGTCGTCTGATGTAAAAAGGCCACCACTTGGTGGCCTTTTTTGTTGTACTATCTGCAGTATATTTTTTTAATTCAAGATACTGACGCTAATTCCTCCATGAAATTCTTTGTCATTGCACTCATAGTGCTTCTCGGTTTGCTGCAATATCGGCTGTGGTCGGGCGATAACAGCCTGCCCGAATACTTTGTTCTGCAAAAACAGATCGCGGCTCAGCAAGAAGGTAATGCAAAACTCAATGAGCGTAATCAAGTGCTTAAAGAGGAAATTATCGACCTTAAGAGCGGTACCGAAGCGATTGAAGAGCGGGCGCGTAACGAGCTAGGCATGGTGAAAGAAGGCGAAACCTTCTATCGCGTGGTGGGCGGTGACCGTTCAGTATCGAGTCCCTCGCAGTAACGGAGCGCCTATGGATACCGTATTAGAAGCCGCGCCGCAGGTCGAAACCCAAGTTGCAGTTCAAATTGATCCTTTCTCGCACCATGTGGTTGCAATTGTGCCAGCCGCGGGGATTGGCAGCCGCATGGGCGCGGGTAAACCCAAGCAATATTTAACTTTGTTGGGACAAAGCATTCTGGCTCATACCTTAGACAAGTTATTGTCCCATCCGCAAATTAACCAAGTGATTGTCGCGCTGCATCCTGAGGATACCGAGTTTGCCGCGTTGCCCCAGGCCAAGCATCCCAAGCTGGTGACTGTTATTGGCGGCTCTGAGCGCGCCGACTCAGTGCTGGCGGCACTCGATAAGGCGCCCGACAATGGTTGGGCTTTAGTACACGATGCGGCTAGACCCTGCTTAACGGCGCAAGACATAGATAAATTGCTGGCTTCGCGGGTGCACTTTCCCCAAGGTGCCATTTTGGCGATGCCAGTCCGCGATACCATGAAGCGAGCCAATAGCTTAGGTGAAATCAGCTCGACCGTTTGCCGCGATAATCTCTGGCATGCCTTGACGCCGCAGTTATTCCCAACCTCCTTGTTGCGATTGCATTTAAAAGCCGCGCTTGCCGCAGGGGCCGTTGTGACCGATGAAGCCTCGGCGATGGAATGGGCGGGCATTTCCCCAGGTTTAGTCGCGGGGCGGGCGGATAACATTAAAGTCACCCATCCCGATGATTTGGAGTTGGCAGAGCTTTTTTTACTGCGCGCGAATGCTTGAAGCCAAGCAGAGTGAATTGCGCAATCTATTAAATACGTTAGGAAATAAGTAATGAAAATCCGAATCGGCCATGGTTTTGATGTCCATAAATTTGGTGAAGCGCGCCCGTTAATTTTATGTGGGGTCGAAGTCCCTTACGAAACTGGGTTGGTGGCTCATTCCGACGGTGATGTGGTGTTGCATGCCATCTCCGATGCCATTCTAGGGGCGATGGCCCTTGGGGATATTGGTAAACATTTCCCCGATACCGATGCCGCCTATAAGGGCGCCGATAGTCGCGTCTTGTTGCGCCACTGCTATGCATTAGCGCGGGCGAAGGGATTTGAGCTGGGTAATCTGGATGTCACTATCATTGCCCAGGCGCCTAAGATGGCGCCGCATATCGAGGATATGCGCCTAGTGCTGGCGGCCGATCTTAATGCTGACATTGCCGATATCAACGTTAAGGCCACCACCACAGAAAAACTCGGGTTTACCGGCCGCAAAGAAGGCATTGCGGTCGAAGCCGTTGTATTACTCAGCCGCCAATAGCCTGAAACTTTAAGAGATAAGAAAGACCCATGAGCGAACTACATTACCTGTACGGCAAACCGACGGCCACCGCCGATTTAAGAACCGTTAACAGCGACTTTATCGTGAAAGAGATTTTGCCTTTTAGCCCGTCGGGTGAGGGCGAGCATCATTTAGTCCACATTCGTAAGGATGGGCTGAACACGGTACAAGTGGCTGAAATGCTGGCCAAGTTCGCTAAGGTTCATCCCAAAGAGGTGACCTATGCCGGACAAAAAGATAAAAATGCCATCACAGAACAGTGGTTTGGCATTCGTATCCCAGGTAAAGAAACCCCTGTGTGGAGCGAGCTTAACAGCGAGCGCTTAACCATATTATCCAGTAGTCGCCACAGCAAAAAACTGCGTATTGGCGCACTCTTGGGCAACCGTTTTATTCTTACTCTGCGCAATGTCACAAATGTGGAAGACATTATCAGCCGCATCGAAAAAGTCAGCCAAATTGGTGTGCCTAACTATTTTGGTGAGCAGCGTTTCGGTCACGATGGTAAAAACCTCGTGATGGGACGGCAAATGCTGGCGGGTAAAAAGGTGAAAGACCGTAATAAGCGCAGCATGTATCTGTCTGCGGTGCGCTCCAATCTGTTCAATACTGTCGTCTCCTATCGTTTGGCTAATCATGGCACTAAACCCTTAGCGGGTGATTGTGTGATGCTGGCGGGTAGTAAGAGCTTTTTCGTCACGCCTGAATGGGACTTAGTAGTATTAAAACGCTTGATTGAGAAGGATATTCAGCTTTCTGCGCCACTTTGGGGCCGCGGGAAAATGCTGCCGCAGGGCGAGGCCGCCGAGGTTGAAACTCTTGCCATGGCAGAGCTGAGCGAAGATTGCTACGGCCTTGAGCACGCGGGGCTTGAGCAGGAGCGTCGTCCATTGCTGCTCGAACCTCAAGGCCTTAAGTGCGAGCAAACTGCGGATGGATTAGTGCTCGAATTTATCTTACCTGCGGGTAGCTTTGCGACATCGCTGTTAAGAGAGTTGGTTGATTATCAAGATGTGAAAGAGCTGCAATGGCAAGCGACAGTCATGCCTGATGCGAATGATGCTGAGGCTAATACTGCAACAGTGAGTCAGACGGCTGAGCTCAATACCCCAGAGACCAGTGCGCCAAAGCATGATGAGTCCTCTTCATGATCCGCATCCTAGTCAGTAATGATGATGGTGTGAATGCGCCGGGGATCAAAGCCTTAACCGAGGCGCTCGCCGAAATCGCTATTGTGATGACGGTCGCGCCCGATCGTAATTGTTCCGGCGCAAGTAACTCTTTAACCTTGACTAACCCATTAAGAATTAATAGGTTAGATAATGGTTATATTTCGGTTCACGGTACACCCACTGATTGCGTTCACTTAGCCATACGTGAGCTGTGTGATGGTGAACCGGATATGGTGGTGTCGGGCATCAATGCTGGCGCGAATATGGGTGATGACACTTTATATTCGGGCACAGTAGCGGCGGCGATGGAGGGGCGTTTTTTAGGTTTCCCCGCCGTTGCGATTTCGCTTAATGGTAAGGCATTAAAGCATTATCACACCGCGGCTGTGTATGCGCGGCGGATCGTGCAGGGGCTGTTAGCGCATCCGATTGCGAGCGATCAGATCCTCAATATCAATGTGCCTGATTTACCGCTCGATGAGATTAGAGGGATCAGGGTGACACGCCTGGGTGCACGGCATAAGGCCGAAGGCATAGTGCGAACGCAGGATCCTGCGGGAAAAGAGATTTTTTGGCTTGGCCCACCTGGAGTTGAGCAAGATGCGAGTGAAGGAACGGATTTCCATGCGGTAGCCCATGGTTATGTGTCGATCACTCCCTTAACCGTGGACTTGACCGCATATAGACAATTATCGGTATTGCAAGATTGGGTAGATAAAATATGACTCGAGTTGCCTTAACATCGGCGGTGAATTTAGCTAAAAAGCTTCAGGAGGCGGGGATCCGCCATCCAGCCGTTCTTAAGGCAATATCCCATACCCCGCGTGAGCTGTTTCTTGATAATGCGCTGGCCCATAAAGCCTACGAAAATACCGCCTTGCCCATAGGCCAAGGACAAACGATTTCTCAGCCTTATATCGTCGCGCGAATGACTGAGTTACTGCTTCAACATAAACCACATAAGGTGCTTGAAGTCGGAACGGGCTCAGGTTATCAAGCGGCGATTCTCGCCCAATTAGTACCAGAGCTTTGCACTGTGGAACGTATAAAGACGTTACAGATCCAAGCAAGGCAAAGATTAAAGCGGCTCGATCTGCATAATGTTTCCTTTAAGTATGGCGATGGCTGGCAGGGCTGGCAGAATCGTAGCCCCTATAATGGCATTATGGTCACCGCAGCTGCCGCAAAGGTTCCTGAAGCGTTATTATCCCAGTTAGCCGAAGGCGGTGTATTAATTATCCCCGTTGGTGAAGAGACGCAGCAATTGATGCGCTTTACCCGCCGCTCGGACCGTTTTAGTTCCGAAGTGATAGAAACTGTCAAATTTGTTCCCTTGGTCAATGGCGAGCTCGCTTAAGTTATGCGCTTAAGTTTTTGGCTTTAGGTCACTTCGTTAAATACTTGACCTTTATAATTAGGTAAAACAGTAAGATAGCCCTAAAGAGGAGTTTTTATTGTTGAATGCGGGTTTACTCTTAAACCTCAGTTTAGTGTTGTTGCTTGCGGGCTGTAGCTTTCAGGCGAGTCGCCCCGCACCTGTCGAAAGTCTTTCCCACAGTTATTCCAAACATAACAAAGGCCACATTAAATCTAATTCATATAAAGTTAAGAAAGGTGACACCCTTTACTCGATCTCTTGGGCTGCAGGTAAAGATTTCGCCGAAATTGCTAAAATTAATCAACTAGATAAATCGTACACCATCTATCCTGGACAGATTTTATATTTAACGAATGATCGCGGGCAAAATGGCAAAGGCTCTACAACTTTAGGTGGAAGTAATTCTGCGTCTAAAGGGCAAAATAAAGCTAATTCTCTTGATAAACAATCAGCTAGTAACAATTCTTCCGCGAAAAACGTGTCAAGTGAACAGCAGAAAAAAACACTTGATCAGAAAGCCAAGCCTGCGTATTCTGCAACAAGCTCTCAACAAAATATTAACCCTTCGATCGTCGTCCCGACATCAACACTGCCAGACAGTGTGAGTCAGTGGCAATGGCCAGTAAGAGGTAAATTGATTGGGACATACTCTGCCAATGAGCAGGGAAATAAAGGAATTAAGATCGCAGGAAAACGCGGAGATATCATCAAAGCCGCTGCAGATGGGCGGGTGGTATACGCAGGTAGTGCTCTTAGGGGTTACGGTAATTTAGTGATTATTAAACATAGTGACGATTACCTTAGTGCCTATGCTCATGCAGATCAGATCTTAGTCGAAGAAAAGCAACATGTCCTCGCTGGACAGACAGTTGCAAAAATGGGCAGTACAGGTACTAATCAGGTAATGCTTCGCTTCGAAATCCGTTACCACGGTCAGTCTGTTAACCCACTTAACTATTTACCTAAGCAATGATTGTTTAGGGCCTTGTTGGCATGGAGGATAAAAAATTGCAGTAATTCAAGCAGTTTACATTAGGTTTGGGAGATTTGATCATGAGCCGCATAAATAGCACTGCCGCAGAAGAACTAGTAGATTTTTCCGTAGATACCGCAGAGTTTGATCTCGATAAAGAGGATATTGCCGCTGATTTAGTTCAAGAACTAGGACTCGAACAACAGGTTCAAGATGACCTGCAAAAAAATCTTGATGCCACCCAGCTCTATTTAGGTGAAATAGGGTTTTCCCCACTGCTTAGCGCAGAAGAAGAAGTTTACTTTTCCCGTAAGGCCTTAAAAGGCTGCGAAAAATCCCGTAATCGTATGATTGAGAGTAACCTGCGACTCGTGGTTAAAATTGCCCGTCGTTACAATAATCGTGGCCTAGCGCTGCTGGATTTAATCGAAGAGGGTAATCTTGGCTTGATCCGTGCGGTGGAAAAATTCGATCCAGAAAGAGGCTTCCGTTTCTCAACCTATGCGACTTGGTGGATCAGACAAACGATTGAACGTGCCATCATGAATCAAACCCGCACGATTCGCTTGCCAATCCATGTGGTAAAAGAACTCAACGTGTATTTACGTACGGCTCGGGAATTAGCGCAAAAACTTGACCACGAACCTACGGCAGAAGAAATTGCCGAAAAACTGCAAGTATCCAGTGTTGACGTCAGCCGTATGCTGAAGCTCAATGAGAAGATCACCTCTGTCGATATCCCCTTAGGTGGCGATAACGACAAGGCATTACTCGATGTGCTTGCCGATGACGACAACGTAGGGCCAGACTACAAAGTACAAGATGAAGACATTTCAAACTCAGTGGTGAAATGGCTTAACGAACTCAATACCAAGCAAAGAGAAG
This sequence comes from Shewanella sp. GD04112, assembly GCF_029835735.1. NCBI lineage: Bacteria > Pseudomonadati > Pseudomonadota > Gammaproteobacteria > Alteromonadales > Shewanellaceae > Shewanella > Shewanella sp. GD04112. The sequence goes on from NZ_JAOEAL010000001.1 coordinate 1,317,072, forward strand.
TGTTAGCGCGCCGCTTTGGCTTGTTGGGTTATGAACCCTCAACCCTCGAAGACGTAGGCGCAGAAATTGGCCTCACCCGTGAACGTGTTCGCCAAATTCAAGTGGAAGCCCTAAAACGCCTACGTGATTTGCTGGGCGCTCAAGGTCTCTCCGTAGAGGCACTTTTTAGAAACTAAGGTTTAGAGACTAAAGTTTATAAATTAGGCTTAGAAATTAAGGTTCAGAGAGAAAAGTTAAGAGACTAAAGTTTAGAGATTAAGGTTTCGACATTTAGCCTTAAACCAGTTCAACAAGTCATAAAAAACGCCCAATTTTCAGGGCGTTTTTTTATGCTGTGCGTTTATGCTATCGCGAGTTTTCACTCTATGTGTTAACTCAAGCGTTTTAGCTCGTAGAGTAAATCCAGCGCCTGTTTTGGGGTCAGGTTATCGGGATTGATATCTTTTAATTTACTAACAGCGGGATTCTCCACTGGCTCAGGCAGGGCGAGCAGGGTTTGGATCGGTGCCCTAGTGCCGTTAACATTAGCACCTTCCACTTGATGATCGCGGCTCTCAAGCTGATGTAACTTGTGTTTTGCCGCCTTAATCACCCGTGCAGGTACCCCAGCAAGGGCCGCTACCTGCAAACCATAACTCTTACTGGCCGCACCTTCTTGCACTGCATGCATAAAGGCGATGGTGTCTTCGTGCTCAATTGCATCGAGGTGCACGTTATAGACGCCAGCCATGAGTTCCGGTAATTGTGTTAACTCGAAATAATGGGTCGCAAACAGCGTCATTGCGCCGACTTGCTGCGCTAGATATTCCGCTGCGGACCAGGCTAATGACAGACCATCGTAGGTTGAGGTGCCACGGCCAATTTCATCCATCAAGACTAAACTTTGTGCGGTCGCATTATGGAGAATATTTGCCGTTTCAGTCATTTCTACCATAAAGGTTGAGCGACCAGAGGCGAGATCGTCTGAGGCGCCAATCCGAGTAAAAATCCGATCGATAGGGCCAATGATGGCGCGATCTGCTGGCACAAAGCAGCCAATATGGGCCATTAGGGTGATAAGCGCCACTTGGCGCATGTAGGTCGATTTACCGCCCATGTTTGGACCGGTGACAATCAACATCCGGCGTTGATTGTGCAGGGTGACAGGATTGGCGATAAAAGGCGTTTGACTCACACGCTCAACCACAGGGTGGCGACCCGCTTCGATTTTTACCCCGATTTCGCTGCTCAGTTCTGGGCAGGTATAGCCTAAGGTTTCGGCACGTTCGGCAAAGTTACTCAGTACATCGAGTTCGGCCGCCGCTCTGGCAAAGGCTTGTAGCTCATGCAACTTGGGAAGTATTAAATCAAACAATTCGTCCCAAAGTTGTTTTTCAAGGGCGAGCGCCTTACCTTGGCTCGACAGCACTTTTTCTTCGTATTCCTTAAGTTCAGGAGTGATGTAACGCTCCATATTCTTAAGGGTTTGGCGGCGCTGGTAATTTAATGGCACTTGCTGTGATTGCAGGCGACTGACTTCGATGTAGTAGCCATGCACTCGGTTGTAGCCAACCTTCAGCGTGGCAATGCCAGTACGCTCTTTTTCCCGCGCCTCGAGCTGAACCAGATAATCAGTGGCTCCCTCACTTAAGCCTCGCCATTCATCTAACTCGGCATTGTAGCCTTCGCGGATCACGCCACCATCACGGATAAGCATCGGCGGGTTATCAACAATCGCGCGCTCAAGCAGTTGTTGCTCTTCAGGAAACTCACCTAAGAGTTGGCCTAGTTTCACCGTATGTGGCGCACTTAACTGCGCGAGTGACTGCTGCAACTGAGGCAATAGGTTTAATGCCTGGCGTAGACGGGCAAAATCCCTTGGACGTGCGGTACGAAGCGCCAGCCTTGCCATGATACGTTCGATATCGCCTAGGGCTTTAAGCTGTTCATGTAATGACTCATGGGCCGCGGTCCCGAGTAATTCATTCACGGCCGTTTGGCGAGCAAAAATCTGTGCATGGTCTCTTAGCGGCTGATGGATCCAGCGTTGCAGCATTCGGCTGCCCATCGCTGTTGCGGTATTGTCGAGCACGGCTGCTAGGGTGTTATCTCGACCACCACTCAAATTTTGTGTCAGCTCCAGGTTACGGCGCGTTGCCGCGTCCAAGACAATCGTATCGGTTTGATTGAAACGGGTAATGGCATTGATATGGGGCAGGGCGGTGCGCTGAGTGTCTTTCACATATTGCATTAAGCAGCCAGCAGCTTGCAGCGACAGCCGCGCATCGGTAATCCCAAAGCCGTGCAAATCCTTAGTGCCAAATTGAGCCAGCAGCAGTTTGATGCTGGTATCGTAATCAAACTCCCACTCGGGGCGGCGACGCTTGCCTTTAAAATGATGCAATAACTCCATCGCGCCAAAATCTTCGCTATAGAGAATTTCGACCGGATTGGTACGTTGCAGCTCGGCTTCGAGGGACTCCTTTGTCTCTAATTCAGCAATCACAAAGCGGCCGGAAGACACATCGAGGGTCGCGTAGCCAAAACCAACTTTACCTTGGTAAACCGCGGCTAACAGATTGTCTTGCCTCTCCTGCAATAGGGCTTCGTCGGTCAATGTACCTGGGGTGACGATGCGCACCACTTTTCGCTCAACCGGGCCTTTTGAGGTAGCAGGGTCGCCAATCTGCTCACAGATCGCGACCGATTGACCAATTTGAACCAATTTGGCTAGATAGCCTTCAACCGCATGGTAAGGGATACCCGCCATCGGGATCGGATCGCCACCACTTTTGCCTCGGGCCGTAAGGGAAATGCCCAATAATTCAGAGGCGCGTTTTGCGTCATCATAGAAGAGTTCATAGAAGTCACCCATACGATAAAACAGCAGCATGTCGTGATGCTCCGCTTTCATGGTCAAATATTGACGCATCATAGGAGTATGTTTTTCTAAATCATCGGTATCTATAGGATTCATTAAATCGTTTTCGTCCGTTATGCCGGCCCAAAGCGGGGAAATAAGTCGTACAGTAATGGGATAAAAAAATCAGTGGATGTGCACTGTTACTGTCTAAAATAAATTGACGCCAATCTTAGCAATAATTTTCTGAAAATTGACCCTTAAACCATGGATATTCACTGATATCCTGACAAATCTGCAGCACGAGTCGGTAAAAGCTTGTCTCAACGGGAAAATTTTCTGACTGAAAAATAAATCATTCACAGGTCTTGATACTGTATGATTGTACAGTATACTAGTCAGCAGATTATGACAAAGAGCCTCGCTTTTTGTATTACCCGCTTTACTAAATTGAATATCACTTTTGACAGTACTGATACTGTCTAGATGAGGGAACTGGAATGAAGGTCGATCCAAACAAAGAGAAAGCACTTGCTGCGGTATTGAGCCAAATTGAAAAGCAATTTGGTAAAGGCTCCATCATGAAGCTGGGCGAAGACCGCTCTATGGATGTTGAGACTATTTCTACTGGTTCACTTTCCCTTGACGTCGCCTTAGGGGCTGGCGGTTTACCAATGGGACGTATCGTTGAGATTTATGGTCCTGAATCATCAGGTAAAACGACGCTGACATTAGAAGTGATTGCCGCCGCTCAGCGCGAAGGTAAAACCTGTGCTTTTATCGACGCCGAGCATGCGCTAGACCCTATCTATGCTAAAAAGTTAGGCGTAGATATTGATAACTTACTGTGTTCACAACCCGATACAGGCGAGCAAGCCCTTGAGATTTGTGATGCGTTGACCCGTTCTGGAGCGGTAGATGTGATCATCGTTGACTCGGTTGCGGCATTAACACCCAAAGCGGAAATTGAAGGTGAAATTGGTGACTCACACATGGGCTTAGCGGCGCGTATGATGAGCCAAGCGATGCGTAAGCTAGCGGGTAACCTCAAGCAATCGAATACACTGTTAATCTTCATCAACCAAATTCGTATGAAGATTGGTGTGATGTTTGGTAACCCAGAAACCACAACGGGCGGTAACGCGCTGAAGTTCTACGCCTCTGTTCGTCTCGATATTCGCCGTACTGGTGCTATCAAAGAAGGCGATGAAGTAGTGGGTAACGAGACGCGCGTTAAAGTGGTTAAAAACAAGGTTGCTGCACCGTTTAAGCAAGCTGAGTTCCAAATTCTTTACGGTCAAGGTATCAACCGTACCGGTGAGTTAGTCGATTTAGGTGTGGCCCATAAACTTATCGAAAAAGCCGGTGCATGGTATAGCTACAAGGGTGACAAGATTGGTCAAGGTCGTGCAAATGCTGGTAAATATCTGACTGAAAACCCAGCAATTGCTGCTGAAATCGATAAAACTCTGCGTGAGTTACTGCTGAGTAACCCAAGCGCTATGTCTTCATCTTCATCTGATGATGAAAATAGCGAAGGCAATGTTGATTTCGAAACAGGCGAAGTATTCTGAGCCAGTCAGCCCGTCAAATCGCGGTCGCGCTGTTAGCGCGCCGCGACTATTCCCGCCAAGAAATCCGCTCCAAACTGCTCGAAAAAGGCTTTGAGGTCGTTGATATCGATCCCGTTCTCGATGATTGTGAAGCGTCGGGTTTTATCAATGATAAGCGTTATGCCGAGCTTCTTGTTCGCAGCCATATTGCCCGTGGCCATGGGCCTATACGTATTCGCCAAGCCATTGCTCAAAAAGGGCTTTCAAAGGATTGTATCGAAGCCGCCTTATCTGCCAATGAGCATGATTGGTTTGAGCTAGCAAAAGCCAAAGCCATCAAAAAATATGTAACCCCTAAAGTCACCGAGGTTAAAGGCTCACACTCTCGTGAGCTGGTTGCAAAAGAAAAAGCCAAACGGGTGCGGTTTTTACTGAGCCAAGGCTTTAATTACGAACAAGTCTCCTACGCCTTAGATTACGACCCTTTGGCAGATAATGATGACTAACGTCATGGCATAAACTCGCCGCCCTTGGCTTGTCTGGTCATTGTCTTTTGCGTTCGGCCGACGTGTTGATTCGGCTCATCGACTCCTCTTTACCGCTTGGCTTTTGTGATAAGCCATGTCTTAGCGGCAAACTCACCGAAAATATGAGATTCCTAAGCCTATATCGCTATTCAAGGCTGGTCGTCTTTCCTCAGTCTGCTTATAATGCTGGGCAAATAGAAATACGGCTACCTTATGGTGTAGCTGGTCATGCTTACCCAATTCAGGACGATTTCATGTATCAAACGACAGCAGCGCTTAGAAGTGCTTTCCTCGAATTTTTCCGCAGCAATGGTCACCAAGTTGTGGACAGTAGTTCTCTTGTACCAGGCAACGATCCCACGCTTTTATTCACCAACGCCGGTATGAACCAGTTCAAGGACGTGTTTCTTGGCATGGACAAACGTAGCTATACACGTGCGACCACTGCCCAACGCTGCGTCCGTGCGGGTGGTAAACACAACGATTTAGATAACGTTGGTTATACCGCGCGTCACCATACTTTCTTCGAAATGCTGGGTAACTTCAGTTTTGGTGATTACTTCAAAGAAGATGCGATTCACTTTGGTTGGACCTTCCTGACCGAAGTTTTGAAGCTGCCAAAGGAGCGTCTGTGTGTGACTGTTTACCAAACAGACGATGAAGCCTTTGAAATTTGGAATAAAAAGATTGGTGTTGCCGCTGAAAACATCATTCGTATCGGCGATAACAAGGGCGCGCCATACGCTTCAGATAACTTCTGGCAAATGGGTGACACAGGTCCTTGTGGTCCATGTACCGAAATTTTCTACGATCACGGCGATCATATCTGGGGCGGACGCCCTGGTAGCCCAGAAGAAGATGGCGACCGTTTCATCGAAATCTGGAACATAGTATTCATGCAATACAATCGCCAAGCCTCTGGTGAAATGTTGCCGCTGCCAAAACCTTCAGTCGATACCGGTATGGGGATTGAGCGTATCGCTGCGATTATGCAGGGCGTGCATTCAAACTACGAAATCGATATTTTCCGCGCCTTGATTGCTAAAGCGGCTGAAATCATCGGCGTGACTGACTTATCTAACAAGTCACTGCGCGTTATTGCCGACCATATCCGTTCATGCGCCTTCTTAGTTGCCGATGGTGTAATGCCATCGAACGAAGGTCGTGGCTATGTGCTGCGCCGTATTATTCGCCGCGCAGTGCGTCATGGTAACAAGTTAGGGGCAACCGAAGCCTTCTTCTACAAGTTAGTTCCGACGCTAATCGAAGTGATGGGCGATGCCGCTAAAGGTCTTGCCGATACTCAAGTAATTGTTGAAAAAGCCCTTAAAGCGGAAGAAGAGCAGTTTGCTCGTACGCTTGAGCGTGGTTTAGGTATTCTGGATAGCGCGTTAAACGAATTGCAGGGCGACACCTTAGACGGTGAAACAGTCTTCAAACTGTACGATACCTATGGCTTCCCAGTGGATTTAACCGCTGACGTATGCCGTGAGCGCAACATTATCGTCGATGAAGCCGGTTTCGAAGCGGCGATGGCTGAACAACGTAGCCGCGCGCAAGCCGCGGGTAACTTCGGCGCCGATTACAACGCGGCACTGAAAATTGATGCTGAAACTGCATTCTGTGGTTACTCAGAACTCACAGGCAATGCCAAAGTCACGGCACTTTACCTAAACGGTGAGTCAGTTCCTGCAATCAATGCGGGTGATGATGCCGTAGTCGTGCTTGATGTGACGCCATTCTACGCAGAATCGGGCGGCCAAGTCGGTGACAAGGGCGTATTAGTGGCTCAAGGTATTGAGTTTGCTGTTAGCGATACGCAAAAGTTTGGTCAAGCTTCAGGCCACAAAGGGACGTTAACGGCTGGCAGCTTAAGCGTTGGCCAAGTACTTGAAGCAAAAGTGGATAAGAAACTGCGTCACCGCACCCAGTTAAACCACTCTGTGACTCACTTATTACACGCTGCGCTGCGTCAAGTGTTAGGTACTCACGTTACTCAAAAAGGTTCGTTAGTTGACCCAGAGCGTTTACGTTTCGACTTCTCTCATTTCGAAGCGGTGAAACCTGCTGAATTGAAACAGGTTGAAGAGTTAGTCAACACCCAAATTCGTCGTAACCATGAGCTGAAAGTCGCTGAAATGGCGATTGATGAAGCCAAAGAAAAAGGCGCAATGGCGCTCTTTGGTGAGAAGTACGATGCACAAGTGCGTGTCGTCACTATGGGCGATTTCTCTATCGAGCTGTGTGGTGGTACTCACGTTGGCCGTACCGGTGACATTGGTCTATTCAAAATCACCTCTGAAGGCGGTATCGCTGCGGGCGTTCGCCGTATCGAAGCGGTAACTGGCGCTGCGGCGATGGCCTATGTGGCACAGCAACAAGCACAACTTGAAGAAGCGGCAGCACTGCTTAAAGGCGATACTCAATCCGTTGTGGCTAAGCTGAAAGCGCAACTGGATAAAATGAAGCAACTTGAAAAAGACATGCAGCAACTGAAAGATAAGTTAGCTGCGGCAGCGAGTGCGGATTTAGCCTGTGATGCGGTTGTAGTTAATGGCGTAAATGTGCTGATTAAGAAACTTGAAGGCGTTGAAGCAGGTGCACTGCGTGGCCTGCAAGATGAGTTAAAGCAAAAGCTGAAATCCGCCGTTATCCTGCTCGGTGTGGCTCAAGAAGGCAAAGTGAACCTTATCGCGGGCGTGAGCAACGACTTAGTCGCTAAAGTGAAGGCCGGTGAACTGGTTGCTATGGTTGCTGCGCAGGTGGGTGGTAAAGGCGGTGGTCGCCCTGATATGGCCCAAGCGGGAGGTAGCCAACCAGAAAATCTGGATGCGGCACTGTCTCAAGTATTACCTTGGATTACTGAGCGTTTAGCTTAAGAGGTTGCTGTGCTCGAAAAACGAAAGCTTAGTGGTAGCAAGCTTTTTGTGAAGAAGTTTGGTGGCACTTCGGTGGGTTCGATTGAACGCATCGAAGTGGTTGCCGAGCAAATTGCAAAGTCCGCTCACAATGGTGAGCTGCAGGTCTTGGTGCTTTCTGCGATGGCAGGGGAGACCAACAGACTATTTGCGCTTGCGGCGCAAATCGATCCCCGCGCGAGTGCGCGGGAACTCGATATGCTGGTCTCGACGGGAGAGCAAATCAGTATTGCGTTAATGGCGATGGCGTTGCAACGTCGCGGCATAAACGCGAGATCCCTGACTGGCGATCAAGTCCAAATTCATACAAACAGTCAGTTTGGTCGGGCGAGTATTGAGCGTGTCGATACGGCATACTTAACCTCTTTGCTAAACGACGGCATTGTGCCGATTGTGGCTGGTTTTCAAGGTATTGATCCCAATGGTGATGTAACAACCCTAGGGCGCGGTGGTTCTGATACTACGGCTGTGGCACTCGCTGCGGCGTTAAAAGCCGATGAATGTCAAATCTTTACCGATGTGCCCGGTGTATTTACGACCGATCCAAATATCGATAGTAGTGCCAGACGCCTCGATGTGATTGGTTTTGATGTGATGTTAGAAATGGCAAAACTCGGCGCTAAGGTGTTGCATCCCGACTCGGTTGAATACGCACAACGTTTTAAAGTGCCACTGCGTGTATTGTCGAGCTTTGAGGCGGGCCATGGGACATTGATCCAATTTGGTGATGAATCAGAGCTAGCGATGGCCGCATCCGTGCAAGGTATTGCAATTAATAAGGCGCTTGCGACCTTAACCATCGAAGGTTTGTTTACTAGCAGTGAGCATTATCAAGCACTGTTAGCCTGCTTGGCACGGCTTGAGATTGATGTTGAGTTTATTACCCCGCTCAAGCTTAATGAAACCTCAGCAGCCGAATGTGTCAGTTTTATGTTGGCCGAAGCCAAGGTCGATATTTTATTGCATGAGCTAGAGCTTTTAAGCGAAAGTCTTGATCTAGGCCAATTGATTGTTGAGCGTCAACGTGCAAAAGTGTCTTTAGTTGGCAAAGGTTTACAGGCAAAAGTTGGATTATTGACTAAGATGTTAGATGTATTGGGTAATGAAACAATCCATGCTAAGTTACTTTCGACATCGGAGAGTAAATTGTCAACTGTGATCGATGAAAGGGACTTACACAAGGCGGTTCGAGCGTTGCATCACGCCTTCGAGCTAAATAAGGTGTAATTAAATAACTGTTTGAGTATTGAATACTATTAATTTGTACTCAGCTGACCCTATAATATGCCCATCTACCGGATGAGTGCCGTGTGTAAGCTGAATTAAGACATAAAGGAGCTATCGAATGCTGATTTTGACTCGTCGTGTTGGCGAAACACTGATGATTGGTGATGAAGTCACAGTTACAGTGCTAGGGGTAAAAGGCAATCAAGTGCGTATTGGTGTTAATGCACCGAAAGAGGTTTCTGTCCACCGTGAAGAAATCTATCAACGCATTCAATCTGAAAAATCAGGTACACCTTCAGAAGGTGGTAACTTTTAATACGGCGCTTAGGCGAGTATTAGCGACATAGAAGAGTCAGTTTTTTAACTGGCTTTTTTATTTTTTGAACCGAAAGATTGGCGCAAATCAACACATTGGATTGATATAACAGCAATGTGATTAAAAACGCTTCAAACAGAAGTTGTTTCAGAAAAAGGGTTTGACTTATTTTCGTCAAACAGTAATATGTGCGCCAAGAAAACGGAGAGGTGGCCGAGTGGCCGAAGGCGCTCCCCTGCTAAGGGAGTATGGGCTTTATCTCCCATCGAGGGTTCGAATCCCTCCTTCTCCGCCATTTCTTACCGATAAAAGTGCGCGTGTAGCTCAGCTGGATAGAGTACCTGGCTACGAACCAGGCGGTCGGAGGTTCGAATCCTTCCACGCGCACCATTTTATTGAAGCAAGATAGATACAAGTCGCGCATGTAGCTCAGCTGGATAGAGTACCTGGCTACGAACCAGGCGGTCGGAGGTTCGACTCCTTCCATGCGCACCATCTCTGCATTAGTTATGTTTAACTCATCAGGTTTGAATTTCAGACGAAATTTTGTAATTAGTGCTTCAAGTAAGTGTTTTAAGCGCGTGTAGCTCAGCTGGATAGAGTACCTGGCTACGAACCAGGCGGTCGGAGGTTCGAATCCTTCCACGCGCACCATATTCAATCTTAATGCGAATGTGTTGAGATAACAGTTAAAATGCGCATGTAGCTCAGCTGGATAGAGTACCTGGCTACGAACCAGGCGGTCGGAGGTTCGACTCCTTCCATGCGCACCAATTCGCCGACAGAGCCTTAGCTTTGTTAGCAAAACGCAAAAATCGCGCGTGTAGCTCAGCTGGATAGAGTACCTGGCTACGAACCAGGCGGTCGGAGGTTCGAATCCTTCCACGCGCACCATTTTAGTAAGCATTAGCTTACAAATGCAGATTTTGCGGAGAGGTGGCCGAGTGGCCGAAGGCGCTCCCCTGCTAAGGGAGTATGGGCTTTATCTCCCATCGAGGGTTCGAATCCCTCCTTCTCCGCCATTCTATTCCTAGTGAATAGATTTAATTTGCGAGACTTAAGTGCTTCTTCTAGACTCAAGTCTATCGGTAAGGTGGCAACTTACCCAGTATTTAAGCGCGTGTAGCTCAGCTGGATAGAGTACCTGGCTACGAACCAGGCGGTCGGAGGTTCGAATCCTTCCACGCGCACCATCTACTTAGTTAGATTTAGATAAGCCCTGCAAGCAATTGCAGGGCCTTTTTAATGAAATTTTTCTGCTTCATCTCGAATCAATCCTTATCTGTTCCCATGCTTTAAAACCTTGATAATTCGCTTCTTGCGCCACGCTATGTTTAATCTAGTACCTATGCCTTAAGCGATGATGTTATCGCGCTGGCTTGCTGTTTAGCGCCTGATAAAGAGATAGCTGTAAGGGTTATCTTGACTCGCAAGTTGAGCTGTAAAAGAGACGAAGAGATAAGCATGGAACAAGGGATTGATGAGTGACTTCGCGTCTTAGGGACGAGTCCTGAGAGAGGTTTGAAGAGTGTTAGCGCAGCAATTTGGGGAAATAAAAAGGGCTGTAAAATACAGCCCTTTTTAGCGTAGATGTCGTGATTAGGCTTCTAGCTTAGCAAACTCGGCTTTTTGCTCTTTTAGTTTGTCCATATCACGGCTCAGATCGGCCATCTTGGCGCGTTCTTTATCAATGACGGCTGGCGGTGCTTTCGCCACGAAGCCTTCATTCGATAATTTACCTTCGATACGGGCAATCTCTTGAGTCAGCTTCTCAAGCTGCTTGTCGATGCGAGCCATTTCAGCCGCGACATCCACCAGACCTGCCATCGGAATCAATAATTCCATTTCGCCAATCAGACCTGTGGTCGACATTGGCGCTGTTTCACCTTCGCCAAGAATCGTCATGCTCTCTAAGCGCGCAAGCGTTGTGAAGAAGGCTTGGTTAGCTTCAACACGGGCTTGATCTTGGGCGCTCACGCCACGCAGTAGGGCATTTAATGGCTTAGAAGGCGCAATATTGAGTTCGGCACGGATATTACGTACTGCAACAATGACTTGCTTAACCCACTCGAGATCGGCCATCGCGGTCGCATCTACTTTGGCGGCATCATAGCTTGGGAATGGTGCCAGCATGATGGTGTCGCCTTGAGCGCCAGTCAGTGGTTTAACGCGTTGCCAGATGGTTTCAGTGATGTATGGCATCATTGGGTGCATCAAGCGTTGCATCGCTTCTAACACATTGACCAGCGTATGGCGGGTGCCACGCATTTGCGCTTCATTGCCGTTTTGCAGTACTGGTTTAGTTAACTCTAAATACCAATCGCAGAACTGGTTCCAGGTGAACTCGTACAGCGTGTTCGCTGCAAGGTCGAAACGGTAGTTTGTCATGTGGTCGTCGTAGGTTTTCACGGTTTGGTTGAATAAACCGATAATCCAGCGATCCGCCAGTGACAGTTCCATTTCACCGCCTTGGTAATCTGGTGAGTTCGGACCGCAATCTTGGCCTTCGGTATTCATCAGCACGTAACGTGACGCGTTCCAAAGCTTGTTACAGAAGCTGCGGTAACCGTCTAAACGCTTCATATCCCAGTTGATATCACGGCCAGTTGAGGCCATTGCCGCTAGGGTAAAGCGCAGGGCATCGGTACCGTGGGCTTCGATGCCATTTTCAAATTCTTTACGGGTGCTCTTTTCGATCTTGGCGGCGAGTTGAGGTTGCATCATGTTGCCGGTGCGTTTTTCAACTAGGGCTTCTAGATCAATACCGTCAATCATATCCAATGGGTCAAGTACGTTGCCCTTAGATTTTGACATCTTGTTACCTGCTTCATCGCGGATAAGGCCAGTCACATAAACGGTTTTAAATGGTACCTGTGGCTTACCGTCTTCATCTTTGATGAAGTGCATGGTCATCATGATCATACGGGCAACCCAGAAGAAGATGATGTCAAAACCCGTCACCAACACATCTGTCGGGTGGAAGGTTTTTAAATCTTCAACATTGTCAGGCCAGCCTAAGGTCGAGAATGTCCATAGGGCTGAGCTGAACCAGGTATCCAGTACGTCTTCATCTTGGCGCAGGGCAATTGAATCATCGATATTGTGCTTAGCACGCACTTCAGCTTCGTTACGGCCAACATATACCTTACCGTTCGCATCGTACCAAGCGGGAATGCGGTGACCCCACCATAATTGGCGAGAGATACACCAATCTTGAATGTCGCGCATCCAAGAGAAGTACATGTTTTCGTACTGCTGCGGCACAAACTTAATGTCGCCATTTTCAACGGCTTCGATAGCGGTTTTCGCCATAGGCGCAACGGCGACGTACCATTGGTCGGTCAGCATAGGTTCGATTACTACGCCAGAGCGGTCACCGTAGGGTACTTTTAGGCCGTGTGGCGCGATTTTTTCGAGCAGACCTAAGGTTTCAAATTCGGCCACGATAGCATCACGAGCTTTGAAACGATCAAGGCCTGCGAAACGCTCTGGCAGGCTACCATCTAAGCTAGTGTTGATGGTGCCATCGGTATTGACGACTTCAGCGGATGCACGAATGGCTGCATCTAAGGTCAACACGTTGAACATAGGAAGTTTGTGACGTTTACCGACTTCATAGTCGTTAAAGTCGTGGGCAGGAGTGATCTTCACACAGCCTGTGCCAAACTCCATGTCTACATAGTCATCGGCAACGATAGGGATGCGACGATTAACAATTGGCAGCAGAATAAATTTGCCGATCAGCGCTTGATAACGCTCATCGTCTGGATGAACAGCAACTGCGCTATCGCCCAGCATAGTTTCTGGACGCGTGGTGGCGACTTCGAGGTAATCTTTACCGTCGGCAGTCAGCTCGCCATCGGCTAATGGATAACGCAGATGCCACATGTGGCCTTGCTTTTCTTTGTTTTCCACTTCGAGATCAGAAATCGCGGTATGTAGTTTAGGATCCCAGTTCACTAAACGTTTACCACGGTAAATCAAATCATCTTCATAGAGACGGACAAACACTTCTTGTACGGCTTTAGACAAGCCTTCGTCCATAGTGAAGCGCTCACGGTCCCAATCCACTGAGGCGCCCATACGACGCAGCTGCTTAGTGATGGTGCCGCCAGATTGCGCTTTCCATTCCCATACTTTTTCCATAAAAGCATCGCGGCCAAGGTCATGGCGGCTCTTGCCTTCTTCGGCTTCAAGCTTACGCTCAACCAGCATTTGAGTCGCAATACCCGCATGGTCAGTACCGACTTGCCACAGGGTGTTTTTACCCTTCATACGTTGGTAGCGGATCAGTGTATCCATGATGGTATCTTGGAAAGCGTGGCCCATGTGCAAGCTGCCCGTCACGTTAGGTGGCGGGATCATGATGCAATAGTTGCCTTGTGAGGCATCGCCGTGGGGCTTAAAGTAACCTTGCTCTTCCCAGTTTTGGTAAAGAGTCTGCTCAATGGACTGAGGATCGTATGTTTTTTCCATGGGAACGTATCTGTCTCAAGCTAAATTAAGTGGATGTGTTGCTAAATTTTGGGTTGTTAATTCAATCCCTAAGCCACGATATTGGCGGTAGCGTTCACGTGCTATCGCTTTATGTTGGTCGTCATTAGCCACAAAATCGAAGATTTGACCAAAGTTTACCGCAAACGGAGGTACTTGGTCTGCAAGATTAATCAGAAGTTGGCGACTTTTGTTTGGGCCGAGTCTGTCAAAACCGATTTCAACGGGTGAGCCTGTGGTGGGGCCTTCACCTTTGAGGTTATGGGGGACAAATGCACTGGGTTCAAACTGCCATAGTAACTCGTCGATTTCGAAGGCGATGTTCTTGTCCTGACAGTGAATATAGACCTGCTGCTGGTTTATAAATCCCTGTTGGGCTAGACGGCAAGCCAATTGATACATGTCATTAAGGGCCGTGTTCACGCCCATCGGCGGCAGTAAATAAAACAGCGCTTGAGTCATGATTTCAATGCCTTGCTTAAAGTTATAGACGAACGGGTAAGTCTACACTAAAACTCAAGCGGGGTTAACGTTTAGCTTCGGGGTTTTTCGCGGGAGATTGAGCAGCGGGGACAGGGGTTGGCTTAAGCCGTTACTGTGCCAAATGTGCACAGCTTAAGTACTCGCTTAAGGCTAAGACTAATGGTTAAACGACTATGGGTTTTCGGGATATAAAAGCAAAGCGCACCCGAAGGTGCGCTGGTTGAAAGACTGGTCAAACAAACTATTCCTCCTAGGTTATTGAGCATTGTTATTAAAGGATTTATTGACGTTTTGTGAATAAACAACACATATTGCATTAGATTTTGTTTATTCAGCAGGTTAACTCACTTTCAACTTACAATTTCAACTTACATTTTCACTTACGATTACACTACAGAATATAAATAAAGGAATCTGGCCGATATTAGTACTTAAAAAGGTACTGGGTATTTTGCTGTTAAGCAGCTCGCCTTGTTCCGTGTTATCTAAATTCTTTTTTACTCACTATTTGTAATATGCCCACTTGCTCATATTACCGATAACGCTATTAACCTCCTCATATTGTTTGACTGTTAAGAAGCTAATTCACCTAAAGTGGTCTTTCATGGTACCTATGGTGGCTCTATTGCTGACGTCCTCCTCTTGATTGTTACATTTGGGCTCAAAGAGTGTGTAAGACTAAAATTGGCAATATGATGTAGTAGGTTACTCCTTTATGATCGACTCGTGTGTTAACACCCATTTAGTGCGTTTGTCGTTAGTTGTTGGTCATCGGTCTCTATTTTTTAGTAACCTCGCATCTCATTTGATCATCGGAGGGAAAATGCATAAATATTACAGCTTGGCGTTACTTATTAATTTATGTGGCTGTCTTAATGTAACTGCCTGTGTCACTATTTTTGAGTATGAGTTTTGTGTGGCGGCGTACTCCTTCTTATGGTGATATTTAACGCTTTTAAGTTGAAATTCACATCACTTCGATTCTGCTGTCACTTAGTAAAGTGTAGTAGTTATTTACAGGTTCACACTCTTTTTACTGACCATTAGGATGGTCTATCAAACATTTTGCTAAAAAATGTGACCTATTAAACCTTATCTACTTTATGCTCTCGAAGTGATGTGGTCTCGCACTAACATCGAGTAACTTAAGCTGCATCTTCCTCCTCGTAATCATCCTCGACATTAACAGCGTCTTCGGGATGAGCAATGGATGCGAAACGTTGTGCTTCAGGTTTATGGGTTAATCGATTGAGTTGTTTCTCTAATTTTTGACCCATGGCCGTAATGGCTGCATAAAGATTGTCGTGTTTTGCTTGAGCAAAAAGTTCTCCATTTGGGATGCCAACCGATGCTTCAATTTTGAAACCAGGTTTCTCCTCTGTGATGATGACATGGGGATTAATCAACTGCACATCGTGCCTAGAAAGTTTGTCAAAACGGCTTTCAATGCGTTCACGGATTGGGGCAGTGACTTCTAGTTGTTTGCTCGTAATCTTTAGCATATGTTGCACCTTCTATTTGTTTCCTTCGATTTCAGATTACCAATCTATACCCTTAAAAACGAGATCTAAATCACATTTTTTACCCTGTTCAGTTCTGTTCGTTGGTTATTTGATCGCTTAGACAAATCTCGCGGATTCTTGGTCGAAAAGGCTTGAATTGGTTATCGGAACAGGCCATATTTGATGGGATAACTACGCAGTCTTTCCCATCATTTACCTATCTTTACTTTAAGTTTTTCATTAGATCCCGATAAAATACCTTCACTTATTTCATTGCTCAGTCGAGTGGCAGGTATTATGGAAACCGAACATATCAAAGTTAAAGTCTGGGATTTACCCACACGCTTTTTTCACTGGGGCATGGTGGCCCTCATGGCCTTACTCTGGTGGAGCGCCGAAGTGGGCGAAATGCAATGGCACCAGATCTTTGCTTATAGTTTGTTGATCCTGATTGGCTTTCGGCTTTTATGGGGCTTGATTGGCAGTGATACTGCGAGGTTTAGTCACTTCGTGCATCATCCCAAGGTGGTGTTTGAATATTTGAAAGACGTTCGCGCAAAGGGCGTGTCAGTGGTTTTAGGGCATAACCCGATGGGCGGTTATATGGTGATTGTGTTGATTGCCATTATTAGCTTACAGCTTATCACTGGACTCTTTGCTACCGATGATGTGTTTACCGAAGGTCCTCTGTACAGCTATGTGAGTGCTGATACTGCTTCGTTTCTCACTTGGTTGCATAAGATGAATTTCAACCTCATCTTAGCCTTGAGTGCCGTGCATGTGTTGGCTGTCGTTGTACACGCGCTTAAAGGTGACAAATTAGTGGGAGCCATGCTCAGCGGTTATAAACGCGTGTCTAAGGTTGAGCACGCCGAATCTGAAACTCAGTTGGTGTTTAAATCACACTGGTTGGCCTTAATCGTGCTGTTAATCATCGCTGGAGTGGTGTTTACCTATTTGATGTGGCCCATAGTACAAGTGCTCTAGCCAATGCTGAACATTAAAAAAGCCTGCATGTAGCAGGCTTTTTTATTAGACATTACAACGCGTAATTAGTCTTTTTTGTACACGTCGTGACAGCCTTTACAGCTCTTGCCTGTGTTCATAAAGGCTTGCTTGATTTCAGCTTGGTCACCTTTTTGAGCCACAGTCGCTAAAATAGCGGCATTTTCTTGGAAGGTTTTCATCTTAGCGTCGAAGTCAGCCTTGTCTTGCCATACTTTGGCTAACGCTTCGGTATCGCCTTTATCTGAACCTTCAATAAAGCCTTCGAAAGGAATGTGCGAAAGAGCAGCGACATTGTTGGCGCGCATTGCGAAGGTTTCAGCTTCGAAAGGTTTCTTGCCTTTCATCATTGCGCCCATATCGCCAAAGTTATAAGCAATCAGGCCAAATGCAGATTGGCGATATTCAATCGCGTCCTTCGCATCTTCAAAATTGTGTGCTTGTGCAGTTGAAGCCAATAAGGTACCGGCAACGAGAGTCAGGAGTAATTTTTTCATCGTATTCTCACAAATTAGCGTCGAAGTGTGACATTGCGCTCCTATTGTACACAAATTAACTCAATGTACTAGAAGCATTTTTGTCAGTTTTTGTTTAGGCAGGAGGGATAAACGTAACAAGTTATTTGTTGGTTGAGTAAATCTGCTAAACTGCCGTTGTAATGCTTAAACAATACTACTGGGGCGATTATGCGAGCCAATTGGGACTTAGTTTTAGAGAAAATATTGAGCCATGGAAACTATGAAGAACTCTCAGTGTTGTTCCATTTATTGCTGACAGAAGAAGAGCGCAGTGCGATCGCGGGACGATTAAAGGTATTTCAATTATTACTGGATGGTGAGATGAGCCAGCGGCAAATCGCGGCGGAATACGAGGTCAGCATCGCCACGATCACACGCTGTTCAAACTATTTAAAGAATATGGCACCCAGCCATAGAGAAAAAATTCAACAGCTCATCAAATAAGGTCGCTATGGTGCCTTTATCCTTAATAGCCTAAAACATTGGGGTGACAGGCAACTTATGGCGACGATAAAGCGTACGTCTTACCAGAATGTAGAAGCTGTAGCTTAAGAGTAATATGGCTAATAATGGGTAAAACTTTTCGGGTAAAAACTTAAAGATGGACAATGCACCTAGCAAGTATAAGAAGGGTAATAGGTCATAAATCATTTTAGGGATCCCGCCTGATTTCCTACGTTTGATAGGGTCGGTGCGACGGTTTTGGGAGCGCATAGTGTAAATTCTTGCGCCAAGCACAAAGATGACAGCTGCAGCAATCAAAGCATAATTGGGTTCGAGCAGCATAAAGCTTGCGATGCCTAATGCCATATAACCGTAAGGTAAAGCTTCATATACAGGTTTTGTTAACATATGCACTCCGTCGCGTGATATCGAAATAGGTTTAAAACCCTAATATTCCAGTTAAAAATGCTAAATCTATCTAAAACTTCCGTGTTTACCTTTGGATTATAAACATTTGTTGATAAAAAAAGCACCTCCTTATGTAAGGAAGTGCTTCATTATCTTGCTCGGGTTAGTGAGCTTTAGGCGTTACGGCCTAGATTAGCCGCGGCAACCGCAACCGCCATTGCCATCACAACCTGTTTTTGGTGTGTCGCATGCTTCATGATCGTGGTCATGGTGATGATGACCATGATCATCAGAACCGCCACAACAGCCACCCGCATCTTGGCTTGAACCACCACAGCATCCGCCGCCGTGGTCATGATCATGGCTGTGTCCATGGCTACCACATCCGCCGTGGGCATGGATATGGCCATGGGCAACTTCTTCTGCAGTTGCAGCGCGAACATCGATAATTTCAATGTTGAAGCTCAGAGCTTGGCCCGCTAAAGGATGGTTGCCATCAACGATGACCACATCATCTTTGACTTCGACAACTTGCACTGGGCGTTGACCCATTTCTGTCTCGGCAATAAAGCGCATACCAGGAACGATATCTTCGATATCACCGAATGCTTCTAATGGCACAGCTTGACGCAGACCATCGTGGTAAGGACCGTAGGCCTCTTCGGCACTAATAGTCACATCCAGTGTTTCGCCCTTGGTTTTACCTTCTAATGCAGCTTCTAATCCTGGGATCAGGTTTTCTGCACCGTGCAGATAGAGCATAGGTTCGGCATCAAAAGAGTCTTCTAAAAGTCTGCCGTCTTGATCTGATAAACGGTAATGAATGGTTACCGCGCTGTGTTGGGTGATCTTCATATCGCCTCCGGTTCGGAATGTGCGCGCATAATAACGTGCTTTTGGGGCGCTGGCGATAATTTGAAGTTGCTTATGTTAGATATCGCACAGCTTTTTGTTGGCGTGATGAACAGCCATTTGGAGAGGAATTTACGCCAAATTGTTGATGGATATCGCTTGCGGTTTGTTGGCCTCGAAAGTGGGTTTACATAGCTTAATCTAAAGGCATTACGACATGCTTGATATAATTTATTGAATTTAAATGTTTAAAAATAGATGTATTTGTGCAGCATTACGTTTACGTCAACAGTTTTCTATTGATGAAATCGCATTTTTACCCTAGGAAAACTTGATATTAATGAATGTTAAGAAGCGAATTTGAGGCTGTGAAAGATTTGTTCATAAATAATCCAGTTAGGGGGTTGACAAGGCTAGGTGAAAAAGGCAATTCTGTTTTACATCACATTGACATGGATTAGCCCAAACGTATGCATAGCCTAGGTTTTGTAGTAATTACCATTATTACAACCACCACTACAACCAGAGTGGGGGCGGGCTGATACACCCTAAAGAATTTTAACGACGAGCCCGCTTCCCACAAAGAAGCGGGCTTTTTTGTTTCTAGCTTATGTTTCTTAGTCGGGCGCGGTACAGGAGATCAAGATGAAAGTTATGAAATTTGGTGGTACCTCGCTTGCAAATTGGCAGCGATTTTCAATGGCGGCGGATATCGTGGCCAAGGCGGCGAAAGCAGAACCTGTGGCTACAGTGCTCTCTGCGCCCGCGACAGTGACAAACGCCTTGCTAGAAATGGTGGATGTGGCGGTGAAAGGGGAAGATTATTCGCCAGTCATTCAACACGTTGAGCTGGTGTTTACTTCGCTCTATCAGGATGCGGTCAGTTCTGGACTCTCGAGCAGTCAAAGCGAAGTGCTGTTCGCCGGACTGAGTGCGCAACTTGCACGTTGGCAGGACAGATTACGCGGTATTACGCTGCTGCAGGAATGCCCTGACGGGGTGCGCGCCGAAATCGTGGTTGCAGGCGAGCGTTTGTCTGCGGCTTTGATGGAGCAAGTCATGCTGGCAAAAGGCATCACTTCGGCGCAGCTGGATCCGCGTGAGCTGTTTTTAGGCCGTGGTCGTCCACTCGAGTCCGTAGTGGATATTGCAGTCAGTAAACCGCGATTCAAAAATCTTGCCCTCGATGAAAAACGGGTTTGGGTGATGCCCGGCTTTACTGCCGCCGATGAAGACGGCAAGGTCGTGACCTTAGGCCGTAACGGCTCTGACTATTCCGCTGCCGTGCTGGCTGCTTGTTTAGATGCCTCAAGTTGTGAGATTTGGACCGACGTTGACGGCGTATACAACACAGATCCTCGGGTTGTCACCGATGCTAAGTTGTTGTCACAGCTCAGTTATCAAGAGGCGATGGAGCTGTCTTACTTTGGGGCTAAGGTACTACATCCTAAAACCATTGCGCCTATCGCCCAGTTTCATATTCCCTGTTATATCAAAAACAGTTTTAACCCCGATGCGCCTGGCACTCTGGTATCGAATCAGGCCGATGAAAGCGGTTTGCAGGTGAAGGCCATTTCTAATCTGGATAATCAAACCATGTTTGATGTTTCAGGCCCCGGCATGAAGGGCATGGTCGGCATGGCGAGCCGCACGCTGGCTGCAATTTCCCGTAGTGGCGTTTCCGTGTCACTCATCACCCAGAGTTCTTGCGAATACAGCATCAGCTTTTGTGTGGCGACTAGCGATGCGGCCAAGGTGAAATCGGCGCTGGAACAAGAGTTTGAACTAGAAATCAAAAGTGACTTACTCGAGCCAATTGAAATGCGCCATGACTTAGCAATCGTCTCCTTGATCGGTGATGGCATGCGTACCCATAAAGGTGTGGCGGCGCGGTTCTTTCAAGCATTAGCGCAGGCGAGTGTGAATATCATCGCGATTGCGCAAGGCTCTTCTGAACGTTCTATTTCAACGGTAATCGAGCAGCGAAAGACCAAGCATGCGGTAGCGGCTTGTCATCAGGGCTTTTTCGATGTGCAGCAATATTTGGATGTGTTTTTAGTGGGTTGCGGCAATGTTGGTGCAGGCTTACTCGAGCAAATCAAACATCAGGCGAGCGTGTTAAAAGAGCAGCACATTAGCATTCGTGTCTGCGGCATCGTGAATTCAAGCAAGATGTTACTCGATAGTGCGGGTATCGATTTAAACAATTGGCAAAACCTGCTTGCCGACAGTCAGCAGCCAAGCGATCTTCCGGCGCTACTGGCTTGGGTGAAAGAGCAACAGTTATTAAACCCTGTGCTGGTGGATTGTACTTCAAGCGATCAAGTGTCGAACCAGTATTTAGAGGTGATGAACGCGGGCATGCACGTAGTGACGCCGAATAAAAAGGCCAACACTCGCGATTACGCCTATTACCAAGCTTTGCGTCAAACAGCATTAAAGCAACGTCGTCAGTTCCTGTATGAGACCAACGTGGGCGCAGGATTACCCGTTATCGACAACTTGAAAAAATTGTTATTTGCTGGCGATAAGTTACACAAGTTTAACGGTATTTTGTCAGGCTCCTTATCCTTTATCTTCGGTAAACTCGATGAGGGTATGTCACTTTCTGAGGCGACTAAACTGGCGCGGGAAAAATGCTTTACCGAGCCCGATCCCCGTGATGATTTAAGTGGTATGGATGTGGCGCGTAAAGTGCTGATCTTGGCCCGTGAAGTGGGTTTGAAACTTGAGCTAAGCGATATCGTTGTCGACTCAGTCTTACCTGACGATTTTGATGATTCAGGCGATGTGGAAAGTTTTATGGCGCGTTTACCCGAGGCCGATGCTGCGATTGCGGCGCGAGTGGCAGAGGCGAAAGCGCAGGGTAAAGTGCTGCGTTATGTGGGGCAGATTGAAGAAGGCGCGTGTTATGTGCGTATCACCGAAGTCGATGCTACCGATCCGCTCTACAGCGTAAAAGGCGGTGAAAACGCCCTGGCATTCTACAGCCGTTATTATCAGCCGATTCCATTTGTACTACGTGGATACGGTGCGGGTACAGAAGTGACTGCGGCCGGCGCCTTTGCCGATGTATTAAGAACCTTAAATTGGACTCGTGAGGTGAGTGTATGAGTTTGACCGTTTACGCTCCCGCCTCTATGGGTAATGTGGGTGTGGGCTTTGATTTATTGGGCGCAGCACTTGCGCCCATCGATGGCAGTTTATTGGGCGATAGAGTCACGATTGCGGCGGCGGATGCGGGGGTGAGTCTCACTCAAGTGGGAGCGTGGGCGCATAAGTTACCCAGTAATCCCGAGGAGAATATCGTCCATCAATGCGCGGTGTTTTTCTTAAAAGCCCTTGGGAAAGAAAACCAAGGCGTGGCATTAACCCTAGAAAAAAACTTGCCCGTCGGCAGTGGCTTAGGTTCGAGCGCCAGTTCTGTGGTTGCAGCGCTTTACGCGCTTAACGAGCATTTTGAGCGCCCATACGATAAGCAAGCGCTACTCGAACTCATGGGCGAGTTTGAGGGCAAGATCAGCGGTAGCGTGCATTACGACAACGTCGCGCCCTGTTATCTGGGCGGCATGCAGCTGATGCTCAATGTGCCTGGCGCTATCTGTGAGCCGATCCCCAGTTTTAAACAATGGTATTGGGTGGTGGCGTATCCTGGGATTTCACTCTCAACGGCCATGATGCGTAAACTCATGCCAGCACAATACGATAAGTCTGTGGCCATCGATTTTGGGCGTTATTTGAGTGCCTTTGTGCACGCCTCTTATCAGCAAAACGCCAAGCTTGCGATTCAAGTATTAAAGGATGTATTGGCTGAGCCTTACCGCGCGGCGGCGATACCGGGTTATGACAATGCTAGGGCGGCGCTCGCCGAATTAGGCATGTTAACTACTGGCATCTCGGGCAGCGGGCCAACGCTGTTTTCGGTGACAGACGATCTTGCGACCGCTAACGCCGCCAAGGCGTGGTTGGAGGCTCATTATCTGACTGAAGCGGGGGGCTTTGCCCATGTGTGCCGTCTCGATGAGCAAGGCACGCGCCGAGTCGATTAATTTTCTTACTTTTAAAAGCATTAAGCCCAAGCCTTAAAGGTTTGGCACTGATAAGGTCGAGTGAGCATGGAACTATATAATTTAAAACACCCTTCACAGAAAGTGAGCTTTAAAGAAGCGGTGCAATTAGGACTTGGTAAAGACAGAGGGCTGTTTTTTCCTACACAAATCCCAGTATTGCACGATATTGAGGCGCTGCTGGCGATGCCTTTTGTCGAGCGCAGTAAAAAAGTGCTCGGTGCTTGGCTCGCCTCTGAACTGGGTCAAGATACGGTAGATCAACTGGTTGAGCGTGCCTTTAATTTCGATTTACCCTTAGTGGCAGTTGATGAGCAGCGCTCGTGCCTCGAGCTTTTCCATGGGCCGACCTTAGCATTTAAGGATTTTGGCGCGCGCTTTATGGCGCAATGCATCAATGTTTTTGCTCAAGACTCGCGCTTAACCATTTTAACGGCGACATCAGGGGATACAGGGGCGGCAGTGGCCGATGC
Source organism: Shewanella sp. GD04112 (assembly GCF_029835735.1). Taxonomy (NCBI): domain Bacteria; kingdom Pseudomonadati; phylum Pseudomonadota; class Gammaproteobacteria; order Alteromonadales; family Shewanellaceae; genus Shewanella; species Shewanella sp. GD04112. The sequence goes on from NZ_JAOEAL010000001.1 coordinate 1,340,698, forward strand.
CTTTTACGGCCTAGATAAAGTCAATGTCGTGGTGCTTTATCCCAAGGGTAAAATCAGTGAGCTACAGGAGAAGATGTTCACCACCTTAGGCAACAACATTCACACAGTGGCGGTGGCGTCCGATTTCGATGCCTGCCAGCACTTAGTCAAACAGGCATTTGAAGATAGCGATGTGCGTGATGGTTTGCATTTAAACTCAGCTAACTCAATCAACATCAGTCGCTTACTGGCACAGATTTGTTATTACTTCGAAGCTGTTGCTCAGTCAAAACAGCGTCATGAGGCCGATCCTGTGATTGCCGTGCCCAGTGGTAATTTTGGTAATCTCACCGCGGGTTTGTTTGCTAAAGCCATGGGGTTACCCGTTAAACGTTTTATTGCTGCTACTAATGCGAATGACACTGTGCCACGCTATTTAGAGACTGGCGATTGGCAACCTAATCCCACTCAAGCGACTATGTCCAATGCGATGGATGTGAGCGAGCCAAGTAACTGGCCGCGCGTCGAGGCCATTTGCGAGAAACTCGGTTGGCCATTGGCGGACCTAGTGGGGATTCGTTTATCTGAGGCGCAAACCTCGGAGGCGCTGGCGGAGTTGCATGCCAAAGGTTATGTGTCCGAACCCCATGCGGCGATTGCGGCTAAAGCGTTAACCCTTAACTTAGTGCCTGATGAAGTGGGGATATTTTTAGGCACGGCGCATCCTGCCAAGTTTAAGGACGTCGTAGATAGAGAGCTTAACCTCGATTTACCTCTGCCAGCAGAACTTAAAGCGGTAGAGCATAAACCTATACTCTCGGCTGAATTAGCCGCCGATTTTGCCCAGTTAAAGTCACATTTATTTGCGGTATTAAGCTGAGGTGGTTAATCGCCACTAAACCACAGGTAAAAGGGAGTCGATTGACTCCCTTTTTTACAAGTGTAAATGAGGCTCGAGATAATTAATCAAAGCTTATCATCCACAGTTATTATCAAACCTTTATATAACCATATGAAATCAAATTAATATTTGTAACTTAGTGTATAGGTTGTCGTTAAAGGGATGTGAGTTGCTTCACAATTAAGTTGAATCGAATTCGTTATGTTCGCCCGCCTATTTAGGATGTAACAATTGGATAAACTGTTTTGTTTAAATGTGCCTTATCAGGGATTTGCCTTATCTTTTTACTTTCAGGCTGTGCAGTTGAGCCTCCGCAACTACCACGGCGCATTAACGAAGCCTATGATTTTGAAGTGACTCACTGTGACAGTTTTGCCTTAGTCACAGGTGTGAGCCGTCATGCCAATAACCTTGCCGAGGCAAAACAATCCGCCGCCTTGCAAGGTGAAGAGTTAGGAGGCACCCATATAGTGTGGTTGCAAACCGATATGGGCGAACCAACCAAAGTGGTGGCAATAGTCTATAAATGCCTGCTTTAAACCGAATGCCTTGAGGGTTGGCTATCTAGCGGGAGTTCAAGCCCGTGGCATCCTCGGTTGATGCAGACTAAGCTTAGGAAGGCGATGGGAACGCCACGGGTTCTAACGGTAAACTCATGCGTTAGACATTCTACATAAGGACGAGAACAACCGATTATGGGGCGACTATTGTGCCTAGGTTCGTTTTTCAGCTTAGTTATATCCTGCTGTTATGTATTCTTATTTTCCCCGCTTTAGGTGTTCCATCTGAGGCAGGTGCGCCCGTTTGTGTAAATCCCCTCAAAGTGGGTTATAACGATTGGCCGCCCTATGCCTGGCAAGATCCGCAGGGTGAAGCGCAAGGGTTAGATGTGGAGTTGCTTCGCGCCTTTGCTGAACACTTAGGCTGTGAGGTTACTTTTATCAATGTGCCGGCGAAGCGCTCACACCAAATGCTGAAAAGTGGCTCCTTAGACATGATGATGGGCGCCACTAAAACCGCTGAGCGTGCAGAATATGCCTTATTTTCCGCTGCATACCGTGATGAAACAGTGCGTTTATTTGTGCTGGATGAGAACAAAGACAAGATCCGCTTAACCCAATGGCAGGACATTTTTAGCCAAAAACTGCGCTTGTTAGTGCCCATCAGTGGTTGGTATGGGGTGGATTATGAAAAGACCCGGCAGCGCTTGGAACAATAGCACCTGTTGATACTCAGTCCCGATGCCGATAAATCGGTGCAAATGCTCACCTATGGCCGCGCGGATTTGATTATCGGTGATGCCATGGCCATGCCTTATATCACCAGTCAGCATCAAGGGGTGAGGTTATCACCGCTAAAACCCGTGTTGGACCGCAACCAAATTCATTTAATGCTCAGCAAGCAAACCCTTTCATCATCGCAATTAAAGCAATTTAATTCTGCTATCAAGGCGTTACGTGCCAACGGTGAAATTGCTCGAATTGTGTATAAATGGCAGCAAATTTCGTTGGCGCAACAAACGAAAACCAGCCATCAGTTTAATTCGCTCCCCGCGCAATATGCCGACTTACTCACCTTCAATTGAAGCGGACAAATACCTTTCAGGTTATCGGTATAGCAAATGGTAAGCCTATGACACATTTGCTAAAACTTCTGTTGCCTGCAGTTACTGCTCTCTCTATCAATTTCTGCTAGCTTGTGGGATTACTTTGCCAGACTTTGGGTCATCATTCGTCAATCACGCCCACTAGAAAGTCCATTGCTAACAATAACAATAGGATAGAGATTACACATGAAACTTCGTCATTCTGTTGCCTGCTGCATGCTCGCCCTTGGCACTTTGTCCGCAGCCCACGCCATCGCTCAACCCGCCAGCAATCAAGGTTATTACCGTGCGCCAGCATTGCATGACCAGACCTTAGTCTTTACGGCCGAAGGCGACCTTTGGACTCAAACGCTCGGGCAAAAGGCGGCGACACGCCTGACCACTTTACCCGCCGAAGAGCTAGGTGCCGCCATCTCTGCCGATGGTAAATGGGTGGCCTATGTCGCCAATTATGAGGGCGCGAGTGAGGTTTATGTTATTCCTGTTGCGGGAGGTGTGGCTAAACGCGTGAGTTTCGAAAACAGTCGAGTGCGCGTGCAAGGCTGGACCGCAAAGGGCGAAGTGCTTTATTCCACCGACAGTGGCTTTGGCCCTGCAAACAATTGGATGCTGCGACTGGTGAACCCTGAGACCTTGGCGACGACCGACTTACCCCTCGCCGACGCGGTAGAAGGCGTGGTCGATGCCAATAATCAATATGTGTACTTTACACGTTTTGGCCTGCAGGTGACTGGCGATAACGCTAAGGTTTATCGCGGCGGCGCTAAGGGTGAGTTATGGCGCTTTAAACTCGGCGGCAAGGACGAGGCGCAGTTACTCAGTGGTCAGCATCAAGGTTCGGTGCGTCAGCCCATGCTATGGCAAGACAGACTCTACTTTATCAGCGACAGCGATGGTAACGACAATCTCTGGTCCATGGCCCTGGATGGCAGTGACGTGAAACAGTTGACCCAATATAAAGATTGGCAGGTGCGCGGCGCTCGCATGGACCAAGGCAAAGTCGTGTTCCAGCAGGGCGCAGATATTCATGTTTTTGATATAGCCTCCACCAAAGACTCATTATTAGATATTGAATTAACGTCAGATTTTGCCCAGCGCCGCGAGCATTGGGTAAAAGATCCTATGGATTATGCGACCTCAGCGAACCTTGCGCTTGCGGGCGATAAAGTGGTGATCACCGCCCGTAGCCATGTGGCGATTGCGGGAATTGACGGTTCACGTTTAGTGCAAGTAGCGCTACCAGGCACCTATCGCGTGCGCAATGCGATTATGAGCCAGGATGGTAAATCGGTTTATGCCATCAGCGACATGAGTGGCCAACAGGAAATTTGGCAATTTCCTGCCGATGGCAGCAGCGGCGCGAAGCAACTTACCAAAGATGGTCATACCTTAAGAATGACGCTGAGTCTGTCAAACGATGGTCGCTACCTTGCCCACGACGATAACGATGGCAATGTGTGGCTGCTGGATCTGAAGAAAAACTCCAATCAAAAAATCATCAGTAACGGTGAGGGTCTCGGCCCCTATGCCGATATTCGCTGGTCGGCTGACAGTCGTTTTATCGCGTTAACTAAATCCGAAATCGGCAAGCAAAGACCACAAATCGTGCTGTATTCAATGGATGAAAATAAGGCCCAAGCGCTCACCAGCGACAAGTATGAGTCTTATTCGCCGACTTTTAGCAGCGATGGCCAGTGGTTATATTTCCTCTCCAATCGCCAGTTTACTGCGACACCAAGCTCACCTTGGGGCGACCGCAATATGGGGCCAGTGTTTGATAAACGCAGCCAGATTTTTGCGATTGCCTTAGTAAAGAACGCCAAGTTCCCCTTTAGCAAACCCACAGAGCTGACAGCTAAAGCGGCTGAAAAGGCAGACTCTAAAGATAAACCGACGCCAGTCAAAATTGATTGGGCGGGCATTGGCGAGCGTTTATGGCAAGTACCTGTCGACTCAGGCAATTACAGCCAGCTAACTGCTATTGACGGTCGTCTCTATGTGCTCGACCAAGCCATAGGCGATGACACTGAGCCTAGCTTGATGACGATTAAGTTTAGCGAGCAGCGCCCTAAAGCCGAAGTGTTTGCCGAAGATGTGGCGAACTACAGTGTGTCTGCCGATGGTAGCAAGTTGTTGCTGCGCAAAAAGAGCAATGAAAAGTCGCTGCTGATCGTCGATGCGGGCGACAAGCTGGGCGATACCGAAAATGCCAAGGTGCAAACGGATCAGTGGCAATTAGCGATTTCACCCACCCTAGAATGGCAACAAATGTTTGAAGATGCCTGGTTAATGCACAGGGACTCCTTCTTCGATAAGAAGATGCGCGGCCTCGATTGGCAAGCGACCAAGGCCAAGTACCAACCGCTACTTGACCGTTTGACCGACCGTAACGAGTTAAACGATATCTTTATGCAGATGATGGGCGAGCTGGACTCGTTGCACTCGCAAGTGCGGGGTGGCGATCTGCCAAAAGACCCAGACGCGGCCAAAGGCGCGAGTTTAGGCGCGCGGCTACAACAAACTAACGATGGGGTAAAAATTGCCCATATCTATCGTAATGATCCTGAACTGCCAAGTCAGGCATCGCCCTTAAGCCGTATCGAAGTCGATGCGAAAGAAGGCGATATGTTACTCGCCATTAATGGCACTCCTGTGACTAATGTGGCCGATGTGACTCGTTTATTGCGTAATCAGCAGGATAAACAGGTTCTGCTTGAGCTTAAACGCGGCGGCCAAAACCATAAAACCGTGGTGATGCCAGTTAGCACTCAGGTCGATAGCCAATTACGTTACTTAGATTGGGTCAATCACAATGCGGGCGTCGTGACCGAGGCAAGTAAGGGCAAGATTGGTTACCTGCACTTATACGCCATGGGCGGCGGCGATATTGAGAGTTTTGCCCGTGAGTTTTACACCAATTACGATAAGGACGGTTTGATTATCGACGTGCGTCGTAACCGCGGCGGCAATATTGATAGTTGGATCATCGAAAAACTGTTACGCCGCGCTTGGGCCTTCTGGCAGCCAACCCATGGCACGCCTAACACCAATATGCAGCAAACCTTCCGCGGACATTTAGTGGTGTTAACCGACGAGCTTACGTACTCAGATGGTGAAACCTTCTCGGCGGGGATTAAGGCGTTGGGCATTGCTCCGCTGATTGGTAAGCAAACTGCGGGCGCGGGCGTGTGGTTATCGGGTCGTAATTCACTCACAGATAAAGGCATGGCGCGGGTCGCCGAATATCCGCAATATGCGATGGATGGCCGCTGGGTACTCGAAGGGCATGGGGTGACACCGGATATCGAGGTGGATAACTTACCCTTTGCGACATTTAACGGCCACGATGCGCAGCTCGAATCCGCCATCAGCTATCTTAAGGATGAGTTGATTAAGCAGCCTATCCCTGCATTGAAGGCGCAGCCCATGCCTGCAAAAGGCATGGCGGAAGACATAAAAGCTAAGTAATTGGCTTAAAAAATAGAAATTTAACTAAGGTTTAAGTTAGCCAAGTTAAGCTGGCTTGGTTCAATGTTAGGGTGTTGTCTTGTGGTTCCCGAGACAACACCTTTTTTTATGCCCACTCATTAATGCTTTCGCTAGCATCAACATAGGCTTGCAGGGTGTTGACCTGTTGTTGATTGCCCCACAGTTGCAGCTCTAGCCGAATCGTTGTGACTCAAATAGTAAGCCGTGGGAGCCGAAATCCCATCGTTCGTTCCCATCGCGATATTGACCATGTCCGATGCGACCTGATACTTCATTTTGGTCGCTTGAATATGAGCATATTGCTCAACACCCGCCTTCACTTTGCTTAAGTCTGGCGCATGAGGTTGTGGGATCGGGTCCACCTGCGACAGTTGTTTCGCTTCATTAGATAGGGTCACAGTGCTCGCGCTGGCGGGTGCGGCTGATGCCGTAGTCGTCGCGGCTGTTGTCGCTGGCTGCTGATAGGGTGCTGCGGTATTACGATAGGCTTGGATCTGCATGGCTAACCTCGAGTGTGAGCGTGAGATATGGCGCTATCATACGGTAACCGAGCTTGAGCTAAGCTGAACGAGGTGCGGAATGGGTAATCGGAGAGGGCAAGTTCATCGTGATAAACTTGCCCAAAATCGTTAAAACTTAATTTGAATATCTGTCGCTAACGTATTGGCGATAAAGCAGTTTGCGTGTGCTTTCTCGTGAATTTTCTCAAGAGTTTCAGCTGAAACCTCAACACCTTCGGCAAACACCACCTTAGGATTTAAAATCATTTTGGTGACGGCAAGCCTACCTTCGTCATTTTTACCCAGCTCAGCGGATGCCTCATCGATATAAGATAATACTGGGAGGCGTTTGAGGTGCGCGATGGCGAGGAAGGTCAGCATATGGCATGAAGATAGCGCCGCGAGCAGGCTTTCCTCTGGATTCACCAAATGTTCATTACCCTTATATTCGGGGGCAGAAGAGGCCTGAATTGTTTGACCGCTGCCAAACGTAATGCTGTGGTCACGGCAGAATTCGCCTTCTTCGGCTGGAGAGGTTTGCCAATTCACCGTTAAGTTAAAGCCCATGTTTTTCTCCTCATAGCAGGACATCAGGGCACTATAGCTTAGCTAAAAAGACTTCTCCAGCATGGGGCGCACAGTTTAGTGCGCCACCAGTGAAACGGTTTAGAGCCCACCACTTAACAGCAAGCTGCCAGTCAGTACACTGCCAGTGACAATCCCAATGGGAAGGTGGCGTGGGCTGTAGCTTAGGGTCAAAATCACTAACATGGCGGCTAGCGAGATGAGCCCCATAAACAGAATGCTGCCATAGGCCCAGCCTTGCCCGTGGGCGCAGGTACTTAAGCTGATGATTAATAACAGCCAAGCAAACAGGGTTAACAGGCGGCTCTGCCATTGTGACGGTGGGCGTTTAAACACATCCTTAAAATGGCCAAACTTGGCTAACGCAAACAGCGCAAGGGAGAGATAACTAAGCCCGAGAATGCCGAGCATAGGGATAAATTCTGGCATCATGATTTTGCTTCCTCCAAGGGAGACGACGAGGCAAGTTCGTTAGCATAACTCGGAGCTGGCTGTTTTCTTGTGACTTTTTCAGCTGTTGCCGTATTTTTTCGACTCGGTTTTTGCAGGGTTTTGACCACAGCAGAGAGTCGTGTACTGGCAAATAACATCGCACTGCCCAGTAGTAGAGCGACTATATCAAACCCCACCAGTGCCCATTGTTGGCTGCGGATATTGTCAATAAAGTGGCTTGGCGAGGTAAATGCGTTCAGTACCGGCAGCGCACAATAAAGTACTCCGATTATCATTAAGGCCAATTGCCAATGGCGTCTGCTTCTACCGAAAAATGCCCAAACGCCCATTGCCGCGAGGGCGATAAAGAAGCTGTGAACCTCCCAAGCAGAGCGAGTCGCAAAACCGACGGGTAACAGGCGATTGGCATAGAAAAACGCTGCCGCGCCCAAGGGCAAGCCTAAGATAAACATGAAGTTTAAGCCTTCGACTAAACGCAAACCACGGCTTGCTTTTTCACCTTTATCGATTGCTTTTTGCTGTTTCTGGCGTAGACGAATCGCCCACATTAAGGTGCCTGATGCCACCATGGCACAACCGAGTAAGCCGCAGAAGAAGAACAAAATACGCAGCAGTGGCGCAGCAAACCGCGCGGTATGCAGCGACATCATAGTGTCGTACGTGGTGACGGTTCCCGACACTTCATGGGGGCTGGCGTATTTGAGTTCACCGGTCACGCCGTTAAAGACTAAGATTGATGACTCATCGGTGACCTCTTTGCCAGTATTTTGGTAGAAGGTGACTTGGCTATTTTGATCTTTAGGATAAGAAACAATCACCTGCTTAATAGGCGCATCGCCCCATTTAGCCTGAACTTGGGGTAGCAGTTGGCTTAAGCGCACTTGCTCTGCCTGAATGCCCGAAGCTTTTTCTGTTTGTCTTGCAGGATTGAGTTCTTTTAAAAAGGCTTGATTATCCTCAGGATAAGCTGTGCTCACCGTCCATGGAATATACATCAACATTAAGGTAATGAGGCCGGTATAAGTGATCATCAAATGGTAGGGTAGGGCAATCACTGAGCTGACATTATGGGCATCTAACCAAGAGCGCGCGCCCTTGTTCTGGCGAAAGCTAAATAGGTCTTTAAAGATACGCTTGTGGATAACGATGCCGCTGATAAGGGCAATCAGCATAAACATGGTGCAGACACCCACAATGTAACGCGCCGTAATGGCGGACATATAGTGCAGGTCGAAATGTAAACGATAGAAGAAGTCACCACCACGGCTATCGCGGACATCGGTGATGACGCCACTACCATCGGCCAGTGCGGTATGTTGCTCGATTTTGCCACGGCGTTGCCCCTTTTCAGGCGGCAGTTGCCAAGCAAAGCTCAACATCGGGCTGCGTTCTGTTGGGAAGTTAATTAACCAGCGCTGTGTGGTAGGGGCTGAATGCGTTTCAATATAGCTTTGTCCCTTCTCAAGTTGGTTGGCTACTTGGTCAACTTGATAGTCCTGAAAAGCCCCGCGGTGAAGCTCTGGCTCGGCCCATAGGCTCATCTCATGGCGGAAATAACTCAGGCTGCCAGCAAAAAAGATCAGCAATAACACCCAGCATACGAGTAAACCCGCCCAAGTATGTAGCCAGGATAGGGTTCTAAAAAAGGTTTCTTTCATCTTATTGTCCACACACCTTAAGCAGAGCAAAACACAGGAGACTAAATAGCGTGAGATCCCGCCACGCATGCCAAGTTTTACGCACGCAGAAGGCATAAATTATCGCGATGGCATAAAACAAAAATGCCAACATATTGGCCGTTAATGTGCTCTCAAATCGAGACATAGGCAGTACTTGCGTCAGTAAACAGGCTAGTGTTGCCGCCGCAATATAGCCCGCTAACAAGGCGGCACTGGCGCGAACAAACACTTGAAAACCAAACTGGGTTTGATCTTGCTTAAACCAGCGTAAGGCTGCTTGAAAATAACCCGTTACAGCGGCAGTTGAAGCTGCCGAAGTTGCTGAAGGTGTATCTGATACTGGGATATGAGACATAAGTGCTGCTTATTTCAGTCAATATTAAAACCGTTATGGCGACCTGCCATGTCACGCATACCACTCCATTGATTGTACTTATGCCTAACCCTGTCCACTTGGGTGCATGAGCAAAGGAGAGTTGCTACTCGGTTTGGAGTATAACTCAGTTTATTTAAATGATAAACAATATCATTTGCGTTTATCTGTGAGATCCTTAACGTATTTGTGACGGGGCGAAATCACGCCGGACTCGTTTGCGCAGGAATAATTCAGCAATGTGCAATCTGTCACAAATGTTTGGTTTTGTTGATGTGATTGATCTTACTTGTTTAGAATTTGGTTAATTTTTATGCTGCCATTGTGAGCTTAATCAAAGCAGGCATTCTGTCATTTTGGCAAAATGCGGCGCAACTTTCACATGGAATCCGTTAGTGCGCCCTATGCAAACACATTCAAAAAATGGTGAAAAACACCTCTCCGAAAACGCTATTCTCCTCTCGACGACCGATCTGAAGGGCAACATTAAGTATGTTAACCAGACCTTTTCGCAGATCAGTGAATATAGCGTTGCCGAGTTGCAGGGAAGCCCACATAACATAGTCCGCCATGGCGATATGCCCGCCGCTGCTTTTAAAATGCTTTGGGAGCGGATAAGAAGCGGTAAACCTTGGATGGGCATTGTTAAAAATAGAACCAAAACAGGGGGCTATTATTGGGTCAATGCCTATGTCGCACCAGTATATGAGAACGGAAAAATCCATGAGTATCAATCGGTTCGTCGCCAAGCGACTCCAGATCAAATCAAAGCTGCCGAAGAGATCTATCAAGGGATCAATCAAGGTAAACAGCCTAAAGCATTAAAAAAAGACCGCTTAGGATTTGGCGGGAAAGTCCTCACGGCGATGTTATTTACTATCGCGTTAACCGCATCCTTAGCAACTTATTCACCCATCTTAGCTGTGCTAGCCGGTGGGCTGATTGCTTGGGGCCTGTGGTACATGCTTATGCGGCCTTTTCAGGAATTAGTGCAGGTGGCCAGTAATATTATCGATGACCCTGTTGCTATGGGCGTTTACACTGGCAGACAGGATGAAATCGGTAAAATTGATCTTGCCCTGCGATTTTTAATTACCGAAATTGGCGGCGTAGTCGGCCGAATGGCGGATTCTGCCAGTGAGATCCAAGAGCAGAGTGTCAATCTTAAACAAACCATCACTAATACCTGGGAGCATGCAGATAGCCAGAGCGCGCAGACCACGCAGGCGGCAACCGCGATGGAGCAAATGAGTGCCAGTTTTGCGGAAGTGACGGACAATATCCACCGCACCGCATCCGAGATGGTTTCTAGTCATCAGGCGGCGCAGCGTGGTCACTCACGGCTTGAAACCGTTATCGAGGCGATACATCAACTGAGTGTGCAGGTGAGCCATTTTTCCGATGTGGTACAAACGATTGAGCAGGATAGCCAAGCGATTCATCAAGTGTTAGAAGTGATCCGCTCCATCGCCGATCAAACCAATCTGTTAGCACTCAATGCGGCGATTGAAGCGGCGCGTGCGGGGGAAAGTGGCCGCGGCTTTGCTGTTGTTGCCGACGAGGTGCGGCAGTTATCTAGCCGAACCAGCCAGTCGACTTCGCAAATTGAGCAGATTGTCAGTCGCTTTAAAGACAGCACCCAAAGGGCCACATCGACCATGACGGCCGGACAGGAGCAAGTTAAGCGTTCAGTCTCCTTAGCGCAGGATGCCAGTGTTGCCTTTGGCGAGCTGTTATCTTCTATTGCGAGAATCAATTCCTTAAGCGATGACAATGCGGCGGCAATGACGCAACAGACGTCGGTGGCGGCGGAAATTAGCCGTGCTATCCATGTGATCAGCGATTTGGCCCAGCAGAGCTTACAACAGACACAGGATGCGGCGGCGAGGGGCGATCAGGTATCGCGCTTATCGACTAAAACTCATCACCTGTCGCAACAATTTTGGCAGCAGAGCGTACAGCGTAAGTATTAAATCTAGTCACGTTGCTGGTTGGTTTATATTTATAGTCGATTATAAATCAACCAGTTACTCATTTTTAAAGTTCCCTTCAATTGCTATTTCTTTGATTGGTCTCACATTTAGCGACGGCTAATACCCGTTTCAGTCGAAATATTTGTCTAGGGGGCTTGTGTTTTATTTGCCATGCCCCAAGCTCTAATAGTGAAGCGAAAAAAAGTAAAGACACTAAAAGGGACAACCTATGAAAATTAATCTTTCTGGTCACCATGTCGATGTTACTGATTCTGTAAAAGAACACGTTAACGAAAAGTTTTCTAAAATCGCCACTCATTTCCCCACATTGATCGGCCTCGATATCATTATTGCTAAGGAGCATGGCGAGTTTCAGGTTGAAATTAGAACGAATTATGAAGGCAGTCGCATCTCAGCCTCGGGTACGGATGAAATCATGTATCCCGCGATTGCCGCCGCAGCGAAAAAACTCGATGCTGCACTCAAACACCGTAAAGGCCAGTTAAAGGCGGACTTACATGAAAAGCCAACCTGCACTACGCCGCCAATCGCCCACGAAATTATCCAAGAGATGGATTTGCGCTAGGGATTAACTTTTAGGATGCAATAAAAAAGGGCCTGTTGGCCCTTTTTTATTGTCATCCCAAAACCACCGCCTCTGGCGGTGGTGATTGTCCCTTAAGGCTATAGCCTGAATAACGCCCATGTTAAAAGAGACCTTCTTATTCACCACAAGTAAGAGGAAACTAGAAACATGGGCGATTACAGAAGTTCATCACATGTTTACTGGCGTTGTAAATATCATATCGTTTGGACGCCTAAGTACAGATTCAAAATTCTAAAAGGTAACCTCGGTAAAGAGTTATACAGGTCGATTTATATTCTATGCAATATGAAAAGTTGTGAGGTCTTAGAATTAAACGTCCAGATAGATCATGTGCATCTAGTCGTGATAATTCCCCCAAAGTTGTCAGTATCCACATTAATGGGGGTATTGAAGGGTAGGAGTGCAATAAGGCTTTTTAACAAATTCCCTCATGTTCGCAAAAAGTTATGGGGAAATAGCTTTTGGGCGAGAGGTTACTTTGTTGATACGGTAGGCGTAAATGAGGAAATCATAAGACGCTATGTTCGTCATCAAGACAATCAAGATTTAGAGTATGAGGCTCAATTGTCGTTACAGATGAAGTAGGTGTAAGGAAATTGCCCCTTCTAGGGGCAAATCAAAGCCGCCTTCTAAGAAGGCGGATTCTTTACTGGCTGCGATTTGGCTTAAACCAATTAGTTCAAGTCAAAAATTTAGAACCAAGGCATTTAAGCCAAGGTATTTAAAGCCCGTTGCCTTAAACTTGCTGTAATTTCTTAAATCAAAGAAAGCTGCAATCCCTTTAGCACGGCTTGGGTGCGGTCACGGCAATCGAGTTTAGCCAGTATGGTGGAGACATGGTTTTTGACCGTGCCTTCGGCCAGAAATACCGCATTGGCGATTTCTTTATTGGAAAATCCCCCCGCCATAAAGCCTAAGATCTCCCGCTCGCGATCGGATAATAAGCCGTGAGTCGGCCCGCTTTGCGCCGTTGGCGAGGATTGCTGCATCTGTTCAAGCACTGAAGGTTCTATCAAGTGTCCGCCCTGAGCGACGGTTTCAATGGCATGCAGTAATTTATCCAGTGACACATCCTTCAATAAGAAACCATTTGCGCCTGCTTGCAAGCTATTTAAAAACAATTCGCTGTCATCAAAGGTGGTTAACATAATCACAGGTAGGGGATTTTTTGCGGCGCGAAGCTGTTTTAACAGACTGATACCATCGAGCACTGGCATGCGTATATCGCTTAGCAACACATCTACGGCATCTGTTTGCAGCAGTTTCAGCGCCTCTTGACCATTCTCGGCCTGCCAAATCACCTCGATATGGTGTGAGATGGCAATCAGGCTGGCGATGCCCTGACGCACCAATTGCTGATCTTCCACTAATCCCACTCTAATCGTGCGAGGCGCTGGCGGATAATCTTCGGTCATTATTTGCTGACTTTCCATGAATGTGACTTATTCCTTGGTTAACTGTTTCATTATTAATGCCATTTTACGCTGCGTTGCTGCGCGGCAGACTAATTATTAGCGAGCAGCCTTGGGCGTGCGAACCATCTTCGCTTATGTCATTGGGTTGCAAACGTGCGCTGCCGTGAAAAGGCGATAACCTTTCCAGCATGCTACTTAGGCCAACGCCCTGAGAGGCGCTTTGGCTTATCCCTTGGCCATTATCTTTAAGGCGAATGATAAGCTCGGCTTGCTCCTCTTGCATCGACAGCGTGAGCTGATTGGCCTTGCCATGGCGCACTGCATTACTGATCCCTTCCTGCAACACCAGCAATAAGGCTTGGGCCAGTTCAGTCGATTGGAGCGGCATTAATGATTCATACCGCAGGCTAACATTGGGCAAACGGCTTGCAATGGCATCGAGCGGCGGCGTTAAATCGAGGCCAATATTCACCCGCTGCGCCCGAACCACGGCGCGAATACTCTCTAATAATTCCTTGGCCAGCGATTTACTCTGATTGACTGTGGGTTTGAGCTCCGCAGGCGCCTGATGACTTAAGAGCTCAAGTTGCAGTGATAATGCCGTGAGCTGGTGGCCGAGAATATCGTGCAAATCCCGTGAGATCCTCAATCTTTCTTGCTGCTCGCTGGTTTGGCTCAGCAAGGCTCTCGTGGCGATAAGTTGTTGATTAAGCTGTTCCTGTATTCGGCGAGACTCGCGCTCTGACAATCTCGCTTGGCTACTGCTGTAGGCAAACAGCTGAAACCCCATATAAATAAGCACATTAATCATCACACTGTTTGAGGTTTGTGTATGCAGGATCAGGTAATAACCAATATTAGCTAACAGGATCTGTGCTACTGCGGCGCGGCGGCTAAAAAACTCTGGTAAGAGCGAGGCCCAAATTACCAGTAGAATGGGCAGTAATGGGTGTTGACTCAAGAGCATCAATCCGAAGACGCAGCCGACGAGTGCGTTGCTTAACAGCCTGCTTAGATTAAGGTTTTTTCGGGGGAAATCCTGCGTCGTTAATAACAAGAAGAGCAGAATAAATAAGGTATACAGGGTGAGATGGCTAAAGGTCGCGAGTATGGGGAGATTAGCTTGCATATCCTGATTGAGCCCTAGCCAAGCGATAAGCGCCCAGGTGAGGCTGCCTGCGCCAATCAGCATTGTTTCTGCTCTAATAAATCGATTTCCCTGCACTGATTGGTTTCCTGTTATTCATGCTGCCATCCATTCTAAGGCAAGAATTCAATAAGTCACTAAATCACTAAGCTCATAAGCCACTAAGTCACTATGGCAAATGTGACACTATTTCAGTGTCAGTTGGTTTATCAGTAATTTGATTTATTTCATTAAAATGTCATCAATCTTGGCTTGATCTTCTTAAGCGGCTGGCATAGTTTGGCCTTATGCACAAATTTGCCGTTTACTTCACCCACACTACGACCACAACTGCTTCGGCGGTGCGTGCGTAGCGATTTGTGCCTAAAAATCGATTACTCAACCCCGCCCAAAGTGGCGGGGTTGTTTTTTCCGTCTTTTGGGCAATAACGCTGGAGAATGTGATGGATAACATGAGCTTGCCTAAAACTGCGCTGTTAATTATTGATATGCAGCAGGGACTGTTTTACGCCGATGCGCCGCCCTTTAATCGGGAACAGGTGCTTAATAATATCAATCTCTTAATTGCCAACGCCCGTGAGGCTGGTGCACCGATTTGGGCGGTTCGCCATACGGGGCCTGAAGGTTCCCCGATTGCTGCCGGAACGGAAAATTGGCAATTGATTGAATCCTTAGCGATTAATCCGCAGCTGGATAATATCTTTGATAAAACCAAGCCAAGTTGTTTTTATCAAACTGGATTGGCAGAGGCATTAACCCATGAGGGGATAAGTGAGCTGGTGATAGTGGGGATGAAAACCCAGTATTGTATCGATACCACTTGCCGAATTGCGGCGGAACTTGGCTGGCAGGTGGTGTTAGCCGCCGATGCGCACACTTGTATGGATACGGCGCAGCTCTCGGCAGAGGCAATTATTGCCCACCACAATGTCACGCTCCAGGGCGCCTTTGTGCGTTTAGCCAAGAGCGCGGATATTGAATTTCATTAATACTCGCAAACAAAAACGCAGCCCTTAGGCTGCGTTTTTTGATATCAAAGACTCTGATATCGTAATCAACTTATTCTTGAATATCTGCGTTGTGATACACGTTTTGTACGTCGTCACAATCTTCTAATGCGGCGATAAACTTATCAAATGTAGCCACATCTTCGCCCGATACTGGCGTCATGTTCTGTGGTACGAAGGTGATGTTTTCCACTTCGAAGTTGATGTCTGGCATCGCATCTGTCAGTGCGGTTTTGACTTTGAAGAACTCAGTATGCGGCGCGATAACACTGATCATGCCGTCTTCGACTTCCACTTCATTTACATCGACATCGGCCATCATCAGGATCTCGAGGATGGCATCTTCGTCTTCACCAGGGAATACGAAAACAGCAGATTGATCAAACATATGGCCCACAGTGCCTGGGGTGCCGAGTTTGGCATCGTTCTTCACGAAGGCTTGACGCACTTCGGTGAAGGTACGTTTTACGTTGTCGGTTAAGCAGTCCACGATAACCATGCAGTTACCTGGGCCGAAACCTTCATAACGGGCTGTATCATAATCTTCACCGCCGCCACCTTTGGCTTTATCGATTGCACGTTCGATAACGTGTGCTGGCACTTGGTCTTTCTTAGCGCGTTCGATTAAACGGCGAAGTGATAAGTTGCCGTCTGGCTCAACGCCACCTTGCTTGGCGACTACGTAAATTTCTTTACCGTAGCGCGAGTAAAGGCGGGTTTTCTGGCCAGCTGTTTTCGCCATGGATTCTTTACGGTTTTGATATGCTCTGCCCATCTTGATCTCGTTAGCTCAAAAAAATTGCGCCGATATTAGCAGTTTTAAGTCTGATTGTGCAGTCACTCTCGCGGGAATTATTGCGGATAAAGCGATGGATACCACATTTTAAGATGGCATTTATTGCTGACACTTTTGGCTTGGGGAAATAGGCAATTCGGTTATATCTATACTAAGGTCTAATGCCATAAGCGCGATAGAGTGCTGATGATAGCAAGATAGTTTATATTTCCTATGGGCGAATAGTTCAATTTAGTCAGAGGGATAGACTCACTATATCGTTCTCGATCTTGCCTATTTCGCAAAGCTTTGCGAATCGAATGGCAAAGGATAGCCAGTGAATGTCCGCTTCTCTCACTCCCCTAGTGCGTGTATTCAGTGAGAAACATTATGGAATTACAACATAAAGTCGCCATTGCGCTCAGCTTTGTTTTAGTCGTACTCAGTAGCCTTCTTCTCAACGCGATAGCACTGTCTGGTTTCACGCAGGCGCTGATCTTGGGGGGAATTGTCTGTGCTTGGGTGCTGTGGATAGTGCAGCGCTTAGTAAGCCATTACAAGCCCAAATCTGAGCAAGTAACGAAGGCATTCAAATCAGTTAACTCGCCAGAGCATGAGATCAGCGTACAAACCAGTAAGATTGCGATTGGCTCGGCCGAGGTGTCGCATTTTATTGACCTATTAAATAAATCCATCGAGTCCAATGGCGAACATGCCAGTGCCATTGCGGTGGCGGCTTCACAGTTAAGCCATACCACGGCGCTATTAGGTGACAATGCCACGCATATTTTAGGGCAAACTCAAGAGGCGGAGCGTTTAAGTGTGCAGGGGCGTACCCAAGCCCAAAAAGGAGTATCGGCGATTGAATCCCTCAGTGGCGACATCAATACCGCCGCACAGCAGGTGCAAGCACTAAAATCTAAAGCCGAACAAATTCAAAAAATTACCGAGGTGATTAACTCGGTCGCCGAGCAAACGAATTTACTGGCTCTCAATGCCGCCATTGAGGCTGCACGGGCAGGAGAGCAGGGGCGTGGCTTTGCCGTGGTCGCCGATGAGGTCCGCAGCCTTGCGGGCAAAACGGCGGGCGCAACCAAAGATATTGGTAAGATGCTGCTCGAGATCCGCGCCGAAACCGATAAAACCTCGGGACTGATGGAGCGGGTGGTCTCGCAAACTGCCGATGTGGTGATGGCGATGGGGACGCTCGATGGCCACTTTACCGACATTTCGACATCCGTTACCCATTCGGCGCGGGCTCTGGGTGATATGGAAGATTCACTCAAACAATATAACCACACCACCAATGAGATAAGTGGTTCGGTGAGCCAGATCCGCGACTCCCTTAACGTCACAGGCAAGCAAAGCCACAAACTCTCGGAACAGGCGTTTACTCTGTCATTAACCACTGAGGGTATTTTCAGAGCCCTAGCGAATTGGGATACCCATACCTTTGACCAACAAGTGTTATTACTCGCCAATGAAGCGGCTAAAGCCTGTGGCGAAAAACTCTCCCAGGGATTAGCGAATCGTAGTTTTACCGAGACTGAATTGTTTAATCCACAATACCAACCAATTGCGAATACTCAGCCACAAAAGTACAGCACGGCCTTTGACCGCTATACCGATCAACATTTTCCAGCCATACAAGAGCCGATCCTCGCCAAGCACAGTGAGATAGTGTATGCCGGCGCCGTGGATAGAAAAGGTTATTTCCCAACCCACAATAAGCGCTTTAGCCAAGCCTTAACCGGTAAGGTGGAAATTGATATGGTACATAATCGCACTAAGCGTTTGTTTAACGACCCGACCGGAATACGCTGCGGCGCCCATACTGAGCCTGTGCTGCTGCAAACCTATAAGCGAGATACCGGGGAAGTGATGCATGATTTGTCCGTCCCGATTTATGTCAATGGCAAACATTGGGGCGGTTTTAGGGTTGGATTTAAGGCGAAATCTTAATTAGTGTATTTATTCTAGGTTTAGTGCATAACGACGCAGAATAAAATGTTGACTAGTTGTGATCTTTGGCGCGTATTTGCTTAACAGAATAGAAATAGTTTGGCATCTATTTGCCGAAGTGCTTAAATAACTGGATATTCATGGCGCTAAGATTTTCCTAAGGGTTGTATTTAGGCTTGTCGCATGATGTTTTTATAGTTTTTTGATTTTAAAAGGTAAAATGCATCTTGGAGTTTTGTTGTTATAAGAGATGAAGGGAGACTCTTGCCACTTTGATCGATAGCAGTAGATTCTGCTTAATGTGAGTTAAAAGTTATGCAAGCAACACAAGCGACAGTTACCGTTTTGTATTATGACGCGCCAGTCGGGTTAATTATGCACAACGCGGTGTTAGAAGGTTTACCTGTGAGCGATTCCGGTCGTGTGATGATACCTGCGAGTTTTCGTAAGGGAAAATCCATCATCGCCGTGCTTGAAGGTGAGTGTAAAATATTGAACTCACTCGGTGAGCGGGTATTTGCGCAGGCTAATATAGGTTAATAAAAACGAAAAATAGCACTGGCAACACTTGAAACTTAAAGGACGATAAGTGGATTTATCGTCCTTTTTGCGTTTTTGGGGCTGCCTAACTAAGCACGCCGTTTTTATCTGCAGACATCATCAAACAATTTATCGGCCAATTGCTGCAGGATTTCCGCCTGCGGATGGGTATGGGCAAAGGTTCTTAACCCATAAATGCCCATCATCAAGTATTGCGCCCGCTGCTCACTGTTAAGCTCGCCTTGCAACATCCCTTGGGAGGCCGCTAATTCAAATTGTGCCGTCAACGCATACTGCCAAAGCATGAGGTTTTGACTGATAATGTTTTGGATTTCATCATCTTGCTCTGCAATTTCATTTAAGGCTTTAGTGAGCAAACAAGCTTGCTGGCTATCGCAGCTTAAACATTCGACCACGATATTGTCTAAGTAGGTCTTTAAATTCCCCAGCACGGGCCAGCTATTGGAGAAGATAAGCTTGAACTGCTCGTTTCTATCCTGCTGATATTGCTCGATGGCGGCGATCAGCAATCCACGCTTATTACTAAAAGCGCAATAAATGGAGCCGGGATGTAACCCCGTCGCTTGGGTCAGATCCTGCATGCTGGTTTTGGTGTATCCCTTGTGCATAAAGGCGGCCATCGCCCCCCTGAGCACCTGCGCCCTATCAAACTCTGCGTTTCGCATTGCAATCTCACCTTTCACGGATACTTGGGCTGATTCTAACTAATTTTGAACAAACATTCAAAAATGTTCTTGAATGATCGTTCAAATAAGAATATCTTGAATGCACATTCAAGAATGGGGCAACACCAATGACGATTGAACATGCAGCGAATTCCGTGGGTAATTTATTCGATACCTACAAACTTAATGACACTATTACCTTAAAAAACCGTATTTTAATGGCGCCATTAACGCGCTGTATGGCCGATGCGGATTTAGTACCGACCGATGATATGGTGGCTTACTATGCTCGCCGCGCCGAAGCGGGATTGATTATCTCCGAAGCGACGATCATTCGCCCTGATGGTCAAGGTTACCCAAATACGCCCGGGATTTTTAATCAAGCGCAGATCGCCGGCTGGCGTAAAGTGACGGATGCTGTGCATGCTAATGGCGGCAAGATTTTTGTGCAGTTATGGCATACCGGCCGTGTCGCACACCCACATTTCTTCGGTGGCGGCGATGTACTGGCGCCTTCGGCTGAAAAAGTAGAGGGCAGTGTGCCCAGAATGCGTGAGCTGACCTATGTCACTCCAAAAGCGGCAACTCTTGAAGATATTCAGGGCTTAGTCCGCGATTATGCGAAAGCGGCCGAAAACGCGATTGAAGCCGGATTCGATGGGGTTGAGATCCACGGTGCAAACGGATATTTAATCGATGCATTCTTACACCATGACAGCAACCGTCGTACCGATGAATACGGCGGCACACCTGCCAATATGTCACGCTTTGCTTTAGAAGTGGTTGATGCGATTGCGGCGCGTATTGGTAAAGACAGAACCGGTCTTCGTATTTCTCCCGGCGCCTATTTCAATATGGCTGTCGATAACCGTGACCGCGCCGTGTTTGATTACCTGTTGCCTGAGCTCGAAAAACGTGAACTGGCCTTTGTGCATATCGGTATCTTCGACGACAGCATGGAGTTTGATTACTTAGATGGCCGTGTTTCTAGCTATGTGCGTGCTAACTATGGCAAAACCTTAGTGGGTGTAGGTGGTTACAGCGCCCAATCGGCAAGTGAAGCGATTGCCGCCGATAAGTTTGATTTAATTGCGATTGGTCGCCCCTTTATTGCCAACCCAGATTATGTGGCAAGAGTGCGCCAAGGTCATGAATTGGTGACCTATAGCGATGAAATGCTGGCAAGCTTGGTGTAACTCAGAGCAGCAATTACCGATAAAAAAGGGTTAGCTTTGCTAACCCTTTTTGATTTTGGTCCGACTATCAATTGGCTTTAGGGAGCGCCCTCAGGGCATTGAGTTTTTGCTGGGCAATCCCAAATACGCACTCTGGGGCATAATGGCCTGCGTGTTTCCCATCATTGCCTCCTAAGGTCGCTGCCGTTTTACCTAAGAGTAATGCCATAGCTTGGGTGACATGGCTAATTGCCCAAATATGGAATTCTCCACGCTCAACCGCTTCCACAATGTCTTGGCGTAACATGAGGTTGGCGATATTCGACTCGGGAATAATCACCCCTTGGCTCGATGAGCGGCCCTTAATTTTGCACACATCGAAAAAGCCTTCGATTTTTTCATTTACGCCGCCGATGGGTTGCGCCTCACCAAACTGATTCATCGATCCGGTAATGGCAATATCCTGCCTTAAGGGCAACTCACTGATGGCGGAGATAATGGCGCAGCATTCGGCCATCGAGGCGCTATCACCATCTACCCCGCTGTAGGATTGCTCGAAGGTGAGATAGGTGGTGAGGGGGATTTGCGCGGTTTTACCAAGGACCGAAGCCAAATAGGCTGTCAGGATTAACACTCCTTTAGAGTGAATGCGGCCGCCGAGCTTAACCCTATGCTCAATATCCAGCACTTCCCCCTTACCGAAGGCGGTGGTGGCGGTAATACGATTCGGCAGACCAAATTGATGATCTGAGGTTGATATCACAGATAACGCATTGATTTGGCCGACAACTTTATCGTGGGTATTGATTAATGTCGTGCCGTTGATAAAGCTCTCCATAATATTGTCGTGTAGGCGCGAGACCCGTTGCTCTTGGTTTTTCAGCGCCTGCTCTACATGTTGTTTTTCAATACATTGACTTGCGGCGGCCTTAGCGCAGAAGTTTGATTCCCTAAGCAGATTGGCGATGTTTGCCGAATGCAGCGACAGCTTTTGTTGGTCCTGCGCCTCACGGGAGCTGTATTCGATGATGCGTGCGATGGCGCTGCGGTCACAGTGCAGCATATTGTTATCGTGGACTATGCTGGAAATAAATCGTGCATATTGCGCCTCCGAGATATCGGTTCTATCCATCACATCTTCAAAATCGGCCGTGACCCTAAATAACTCACTGAAATCAGGATCATAATGCTGTAAAAGCTGATAGGTTTCGTGATCCCCAAACAGAATGATCTTCACATCTAAGGGAATGGGTTCCGGCGCCAATGAGATAGTGCCCGACAGTGAGACTTCCCGCTCCAAGGAGCTTAAATCTAACTTGCGGGAGCGCAGTGCACGTTTCAAGCCGTCCCACACATAGGGGCGCTCCAGTACTTTGATAGCATCCATCAACAGCACGCCACCGTTGGCCTTGTGTAAGCTTCCTGGGCGGATGAGTGAGAAGTCGGTAAATACTGTGCCCCTAAAGGTGGCGTTCTCAACATAGCCAAACAGGCTGTGGTAGCTTGGGCTTTCTTCGACCACAATCGGGAATTTTTGCTCCCCCTGGCATACGATGACGTTGACCTGATAGCGGCGCGGCATTTTCTTTTCTAGGGAAGCGTAGGCGAGGGCGAGTTGCTCCTCACTCTCCTCAAGGAAAATATCTAAATTACTTAAGATATCCGACTGCATCCCCGTTAAGAAGGCTCTGACTTCGGGCTGATGTTTGTACTTGTCCTTCAAGGGCTTAAAAAAGTGCACTAATACATCTTTAGCGACTTGTTCGTCGTGTTCCTGCTGGGTATCGCTAAATTCTTCTTCCCATTCGGTATTTTGGCGAATGATGCCGCGAAGTTTGACTTCGAGCCCATTAATATTGCTTTCAAACTGAGTGCGTTCGGCTTCGGTCAAGGCGCCAAAGGAGACTTCGTCATGGGGCTCTTCGCCATTGAGGGCAACCATTTGATAGTCGCCCTGCAGGGTTAAACTGAGACTAATATTTTTCTGTTTGGCTTCTTCACTTAGCTCTGTCAGTGCGGCTTCTTGTTTTTGTGCTAGCTGGCTTTTGAGTTTTTCGGCACGGGCATAATACATTTCGTTATCAAAGGCTAAGGGCAGCGCTTTGACGAGTTTTAGCATGAGTTTTTCGATGGACTTTTTAAACTCTTGCCCCGTTCCTGCGGTGAGTTTAAGCACTTTGGGACTGCGGGTATCGTCAAAGTTGACCACATAGCACCAGTCAAACAGTGATGGCTCGATAGGCTCATGGCGATTCAGGTAACGCAGCATCATAGTGCGTTTGCCTAAGCCGTTTTGGCCAATGGCATAAATGTTATAGCCCTTTTCCTTAATCCCCATGGCGAATTCCACCGCCTGTTGGGCACGTTCTTGACCGACAATATCATCGAGTGGCGTGAGTTGAGCGGTAGACTGGCACTCAGGGTTAAGCTGTTTAAGGTCGGATTTCCGATAAAGCTGTTGACTCGTTAACGGGATGGCGGGTGTGGCAGTGGGCACGGTAGGCATAGAGATCCTTGTTTTTCATCCTGATTATTTCCATTGTAGACAATAAGATAAGGTTTTTGTCAATCACAAGGCGGTAATTTACGGTTAAATCAGTGTTGTTGCTGACGAGTCGATTTTTGACGGAAGCTAAACTTAAAAACAGTCTATTATCATTAGGATAGATATTGTCATTTGCCCATGCAGGCTCTCGAAACAAAGTAATCGCTGAATGAGTCAAATATTTATGTATTAGTGAATGACGATGCTTGATTGTCTGCGGTAATATGGCCTACAGAATGCGACTATCGCGTTATCCATCTATTGATACTCTGTGTTGGTTATGGCTGTGTTTTATGGTGAGGGAGTGTAAATGCCCTCAGTCACAATGGAATTGTAGAGGCTAGAGTTAGCAAGCTTATGAATGATGTTGCAATTTCACCAAAGCAGTTAGCGAACTGGGCAAGCGACTTACAATTAATTGCCGATATCACTCAGTCACATGCAGCGATTTTTAGGGTAACCCCCGCCGGAGAGCGCAGTCTATTATTGCAGACTGTGGATTGTGAGCCACGCCATTTAGAGGCGCTCCTTTTACAGGCCAATTTGAAAGCGCATTTTAGCCTGTATCAAAATGCTTCCCCTAAAGATCAGGTCTTTTCCCAACACAGTGCACCCTATAATCCCTTTAATGAATCGAGTGCTTTTAGCAACTATCAGGTGAATCTGCCCGAAGATCTCAGTGCTGGTGCTCATCAGCCATCCGCATTATTGATCCGCGATGTTAACGCCGATCCCCAATGGCGTGCGACTGGGATTGGAAGCTTGATTTACCTGCCGATACTTTGGCCATCTGGCGCTCATTTCGGGGCTTTATGTCTTTATCACAGTGCGGCTTTGCACTTAGACGACAAGGCCTTGCAACTGGCATCTTTGACCGTCAATAGCCTGCAACTTCACTTGGCAGAATTACTCAGGTTGCAACAACAAGCGGTGACGGCAACGCGTAAAGAGAGCAAAGCCGTCGACGTGATTGGCCTGCAAACCTTTATCGACAGCTTTGAAGAACATATCTGGGTGAAAAATACCGCAGGTGTTTATACCATTTGCAACCAAAGTGTTGAAAAAGCATGGGAATTACCTCGTAGTGAAATCGTCGGCAAGACAGACGAAGAGCTCTTTGGTAAAGATATCGCCGAGATTTTTCTTAATGGTGACCGGCTTGCGATTGAAACCGGTGCGCCGATTATTGTCGCCGAGTGTTTGGATGGTGAAAAGCAAAACAAGCACTTATGGCTAGAAACCCTGAAAATTCCTGCCTTAACGCCGGAGGGCACGTTGGCGGGAGTCATCGGCATGACCCGCAATATCTCCAAGCATAAAGAAGTGGAAGAGCAGCTCACGCTGGCGACTAACGTGTTTAAACATTCCCTCGAAGGCGTTGTCGTGACGGATAGACACGGCAATATCACCGATGTGAATGGCGCCTTCTATGAGATCACTGGCTACTCGCGGGAAGAGTTGCTCGGTCAAAACCCACGGTTATTTAACTCGGGTCGTCATGAGAAAGCCTTTTTCGATACCATGTGGACTCACTTACTCGAGACGGGAAAGTGGAATGGCGAAATTTGGAATCGCCGCAAGGATGGCACTATCTTCCCGCAAAATATCACCATCAGCACCATTTATGATGACAGTGGTGATGTACGCTATTTTGTCGCAGTCTTTGCCGACATTTCCGCTCAAAAACAGAATGAAGCCCAGCTTGCCCATCTGGCTTACTTTGACCCGCTAACCCATTTGCCAAACCGCATGAAGCTGATGATGCAGCTTAAACAGGAAGTGAAGCATGCAAAACGGCTTAATGCCCAGTTAGCAACAGTCTTTATTGATGTGGATTTGTTTAAACATATCAACGACAGTTTTGGCCATAGCATAGGTGATGAGATGCTGGTGGAGTTGGCAAAACGTTTGCGCTGCCAACTGCGGGAGCAAGATGTGCTGTCGCGTATTGGTGGTGATGAGTTTGTGGCGCTGATCTCGGGGATTCAAGATCACGAGGATGCCGCTGTGGCCATCAATCAATTACGCCAAGTATTTGAACAACCTTTTGTGGTAAGTACGGGCGATCATCTACGTCTTACCGCCAGTATGGGGGTTTCAATTTACCCTAGCGATGGCAGTAAGGCCGATACTCTGCTGCGTAATGCCGATGCTGCCATGTACCGCGCTAAGAGTGAGGGCCGCAATAACTTTGCCTTTTACACTGAGTCGCTTACCAAACAATCCTTTGAGCATTTAAAGCTGCAGAGTGCACTCTATGGCGCGCTTGAAGAGAATGCTTTGTATCTGATGTATCAGCCTAAATTGGATTTAGTGACCCGTAAAACCCTTGGCGTGGAGGCGCTACTGCGCTGGAATGATCCCATATTGGGGCAAATATCCCCCGGGGTGTTTATTCCCGTCGCCGAGAAAATTGGGCTGATTTACGATATTGGTTTATGGGTGCTCGAAACCGCTTGTCTACAAGGTATGCGTTGGCTCGCCGAGGGCAAACCCTTTGGCCGAATTGCGGTCAACGTTGCCGGACAACAGCTACAACGTAGCTCCTTTGTTGAAGATGTTAAGCGTATCTTGGCTCAAACTGGCTTACCTGCCACTTGCCTTGAGCTTGAAGTGACTGAGAGCGTGATGATGCACAATCCCGATGTGGCGATTCGTGACTTAAAGCTGTTAGGGGATCTTGGGATCGAGCTCTCGGTCGATGATTTTGGAACCGGATATTCCTCCCTTAACTATCTGAAAAAACTGCCTATCCATAAGCTTAAAATTGACCAATCCTTTGTGCGAGATATTCCGTTTGACACCAACAATACCGCTATCGCTAAAGCCGTAATTGCCCTAGGGCATGCGCTCAAATTAGAGATAGTGGCAGAAGGGGTCGAGACTCAAGCACAGGCTGAGTTTTTAACCCACAACCTGTGCGATCAGGCGCAGGGCTATCTGTTCAGCCGTCCGCTATTACCCGCGGATGTTGAGGCGTTTTTAGCGAAAGCCTAAGCGCGTCTAGTGAAAGTCTGAGCGCGTCTATCGACCATAAGGCTGATTGGGCATGATTAACGCCGTGAGCAACTGACAGATGCAATGCAACTGGTCGCTCTAGCGGCTGTCTGTTAACATGGCGCCATTAATGTTTTTGGTGATCTTCCATGTCTTTTAGCGCGCTTTCCTTACATTCTCAGTTAGTGAATACCTTAGCCGAACTTGGCTATCAGCAGCCCACGCCTATCCAAATTGAAGCCATTCCCGCTATTTTGGCAAAACAGGATGTGATGGCGGGTGCACAAACGGGAACAGGGAAAACCGCAGCCTTTGCTCTCCCGATTTTGCAGCAATTACTCCTCGATAACCAAAGCCAAGATGCCCCTAAAGATATTCGAGCCTTAGTGCTAGTGCCGACTCGTGAGTTAGCGGTGCAAGTGCAGCAGAGTTTTGTGAAATATGCCAAAGGCACGGAGATTCGTGTCGGGATTGCCTACGGCGGCGTGAGTATCGAGGCTCAGCAAGCCGAATTTAAGGCTGGCATCGATGTGCTTATCGCGACGCCTGGGCGCCTACTCGATCATCTACGTCAAGGGGCACTTAACCTTAAGCGTTTGAGTGTGCTGGTATTTGATGAAGCCGACCGTATGCTCGATATGGGATTTATGGATGAAATCAAAGCGGTGCTCAAGCAAGTGCCCGCGCAGCGACAGACATTGCTGTTCTCGGCCACCTTAGACGATTCGATTTTCGGTTTCAGTAAAAATCTGTTGCGTGATCCTAAGCTTATCGAAGTCGCGAAACGCAATACAACGGCCGCACAGGTGGAGCAGCGGGTTTATGCCATCGACAGTGATCGTAAAACCGAGTTTGTCAGCCATTTAGTACGCAGCAAAAATTGGCAGCAAGTGCTGATCTTTAGCCGCACTAAGCAGGGTGTCGATAAGCTGACCACTCAGCTCAATCAACTCGGGGTGGCAACGCAGGCATTTCACGGTGACTTATCCCAAGGCGCAAGGGAGAAGGTTTTAAAGGACTTTAAACAAGGACTAGTGCAGGTTTTAGTCGCGACCGATGTTGCCGCTCGTGGCCTCGATATTGCCGACTTACAGTATGTGATTAACTTCGAATTACCCTTTATTGCCGAAGATTATATTCACCGTATCGGTCGCACTGGGCGTGCGGGTAGCACTGGTTTGGCGATTACGCTGTTTAGCCAAGAGGATGCACTGCTGCTTGAAGAGGTAGAAGCATTGCTCGATAAACGCCTGCCGCAGCAATGGTATCCCGGCTTTGAACCTGATTTTAATAAGATGGAACCCGAGCCAAGACGCAATAGTAAAGCGGCTCAAAAACAGCGAGCTAAGAAGCGCGCCTTAGGCGGCAAGAAACGGTAACGCTAGTTTGCTTATTGGTATGGTTTAACTTGTGGGTTGAAAGCGTTATCAAAAGTCCTGCCTTCGATACTTATCCGCCCCAGAGATGGGGCGGATTTTTGTTTTTCAACCGTTGACGATTCTGCGCTTCTCTTGCGTGGCAGTTTACTTATCTTTCACGGTTCTCACGCTCACTGGCGTTTTGGATCGCATCTCGCTCATTGTGTGTCTAGTGAACTGCTTATCAAGGTCTTTTTTCAAATTGTTAGTGTTGAACGTTAAGCATTAACTAAAATAGACTTCAGCTTGATTATTGCGTTGCCGCTCTTCATTTTTTTCAGTTGCTTCTTTAATTAGCTCGGCTTTTTGGGCTTCGAGTAGCGCTATCTGCTTGGCCTTTTCTTCTTCGGATAAGCTGTCATTGGCGGCAATTTTCGCCATTTCTTCTTCTAGTTGCTTCAGTTTTTCCCTGTCGACTCCGGTGCGTTTATCGAGGATTGCCTGCATGGCTTCCGCTAATCTGTCTTCGGATTTTGCGCTCTCTTGAGAACCGGCAATATTTTGCACATTGCTGGTGTAATGTTGTTTGGCATTGGGCGCAAGCTGGCTATAGGTATCACTGGTTTCAGCGCTTCGAGTCACGCCGCCCGATAGGGTGACTGTATCTTGCGGAACCGTCATTTGAGGGCTCGAACTTTCCGCTGTGCTTGGTACGCCCTGCGTTTGTTGAGTCTGAGCCGATTTTAGCTGGCTTAGTGCAATGGCAGCATAGCTATTGGGATTGATGACCGTCATTTCCTTATTCTCCCTCGTCGATGTTTACTTCCTGATGCCGCGCCAATGGGGCGAATAAACTAAGCAATATCAAGGCCAAGCCCTAGCGACTTTCGTTGGATTTTTAGCGTCAGAAAATTTTTATAAAAATTTGTACAAAAACTTGATCCTTGTACAAGAATGGTCCGTAATATTATTCAAAGTGATACAAGGAATAGCATTATGTACAAGTTTAATCCGCAGCGAATTCAAATTGGGATCAGTGCCTGCCTATTAGGGGAGAAGGTGCGCTTTGACGGTGGGCATAAAAATTCTTCCTATTGTAATCAAGAGATTGCGCCATTTTTTGATTATGTCCCCTTGTGTCCAGAAATGGCGATTGGCCTAGGTGCACCGCGAAAAAGCATTCGATTAGTGCGCGATGGTGAGCAGATCCGAGTGCAGAGCGGTGATGGCAGCTTAGATGTCACCGACAAACTCAATCGCTTTAGCGAGCAAAAGGTTGAGGAATTAGGCTTTTTAGGCGGTTACTTACTCTGTGCCAAATCGCCGACCTGCGGTATGGAACGGGTGACTGAGTACAAAATCGGTACCAATAATGGCACTAAATCAGGCATTGGGGTGTTTGCCCGTAAATTAATGGAACGCTATCCCTATCTCCCCGTCGAGGAAGAAGGTCGCCTGCACGATATGGTGCTGCGGGAAAACTTTTTTACCCGAGTCTATGCCTATCACGACTGGCATAAGATGTGTCATGAGGGCCTAACCAAGCACAAGTTAGTGAAGTTTCACTCCCGCTATAAGTATCTGTTGATGGCCCATAGCCCAAAATGGTACCGCGAGCTTGGGCCGATTGTGGCCAATATTGAAGACTTAGATCAAACCGCCGAGCGCTATTTTGCGGGCTTTATGACCGCCTTAAAAATCAATGCAACTCGTCGAAACCATACCAGCACCTTACAACATATTCAGGGCTATTTTAAAAAGCATTTGAATAAGGAACAGAAGTTAGAACTGTCTGAAATGATTATGAAATATCGCCAAGGACTTCTCCCTTTGCTGGTGCCTATCACTTTGATTAACCACTATTTGCGCCAATTCCCCACCCCCTATATTGAGGATCAAGTGTACTTAAATCCCCATCCCGAGGAATTAAAGCTGCGCTATGCCTATTAATCACAGTCAGCTGGCGAAAATACGCACTTGAACGATTAGATAATGCATTAAGATTAACGAGTTAAGTGATTAACATGAAACAACATGATTCAAAGGTTGAGGCCGAAAACCTCGAGAGTCGCGAGCTACTCCCGATAGGGGAAGTGTCGCTACTCACAGGGGTTAACGCGGTAACGTTAAGAGCATGGCAACGGCGCTTTGGGCTGGTCATCCCTGCGCGTACGCCTAAGGGCCATAGGTTATACACTCCTGAAAATATTCAACAAATCCATGAGATCAATGCATGGTTAGCCAAGGGCGTCGCCATCAGTAAGGTTAAACCGTTACTGATGAGTTCGGCGCTTGCGACCGAAGCCGATAGCACCCCATTGCAAGAGGGGGATTTGTGGCTGGAGCTGATCACAGCTTTAAATAGCGCGCTGTTTGAACTGGAACAACCAAAGCTGCACCAAATCCTTGATGAAGCCCTTGGCTTATATCCCTTTCAATTAGTGAAACAAAAATTGTTACTGGCTTGGATGGCGCAGTTACCTGCTTTGCTTGAGCCTCGTTTAGATGCCGAGCTGTTGCTTGCATGGCTAGAAAGCGAGTTAGCCAGTCGCATCGGAGGGCGCGCCAGTTTTGCTGGGCAGGCCAGTTTGGCGCAAATCGGTGTCGTGTGTTTGCCATCTATCCAAGGGCAAAAAACGGCAGAGCTGCACGCGGGTCATTCGAACATGATTCACTCGAGCGCAAGCAACTCAAGCACAAGCAACTTGAGTATGACTAATCGCTTGTATAGCCTGGTTTTACGCTTAGAACTTGCCGAGTTAAGAGTGTCAGTCATTGATCTTGGTGTACTCGACACTACAAGCCTTGGGCTTATCAATAATCGGCTCAAGGTGGACGCTCTCTTGCTAGTGCCTGAGGCGAATCATCCACCATCGAAAATCTTCGAGCTGCAAAGCTTGCTCGAGCAAATGCCACTTTCCTGTTATCTCATCGGCCCCTTTGCACCGACTCTCACGGCCTTATTAGCGTTTATGGCGCCAGACTTGGCTGAATGGGTTAGCCAAGTTTCGGCGGCAAAAGAGCAACAGAAGAAACAGCTACGTAAGAACAAAAACGCGGTCGAAGCGGAGCAAGGAGGGCAAGCCGATGAGCGATAATCAATCCCAAGCGGCAAAGCACGCGTTGATGTGGTTTCGCCAGGATCTGCGCCTAACGGATAACCAAGCGCTGACGGCAGCCTGTGATTGGGTGCGGCAAGTGCCGGGCGCAAAACTCAGGGCGATTTATATTGCGACTCCGAGCCAGTGGCTCAGCCACGATATGGCGCCGATCCAGATTGATTTTATCCAGCGGCATGTGAATTTGCTCGCCCAAGGACTCGCAAGCCTAGGGATTGAATTTGAGCTTATTCAACTCGATAGCTTTAAAGAGGTGCCCGCTTTTTTAGCGAGTTACTGTGAAAAGCTTGGGGTTGAACGGGTGTTCGCGGGGCGAGAACCCGAAATCAACGAGCAAAAGCGCGACCAAGCCTGTCTCGATGCGGGTATTCCCTTGGTGCTCAGCGACGAACACTGCCTATTACCGCCGGGCACAGTGCTTAACTTAAGCGGTGATATGTATAAGGTGTTCACGCCCTTTAGCCGTAAGTGGCGAGAAGTTGCCGCCAAACGCGCCATTTTGCCGCTTGCTGTACCTGCGCTGCTTGGACCTATGTTACCTGAACCAAAGCCAATCAGTTTTAAAAAACGTTTTACATCCACTAGCAAGCTAACCTCGAGCGAGCAATGGGCGGCGGGAGAGGGGCAGGCAAAGCGTATTCTTACCGCATTTATTCAGCAAAAAGCCCAAGACTATAAACAGGACAGAGACTTTCCTGCTCTAGAGGGGACTAGCGTTATCTCCCCTTATTTGGCGCTGGGCGTGCTCAGTCCAAGGCAATGTATCGCGGCGCTGCTTGGGCGTTTTCCCGAGGTGATTGTCGATGATACTAGCCCAGGGCGAACCTGGTTGAATGAGCTGATTTGGCGGGAGTTTTATCGCCATTTGTTAGTCGCTTTTCCAGATTTATCCAAGGGGCACAACTTTAATCGTCAGGCCGACCATGTGCAGTGGCGCAACAACCAAGCTGAGTTTTTGGCATGGTGCGAGGGCAAAACGGGTTACCCGATTGTAGATGCAGCGATGCGCCAGCTCAATCAAACCGGCTGGATGCACAATCGACTGCGCATGGTGGTGGCGAGCTTTTTAACCAAACACTTGCTTATCGATTGGCGCTGGGGGGAACGCTATTTCCGACAGCATCTTATCGACGGCGATCTGGCGGCTAATAACGGTGGCTGGCAATGGTCGGCAGGCTGTGGCTGCGATGCCCAGCCTTATTTCCGCATTTTTAATCCTATCAGCCAGAGCGAAAAGTTTGATCCAGATGGCAGCTTTATCCGTAAGTACTTACCAGAGCTGGCATCTTGGGGAATCAAGCGTTTGCACCAACCCAATATGCAAAAAACGCCTTCGTTATTTGAGGTGCCAACGCTGGAGTCTGACTCGGCTTATCCCTATGCAATTGTGGAGCACAATGCGGCAAGGGCGAGGGCGCTAGCGGTACTTGGGGTGCTGAAAAAGGCCTAGGCCATAGGCTCAACCTTACAACTTATCCCTTAGGGAGTTATCTGGATGATAAACCAAGCGAAGATTGAACAGAGCGGTGTGGTTGATGAGTTTATCGCGCTCTATCAAGCATTAAACAAGGACAATCTGCATCTGCTGGCTCAGGTCTACGATGACAATATTTGTTTTATCGATCCTATGCATCAAGTGAATGGTTTAACTGCCTTGACTGAGTATTTTGCCAAACTCTACAAAAACGTTGGCTACATTCACTTTGAAATCAAAGAAGTATTGCAAGATGACTTCCAAGCTTCGCTATTCTGGCAGATGCAATATCGCCATCCCAAGTTAAACAAGGGCGAACTTATCCGGGTCGATGGTATGAGTCAGCTTAAGTTTCATCAGCGGATTTACTTTCATCGGGATTATTTCGACTTAGGGCAAATGTTGTATGAGCATTTGCCCTGCATGGGCGGTCTGATTCGACTGCTTAAAGACAGGGCGGCAAAGTGATGACATCGGTGCAGATCCACAAAATCAACACTGTGCTGATCACTGGGGCAAGCTCGGGTATTGGGCTGCAATTAGCCAAGGATTATCTCGCCGCTGGCTGGCATGTGATTGCCTGCGGGAGAGATAAAGCCAAGCTCGATGCCCTTGCCGAAACAGTGCTGATTGGGGCGACGTGCATCAGCTTTGATATTAATGAGCGCAGCCAAGTCCAAGAGAATGCTCTCCGTATCAAAGATTTACTGACTCAGTGCGCCTGTCAGCTGGATTTAGTGATCCTCAATGCGGGTGGCTGCGAGTATATCGATGACGCTAAACACTTCGACGACAGATTGTTTGAGCGTGTCGTGCACACCAATCTGATAGCCATGGGCTACTGCCTTGGCGCGTTTTTACCCTTAATGCCAAGAGGCGCGCGCTTGGCACTGATGAGTTCGAGCGCGACGTATTTAGCCTTTCCCCGTGCGGAGGCCTATGGCGCTTCCAAAGCGGGCGTGCAGTACTTAGCCGCCAGCCTGAGGCTCGACCTTGCTCAACACGGGATATCTGTGAGTGTGATTTGCCCAGGATTTGTGGCGACGCCTCTAACGGCCAAGAATGATTTTGCCATGCCGATGCAAGTCGATGTAAAGGCGGCGTCAACGGCAATTCGCCGCGGGCTTTCGCGCGGCGGAGCCGAGATCCATTTCCCCAAACGATTTACTTATTTATTGAAATTGATGTCATTTCTACCAGCCTTGGTTTGGCAAAAAATGATCCAACGGGATAACCAGCCGAAGGCGCTTAAGGATGCAGGACGATGAAAAATATTGCCATTGTAGGGACGGGAATTTCAGGGCTGACCTGTGGCTATCTACTCAGCCAATCCCACAAGGTTACTGTGTTTGAGGCCAATGACTATATAGGCGGCCATACCGCGACCGTGGATGTGGAGCATCTTGGTAAACACTATGCGATAGACACTGGGTTTATCGTGTTTAACGACCGAACCTATCCCCGTTTTGAACGGCTGTTAGCCCGTTTAAATGTCAGTATTTTGCCGACCGAAATGAGTTTTAGTGTGCATAACGCCCTGACGGGGCTTGAGTACAATGGCCATAACGTTGCCAGTTTGTTTGCCCAAAAGCGTAACCTCCTGAATCCGCGCTTTTGGGCCTTTTTAAATGAAATTGTGCGGTTTAATAAAAGCTGTAAGGCGATTTACCAACAGGATAATTACCCCGCTGGCAACTTGGGGGCGTTTCTCGACCGCGAGCAGTTTTCCGGCTTTTTTGCCGAGCATTATATTTTGCCCATGGGGGCGGCAATTTGGTCATCGAGCATTGAAGATATGCGCGCCTTTTCGCTGCGCTTCTTTATCCGTTTCTTTGAGCACCATGGCTTACTAAACGTCAGTAACAGGCCGCAATGGTATGTGCTCAAGGGCGGATCACGTAGTTATGTCCCTGATTTAATTACACCCTTTAAAGACAATCTGCATTTAAACAGCCCAGTGAGTGCCATCGAACGCCATGCTGACGGTGTAAAACTGTATGTGAATGGTGAGTGGCAGGTATTCGATGAGGTGATCCTTGCGTGTCATAGCGACCAAGCGCTTAAGATGTTAACCGATGCCAGCTCGGCCGAAAAAGCGATTCTGAGTGACTTGCAGTATCAAAATAATGAGGTGGTTTTACATACGGATACCAACCTTTTACCTAAGCGCAAGGCGGCATGGGCCAGCTGGAATTATCGTTTGGATGGCAATCAAAAACGCCCCGCCTCTGTGACTTACAATATGAATATTCTGCAGCGCTTACCTAGCGACGCACCAACCTTTTGCGTAACGCTCAATCAGACTGAGCTGATTGATGAAGCCAAAATTCTGCGCCGTTTTAACTATGCCCACCCTGTGTTTAATGAGCAGAGTTTACAGGCGCAGGCGCGTCGGGAAGAAATCTCGGGGCAAAACCATACCCATTTTGCCGGCGCCTATTGGCACAATGGTTTCCATGAGGACGGTGTCCGCAGCGCCTTAGATGTGTGTGCCCACTTTGGAGTGACGCTATGAGTGAGCTCAATAGCGGTATTTACTACGGCAGCGTGACCCATAGTCGCTATACGCCAGTAAAACATCACTTTAGCTACCAAATGGCTTTGTTGGCGATTGATTTAGACGAGGTCGATAGCATCAGTGCTATGGGGCGCAGTTTCGCCAGTCAGCGGCGCGCGCTACTCAGATTTAATCCCAAGGATTATCTTCGCAGTTTTACGACAAGGGATAACCAGAGTCGGCAGCTTGAGATAAACGAACCCAGCAGCTTTGCCCTTAAGCAACGGGTGCTTGAGCAAGTTGCTGAGTTAGGCGGTCACCAGGCCTGCGACAGAGTGCTATTTGTTGGGCAAATCCGTCACTTTGGCGTGTACTTCAGCCCAGTGAATTTTTACTTTTGTTATCAAGCACAACAGCCTTTATATATGCTTGCCGAAGTGAGCAATACCCCGTGGGACCAACGCCACTGTTATTTAGTGGATTTATCCGCCCCTAAAACCACGGATAAAGTGTTTCACGTTTCGCCTTTTATGAACCTCGATATGCGCTACCAGTGGCATGTTGAACCGCCCGCTGAACGCTTAAACATTGGCATCGAGAATCTACCGAATCAGACGGGTAAGCGTTTGTTCAATGCCAGCCTATCGATGACTCGCCAAGCTATCAATGCTCAATCCCTTCGTGCCTTGTTGTTTCGCTTTCCATTTATGTCGCTGAAAATTTTCGGCGGGATTTATTGGCAGGCGTTAAAGCTGTTCTTTAAGCGCGTACCTTTTGTGCCACATCCAGCCCAAGTGGAGAAATAAGATGGAAAACACTGCATCGCAATCTTCTGTTATTACGGCAAAATTGCCTGACAGTCTGGCCCGTAAGCTACTGCTCAAAGCATTAGAAAATCTCCCCCACGGCTGTTTAACCTTAGTGGAGGGCGACAAGAGCTATCGCTTTGGTGAGCATCACAGTGATTTACATGCCACCCTGGTGGTGAAGCATCCGAGCTTCTATCGCCAAGCGATGTTTTCGGGCTCCATTGGCGCCGGTGAAAGCTATATCCAAGGTCATTGGACTAGCCCGGATCTCACTAAGGTGGTGCAACTGTTTGCCCGCAATCTCCCCTTGCTCGATAAGATTGAGGCGAAATTCGGTTGGCTGACTGGATCGGTTAACCGTATGAAACATTTGCTGAATCGCAACTCACAGCAGGGTTCTAAACGTAATATCTTGGCCCATTACGACTTAGGTAATGCCTTGTATGAGCAGTTTTTAGATCGCGAAATGTTGTACTCCAGCGCTCTTTATCCCGATAGCGCAGCGAGTCTAGAGCAGGCGCAGCTGCATAAACTGAAAACCATTTGTGAGCGGCTCGACCTACAACCTGGGCAGACCTTACTCGAAATCGGAACGGGGTGGGGTGCCTTAGCCATTTACGCCGCCAAGCATTATGGCGTGCACGTGACGACCACAACGATTTCGGATGCGCAATATGCTTACGCGAAAGCGCGAGTCGAACGGGAAGGCTTAAGCGATAGCATCACCTTATTGACTGAGGATTACCGTAATCTCGGCGGCACCTACGACAGACTAGTGTCTATCGAGATGATTGAAGCCGTTGGCCATGAGTACCTGCCGGGGTTCTTTAAAAAGCTCGAGTCCTTACTCAAACCCCATGGCCGCATGTTATTGCAGGCTATCACTATCGCCGATCAACGTTACGACAGTTATCGCAAAGGTGTTGATTTTATTCAGCGATATATTTTCCCTGGCGGTTGCTTGCCTTCGGTTCACCAAATGGTTGGACACTTGGCCAAGCGCACCGATATGCAGGTGTGGTCGATTGATGATATGGGCCTCGATTATGCCAAGACGCTGAGGGACTGGCATAACAATTTCGACCGCGCCATTGAGCAAGTGCAAGCCCTTGGCTATGGCGACGATTTTATCCGCATGTGGAAGTTTTACTTAAGCTATTGCGAAGGAGGCTTTTTAGAGCGTACCACGAGCACAGTGCATTTGGTTGCGGTGCGCCCAGACTACCGTTTGCCGAATGCGGTGAGCGGTAACTAAGGTGGTGATGAGATGTCCTCTATGGCGGGAAACATACTCAATATCTCAAAATATCAGGGCTTTATACTCTATAACAGCTTGAGTTTTCAGTGTGTGTGGTGGACTGGCGTGTTGTTCGGCAATCGCGCGCTGTTACTGAGTATCCCTCTGTTAGTGCTGCATTTTATATTACTGCCGCGAGTGGAAACCGCCGCTATCCCGCGGGACTTAAGCGCAATGCTTAAGATTGGGTTACTCGGTATGGCGGTTGATAGCCTGCTAACGTTGGCTAGTGTATTTGAATTTTCCGCTTTTCCCGCTTGGTTGGCGTGTCTCTGGTTGCATTTTGCGTTGAGTTTGCACCATAGCCTTAAGCTTATCCGCGCCTTTGCGATCGTATTACAAGCCATTCTAGGGGCAATCTTCGGCAGCCTGAGTTACTTGGCTGGGGCCGCATTTCATGCCGTGAGCCTTCCCTATGGTGAGGGCGTGTCTGCGGTGTTTCTCGCGATTATTTGGGCTGTGTTATTGCCTCTTTTCATCAAACTCTCGCGCAGCCATAGGTCTATGGGATGAGCTATCTAGGCGCGTTTATATCGTCGTTAATCTTTGTCTTGCTGGAGAAATCTGATGCTTCATCTTTCATCCATATTGTCAGTGATGTTGTTAAAAAAGCGATATCTCGGCGCCCTGTGTGGATTAATGCTGCCAGTCGCAGGATATAGCGCCACGCCAGCGGCCATCGAAAAGACTATGACCTCAGGGCTGGTTGAGGTTGGCCGAGGTGAGATGGATTGGCTCTGGTTTAATGTCTATAAAGCCAAGCTGATGACCACTACGGGGAAGTACCAGAGTGGGATTTATCCGCAGTTATTAGACATTGAATATTATCGTGATATTGAGGCGAATGATCTGTTAGAGGCGACGGCAGATCAGTGGCGACACTTAGGTTACACCAAGGATGAAATTGCCAATTGGCTGCAATTACTCAAGGGAATTTGGCCTAATGTTGTGCCTGGCGATCATTTAAGTTTCAAACTCATCGATGCGCAGCGCAGTCAGTTCTTTTTCAATGGTCAGCCGCTTGGCGTTATCGAAGAGCCTAAATTAGCCGAAGCATTTCTGGCGATTTGGTTATCGACCAATACCAGCAGGCCAACCTTAAGGGCGCAATTATTAGGAGAAAAATCATGCGATTGCTAAAGCTTAACTGGGGTAAGTCTGTTGTCTTAGGGTTGTTGATGGTCAGCCTTTTGTCTAGCTGTTCTAGTGTCGATGTAAGTGATTATCAAGGCACCAATCCCCCCTTAGTGTTAGAAAGCTTCTTTAATGGCCCGCTTAAGGCATCGGGCATTGTTGAGAACTTCAGTGGCAAAGTGATACGTCGGTTTAATGTGACTATGGAGGCGAGTTGGCAGGGGACGGAAGGCACCATCAAAGAGTGGTTTGTCTATGATGATGGTGAAACCCAAACTCGTATTTGGCGCATTAAATCCCAAGGGGAAGGGCAATACACTGGCAGGGCTGACGATATTATCGGTACTGCGGAAGGGAAGGCGAGCGGCAGTGCGCTGCGTTGGCGTTACGATATGCTACTGCCCGTAGATGGTGATGAATACCAAGTGCACTTTGATGATTGGATGTACTTAGTGAATGACAATACCATTATTAACCAAAGCGATATTATTAAATGGGGCGTCACTGTTGCCAAAGTGACCTTAGTGATCCAAAAGCATTAACGGTATAGCCTAACTAATAATTTTTCGTTTATTACAGCAGGCTGACAAAACACTTCAATCCTGCATGGCTAAGTCGATGAAAAATTATTGGATGTTAATGCTGGTATTCGTAAGTCTGTCTTTAATGGCCTGTTCGAATATCGATTTTCAATTTGAAGGTCAGTCAGATGAGCAAGTCGACCCTAATCAACCAACAAGCGATCCTATGGTGCAGGATAATGAGCGCCGCGTTCGTGATGCCCGTGAAGATGGATGACTAGAGCCAAAGAGGTGGTTTAAATTCTAGAGCCCGCTTAAATACTAACGTTGGGTTAATCTAGCGAGAGGGCGATGTTTTCAGCCCTTACTGAAAAATAAGGGCTGAACGTCAGAAGGATTAACCCGCTTGGCGACTATTGTCGACCGCCTTTTTGTCGTAATACTCGAAGGGAAATTGGTTACGGATCCGCTGCTGTAGGTTGTCATTCACATTGGCTGAAATATGCAGACGCACGCCGGAGTTTTTTTCTGCTCTAATAGTGCAAGTCAGCTTTTCCGCTTTGGCCAGCTGGCGGCATTCGCGCTCGAAACGCTCGGGGATTTTGCCTTTATGTTGAGTCATGCGGCCATCTTTAAAATGCATTTCAAAAATAGTCAGTCCCTTCTTACCAGCAAAGATCAGCTTATAAACCAGAAACAAACCAATCGCGATAAAAACGAGCTTTAAAATAGTGGCTGTCATAATGCCTCCTCTCTTATGTTTATAGGACAAAGATACTCTGGAGTTATGGCTTTTAACAGTGCGCTAACACGCAATTTTAATTTGGCAAAGGTATGATTCTGGCCTAGTCTTAGTCTACTAAGGAAATGTACTCCCTCAGTTAAGGAAAACGCCATGTACTTATCGAATGCTGACCGTTGGTCTTTATTGTGCAAAAAACAAATTGATATTATTGATAAATTGTCTGCACAGTTCCCAGAACGAAAAGAACCGCTTAATGAGTTGACCCATGGTTGGCGGCATTTGCAACATCAAGTGCAGGCGGGGGATAGGCCGATAGTGCATGAGCAGATAAAGTAAATTGTCAAAATGACAGAAACAAAAGCCACTCATCGAGTGGCTTCGTTGTTTTAATGGTGCTAGCACTAAGAGTCGAGTTTGGGAGCGACTGTGATTATCGAGAGTAAGTCAGTTGCCACACGTTATCGATTCTGTGACTTTTACTCAAAAATCAAGTTCAAAATACGGATACAAAAAAGCCACTCATTGAGTGGCTTCGTTGTTTTTAATGGTGCCAGCACTAAGAGTCGAGTTTGGGAGCGACTGTGATTATCGAGAGTAAGTCAGTTGCTCTGGGCTGTCGATGCTGTGACTTTTACTCAACATTCAGGTTCAAAATACGGATACAAAAAAGCCACTCATTGAGTGGCTTGATTGTTTTTTATGGTGCCGGCACCAAGAGTCGAACTCGGGACCTACTGATTACAAGTCAGTTGCTCTACCAACTGAGCTATGCCGGCGAATGGTGGTGCCCGAACCCGGAATCGAACCAGGGACACGAGGATTTTCAATCCTCTGCTCTACCGACTGAGCTATTCGGGCAACTAAACTAAGCGTTAGTTAACTACTTCAAACCGAGTGCTTAACACCCCATTTGTTCGAAGTGCGCGTATCATATAGTGCTCGCTTTCACTGTGCAAGTCCTTTTAATTCGACTGACCAAGTATTAAACAAAAAGTGCCTTAATTAAGGCTTTATAGAGATGCGAATGGTTTACTTGGTCGAACTATCAATGGGTTAATTCGATTTAGTGGTGGGATAAATGAGTAAAAGGGCAGTGGATGACTGGGAATTTTAAATATTCACAGTGCTAAGGACTAAGCTGTTAATCAGTATTTTGTTTATATGGCGTCATGCCCAAGAACCGAACTTAAGCACTGTGTAAATGATTGATAGCTGGTTAGTCGTAATGTAGTTGCATTGAACATCGAACATTGAAGGAGTTTGAATTCATCCAAATCCCAGAAACAAAAAAGCCACTCAGTGAGTGGCTTTTTTGTTTCTTATGGTGCCGGCACCAAGAGTCGAACTCGGGACCTACTGATTACAAGTCAGTTGCTCTACCAACTGAGCTATGCCGGCGAATGGTGGTGCCCGAACCCGGAATCGAACCAGGGACACGAGGATTTTCAATCCTCTGCTCTACCGACTGAGCTATTCGGGCAACTAAACTAAGCGTTAGTTGACTACTTTAAACCGACAACTTAATGCTGCCTCGTTCGAAGTGCGGCTATATTAACGAGGGTGTTTATCCTCTGCAAGTGCTTTTTCCTGATAAATGATGTGTTCGACTGTTTAATGTGCACTTTGGCTGTTTTTTATCTATAAACCAGTTGGGAATGAGCCTTTTTGATGCCTCAAAGTTGTATTTCCAGCCGCGTGAGTGACCCGTTTAAGCCCCACAATCAGCGTTAATACCATAATAGCGTTAATCTTTCTGAATTTTAGAAAGATATGAGCGATTTTTACTGATTTTAGTTTTTAATTTTCGTTTTATGATAATGACTATTATTTGATTGTGCGACTTAAGTGCAGAGGTGTGGGGTAGCTATATGTTTAGAAATACTAAGTTGAATTATGGACTTATTGCTATTGCCAGCCATTGGCTAAGTGCGGTTGTGGTGATTGGACTCTTTGCCGTCGGTGTGTGGATGGTGGAATTGACCTACTACAGTGCATGGTACAAAACGGCGCCACATTGGCATAAAAGCATTGGAGTTTTGCTGCTGGCGGTAACCCTGTTTCGTTTAGTTTGGCGTTTGGTTAATCCAAAGCCCGCTCCTGAGCAAAATCACCAGACATGGGAAAAGGTTAGCGCCCACATTGCCCATGGCGCGATTTACCTCTTATTACTAGTGATTATGGCCGCAGGTATTTTGATTTCGACGGCAGAGGGCCGTGGAATTATGGTGTTTGACTGGTTTGAGTTACCCGGCCTAACGCCACTGATTGAAAATCAGGCTGATATCGCGGGGGATATTCATCAATATGCCGCCTACAGCTTGATTGCTCTGGTTTTACTGCATGCGTTAGGCGCGTTAAAGCACCATTTTATCGATAAAGATTCAACACTACTCAAGATGATTAAATTTAACCGAGGATAATATAATGAAAAAACAACTATTAGCTGCTTTGATTGGTGGGTCTTTACTGGCTCCAATGGCTGCATCTGCCGCCGATTATGTAATTGACCGCGAAGGTGCTCATGCATCTATTACCTTTAAAGTAAGTCACTTAGGTTATAGCTATGTCGTCGGTCGTTTTAACGATTTCAGCGGTGATTTCAGCTACGACGCTAAAAATCCAACGGCAGCTAAAGTGAATGTTAAAGTGAACACCTTAAGCGTTGACTCTAACCATGCCGAGCGTGATAAGCACATCCGTAGTGGCGATTTTTTGAATACTGCTAAATTTGCAGAAGCGACTTTCGTTTCGACCTCGGTTGAAGACAAAGGCAATGGCGATATGGTTATCACAGGTAACTTCACGCTAAACGGTGTGACTAAACCGTTGGCAATCCAAGCGCATGCTGTGGGCGAAGGTCAAGATCCTTGGGGCGGATACCGTGCAGGTTTTACCGGTACTACCACGTTTGCGATGAAAGATTACGGTATCAAGATGGATTTAGGCCCAGCGTCTGCCAATGTTGAGTTAGATTTAGTGGTAGAAGGCGTGCGTAAGTAAGCTTAACGCTACTGAGCTGCATTTATCAGCGAATAAAAAAGCGCCTTTGGGCGCTTTTTTGCTTTTATGGATAGGCGCTTAGGCTTATTCCTGACCCTTTTCAGGCACAAAACCTTCAATTTCCACGTCTTTACCTTCGAAGAGGAAAGAGGTCATTTGTTCTTCCAAAAATTTACGATCATCAACATTCATCATGTTGAGCTTCTTTTCGTTGATCAGCATGGTCTGCTTTTTCTGCCATAGGCCCCAAGCTTCTTTACTGACGTTATCGAAAATACGTTTACCTAAATCACCTGGATACAGTTGAAAGTCTAGGCCGTCGGCTTCTTTGTTTAAATATACGCAATTGACTGTACGCGCCATGATTATTCCTTACTGACTGTCGAGGTTGCTAGCAATAGCTACGAGTGATCCCAAGTTGGCCAACACGCGCTCGGTTGCGGAGGCGAGTCCCACTTTGGAAGGTTGATTGATGTTATACCAGAGAGACTGGTTTTGTTCCATGACTGCGCCCACGCTCTGCATACCCAAGGTTTGCTTGTCGTAGCCATTTGCTTGGCTATCTAAATTCAGTAGCATGGGCTGAATATCTAAATGGAAATGGCTAAAGGTATGCCTAAAACCGATTAATGGTTCGAGTTGTGCGGC
The DNA here is from genome assembly GCF_029835735.1 of Shewanella sp. GD04112. Lineage (NCBI taxonomy): Bacteria > Pseudomonadati > Pseudomonadota > Gammaproteobacteria > Alteromonadales > Shewanellaceae > Shewanella > Shewanella sp. GD04112. The sequence goes on from NZ_JAOEAL010000001.1 coordinate 1,383,694, forward strand.
GTGATAACCCTGGGCCTCAAGCTCTGCATTGAGTGCGGCTTGAGTACTAAATTCGGGGAAGCACCAGAGTCCGCCCCAAATGCCGGCAGGAGGGCGCTTAGCCAAGAAGACTTGGTTATCTTTGAGTAAAACCAACATCCAAGCGGCTTTCTCTGGGATAGTTTTCTTAGGCTTTTTACCGGGGAACTCAGTTTGTCTTCCCATTAATTGAGCTTTGCAATCAATAGCCACTGGGCAAGCGGCACAATTGGGTTTGCTGCGAGTACAAATACTGGCACCAATATCCATCATGGCTTGGTTATATTTTTGAATATCCTGCTCTGGCGTTAACTGCTCGGTTAATTGCCAGAGTTGTTCTTCCACAGGTTTTTGACCGGGCCAGCCCGCAATCGCGCCATGTCTTGCTAATACGCGCTTAACATTGCCATCAAGGATCGGATGATGTTGCCCAAGTGATAGGGATAACACTGCACCTGCTGTCGAGCGGCCAATACCTGGCAGCGCTAACACTTGCTCAAAGTCTGTTGGAAATTGCCCCTGATACAGATCGCGAACCATCTTAGCGGCTTTATGTAGATTGCGAGCTCTGGCGTAATAACCAAGCCCAGTCCAATGATGCAGTACTTCATCATCCGGCGCGTTAGCGAGGGCTAACACATCGGGGAAACGTGCCATAAAACGCTGGTAATAGGGGATTACAGTCGCTACCTGAGTTTGTTGCAACATAATCTCTGAAACCCATACGCGATATGGGGTTTTATCTTGCTGCCAAGGGAGGGTTTTACGACCGTGGGTGTCGTACCAATTAACGATACGTGTAGCAAAGGAGGCTGTAGATTTCATCGGCGCAGTGTAGCGGGAGATTGGTTGGCAAACAAGTAACACCCCATCGAAAAATCGGCCTAGATTCGCTCTCTAGGATAATCTTGTTATACTTCGCCTCCATTAGTGCTTGCACTGTAAGTTGAACTTTGGATAATGCCCTTCTTTTTAGATGGTGTTGTCCACGAGACGAGGCAAAAATGAGCGAAGTCACTACCGCTGAATTTAATGAAGAAGGCAAGTATCTGCGTAAGATCAGAAGCTTTGTCCTAAGAGAAGGTCGTTTGACTAAAGGTCAAGCGCAAGCCATTGAGACTCAGTGGCCAACAATGGGCTTAGATTACAGCCCAACACCATTAAACCTGACCGAAGTGTTTGGTCGCGAAGCCGATACCGTACTGGAAATTGGTTTCGGCATGGGCGCCTCTTTAGTACAAATGGCGCAAGAAGCTCCAGAGCAGAACTTTATCGGTATTGAAGTCCATAAGCCTGGCGTGGGTTCATGCTTAAGTGACGCTGCCGCTGCTGGGGTGACTAATCTTCGCGTGTATCACCATGATGCAATGGAAGTGTTAGAACATGCTATCGCCGATGGCAGTCTTGCTCGCGTGCAGTTGTTCTTCCCCGATCCTTGGCATAAAAAGCGCCACCACAAGCGCCGTATCGTGCAGGCCGAATTTGCTGAGCTTATCCGCCGCAAACTAAAGATTGGCGGCGTGTTCCATATGGCAACCGACTGGGAAAACTACAGCGAGCATATGCTGGAAGTGATGAATGCGGCCAATGGTTACAAAAACCAATCCGCCGATGGTACCGTGGTGCCGCGCCCAGATCATCGCCCACTGACTAAATTTGAAGCCCGCGGTCATCGCCTCGGCCATGGTGTGTGGGATCTGATGTTTGAGCGTATCGCTTAACATCTTTTATGGATTTTATTTTTTAACACAACGGGGAAAATCACTATGGCAAAGAATCGTAGCCGTCGTTTACGTAAGAAAATGCGCGTTGATGAATTCCAAGAGTTAGGTTTTGACATTACTTGGACCTTCGATGCATCTGTCTCTGAAGCCGATATTGATGCAACAGTCGATAAGTTTATCGATGAAGTCATTGAAGCCCGTAAGTTAGGTTTCCACGGCGGTGGTCATATCGAGTGGGAAGGTATTATTGCTACCCAAACTATCGGTAAGTGTACCGAAGAAGATGTTGCTGCAGTGAAGGCTTTCTGGGCGGGTCAAAAAGTGACTCAACTTGAAGTTAGCGATCTGTACGATATCTGGTGGAGTTAATGCCAGAACAGGCGTTATTAGAGGAAGTGGTCGACAAAGTTCGGCCCTTGCTCGGCCAAGGAAAGGTTGCTAATTATATCCCTGCGCTCGCCAATGTTGATGCTGGTAAACTGGGCATTGCTGTGACCACAATTGACGGTGAAACCATAGGCGCAGGCGATTACCTTGAGCCATTTTCAATTCAAAGTATTTCTAAAGTTTTCAGCTTAACCTTAGCGCTAACTTTATATGAAGAAACCGAAATTTGGAGCCGCGTCGGTAAAGAACCCTCGGGACACTCCTTCAATTCACTAGTCCAAGTTGAACTCGAGCGGGGTAAACCTCGCAATCCCTTTATTAATGCTGGCGCGTTAGTTATCGCTGACTTATTACAGAGCCGTTTAGGGGCGCCTAAGCATCGGATGTTGGAATTGGTCAGGGCGCTGAGTCAAAACGATAAAGTCTGTTTCGACAAGCAAGTGGCGGATTCTGAATATCAGCATAGTGCTCGCAATGCGGCCATCGCTTATCTGATGAAATCCTTCGGTAATTTTCAAGGCGATGTCGATACAGTGCTGCGCACTTATTTTCATTATTGCGCCTTAAAAATGAATTGCGCCGACCTATCGCGGGCGATGTTGTACTTAGCCAACCGTGGTAAAACCTTAGATGGCACTGAACTTATTTCGCAGGTGCAGACTCGGCAATTAAATGCCCTGTTAGCAACCTCAGGCTTGTATGACGGCGCAGGTGAGTTTGCCTATCGTGTTGGTATGCCTGGTAAAAGCGGTGTTGGCGGCGGCATTATTGCGGTGATCCCCGGGGAACTCTCGGTCTGCGTTTGGTCACCCGAATTAGACAATCAAGGTAACTCCCTCGCAGGGACGGCGATGCTTGAGCATCTCAGCCAGCGTCTCGGACGTTCAATCTTCTGATTTAACTCTTTTATTAGCACTGTTAGGCTAAATATTAGTGAAATTCACTAATCTGCTCTCGGTGCTAATTTTTATAACTTCATACTAATCATATTGTTACAAAGTTGGCACATCTTCTGCTATTCATCTTTTAGCATGTTAGCTTAGTCGAATTCCTCAGATTAAAGGATGAACAACAATGAAGATAAATACACTATTAACCGGAGTGGCATTATCGGGTGTTATTTTAAGCGCTTCTGGCTTGCAATCAGCACAAGCGAAAACCGAGCCGCAAATCGATGAGCGCTGTGAGGTTTCTCTTAACTATGATGTGAGAGTCGAACCGAAAAAATTAGTGATGAGCGAGAAGGGCGCTGAGAAGTATCGCATCGAGGTCGACAAGTTATACGTTGAAGGCAAGCAGGTAACCTTAACCGACAAACAGAAAAAGCTCGTGAGCCAGTATGCCGATGAGGTGTCGACTCAGGTTCCTGAGGTCATTGAATTAGTCAACGAAGCGGTTGCATTGGCCTCTCAAGCTGTGAGTATGGCCTTAACACCACTGATGGGCGATGCGGCAGGCGCTAAGTTTGATGAGATGATGGCGGGAGTGCAGAAGCGTGTTGATACCGTAGCCTACAAGCAGGGCGATAGTTTTTACCTTGGTGCGACTGAAGAGTCGATGCAAAACACCTTTAACGACGAATTTGATAAGGAAATGGAGCAAATCGTGCAAAACTCCATTGGCACTCTAATGATGAATATCGGCAGCCAAATCCTTGCGGGCGACGGTGAGTCCTTCGAAGCTAAGATGGACGCATTCTCACAAAAAATGGATAGATTAGGCGATGATATTGAGCAGCAAATTGAATCCCAATCTAAGGGGATTGAAGCGAAAGCCGACCGTTTATGTGACCGTTTTGAAAACCTGCTGGTGCTTGAGAATCAACTGCGTAAAGAAGTGCCAGAGTTAGCGCCCTATGTGTTGACTCAAAACACTCACCATGAATTACGTGAATAGTGCTCGGCAGAGTAGCTTAAAACCAACACTGGTTGGAGTCAGGTAATGCCGAGCTAACTGACATCATAAATACAGTGATATAAATGAAAAAGCCCCAGTACGTTAAGTGTCTGGGGCTTTTTCTTGATTCATTTTAGCCAAGCGGAATGATATTAATCTGATTGCTTGCGGCTATTTACTATGGAATATTACATTCTAAAGACTAATGTTTGGTATACTCTTAAAATATAATGAAAAGCTGGCAATTCAGTCAGATAGAACACTCTACTTTAGCGGACTTTTTCGGGCTAAATCTCTACAACGAACCCAATTGCTGTGAGATATTAAGGCATTGAGGGATGCTTCAAGGCATTTGTGCTGCATTCCTATGCTATTCCGAAAGTTAATATCACTGTCGAAACTGCTTAAGGCGACTTTCCATGTTAGAACTGTTAGAACCTATTGCGATTTTTACTCATGTGGCCAGAGCTGGTAGTTTTAGTGCCGCCGCAAGAAGGCTTGGGATCTCTAAATCTAAGGTCAGTACGCAGGTAGCCGATCTCGAACATAGACTCGGTGTTCAACTGATCCAGCGTACCACTCGAAGCTTAAGTCTGACTGAAGCTGGACATTTGTTATATCTGCAAGGTGAAGAGTTGCTTCGCGATGCCGAACAGGCCATTGCTAGCGTGCATAACTTAAACGATGCCACCCGCGGCGTGTTAAAGGTGGGGATTTCCCAGTCCTTTGGTGCTATGCATATTATTCCCGCGCTGCCATCATTTATGGCCAAACACCCTGAACTCGAGCTGCAAGTCAGCTTATTAGATCATAAGGTGGATGTAGTCAGCGAAGGTTTAGACCTATTGTTAACTATGTCTGAGCAGCTTCCCTTGGGTATGGTGGCGCGCCCTTTGATGAAGTGTCAGTTCCTACTCGTTGCCTCGCCTGATTATATTGCTAAACATGGTGAACCGTCGCGTCCAGAGCAATTAGTCGACCATAACTGCTTGGTGTATCAAGGTGAGTGGCATGAGCACAGCATGTGGCAGTTTAAAAAGGGCGATGATTACTGTGAGATAGGTGTCTCTGGTAACTTTAGAGTGGATAACGCTCCCGCTTTAAAATCAGCTGCGATCAGTGGCTTAGGGGTTGTCTATCTTGCCAGTTACTTGATGGAAGATGAAATCGCTAAGGGCACCTTAGTGCCGCTGCTGAGGGATTGGCAACTGACTCATCATTTACCGCTACAGGCCGTTTACCCACGCCGTAAACACTTAGCGCCTAAGGTGAGTGCTTTCATTGAGTTTATTAAAGACCACATTGGTAATCCGCCTTATTGGGACATTCCCTATGCGGAACTCTTCAGTGAACGTCAGTAATTTTGGAAACATTGTTCTTAAAATGCGGTTAATGCATTTTTAGAGAGTTTGATGGTTTTGAAATTCATTTAAAATCAATTATTTGTATCGAGATTAGTTTGTATTTTAGTTTGGTTTTTTAGGGTTCTCTAAAACAGCTTTTTAGTAGGTGTATTGAAGTCTGTTCTTAAATGGATACAATGGTTGCCAGATGATTCGGAATGACCTGAGTCCTACACTTTTACTGGAAATGACCCCTTTTGGTATTAGCGTACAGGTTGGCAGCAATGCAGTTTCGGATCACAGCCAGCAGAAGTTTGCGAACTAAAACAATGTTGGCTTTTAAACCATCATCCTAGTTTTTGGTTTACCTCAGCTCATTAGGCTGAGGTAATTTTTTTCTGATGGTTGAGTGCGGGAAACGAGTTTTGTCTCTCTGTACCCTAAAGTCACACCGAGTGTTAGCTACTTGCTTAATACATCAAATATAGTGACCCACAGTGAGATAGGGTTTTATGACCAAGTCGGTGATAAATCCAATAAAAAAGCCACTTAATAGTGGCTTTTTTATTGGCTGCGATTTAAGGATTTTATTGGCAAGGCGTTCAAGGGAGGCTAGCGTTAGCCTCCCACGGTTTCAAGTTTAGGCTTTGTTAACGCTAGCAATCCATTGATCGACTTGCTCTTCCAGTACATCTAAAGGCAGCGCGCCATTTGCCAAGACTAAAGTATGGAAATCCCGGATATCAAACTTATCACCCAGTTGTTTTTCCGCCTTGTGTCTTAACTCGAGTAACTTAATCATTCCAACTTTATAGGCAGTAGCTTGTGATGGCATAACGATATGACGTTCGACCATTTTCTTCGCATCGGATGTTGCGTTAGGGGTATTATCGACGTAATAAGCTATCCCTTGTTCGCGGGTCCATTTTTTTGCGTGGATCCCGGTATCGACCACTAAACGACAAGCTCGCCATAACTCCATCGCCAGTCGACCAAAATCGGAGTAAGGGTCGGCATATAAGCCCATCTCCTTCGGGAAAGACTCACTGTAGAGCCCCCAACCTTCGATATAGGCGGTATAGCCACCGAACTTACGGAACTTAGGAATATCCTTTAGCTCCTGTGAGATAGCGATTTGCATATGGTGCCCAGGGATCCCTTCATGGTAAGCCAGTGCTTCCATCTGGTATTTGGGCATGGCTTTCATATCGTAGAGGTTGGCATAGTAGCTGCCAGGGCGAGAGCCATCGGGCGCCGGTTGTTCATAGAAGGCTTTACCCGCGGACTTTTCCCTAAAGGCTTCAACCTGTTTGACTATCATGGCCGCCTTAGGCTTGACCTTAAAGACTTCATCCAAGCGTGAGCGCATATTATCGATAAGCTTGGTTGCATCGGCTAAATATGCCGCTTTGCCTTCGGCGGTATTTGGATAATAGAACTGCGGATCATCGCGCATAAAGGCGAAGAACTCTTGCAAGGTGCCGTTAAAATTCACCTTTTTCATAATGGCGCGCATTTCATTATGGATGCGCTCCACTTCGGCAAGACCAAGTTGATGGATCTCATCCGCCGTCATGTGGGTAGTCGTGGTGCGCGCAAGGGCATTGTTATAAAACGCCTCGCCGTCGGGGAGTTTCCAAACCCCATCGCGGGTATCGGCCTTGGCTTCTAAGGTTTTGATATAGGCGATAAGCGTCTTGTATGCGGGCTCAACTTCCGAGACCAGTGCTTTTTCTGCATCGGCAATAAGCTGGGCTTTTTCTGTTTCAGAGATGCTGAGCGCATTCACTTTTTTGCGAAAATCCGCCAACAACGCACTGTCTTCGCCTTTATCAAAGGGGGCGCCTTTAATGATGTTTTGGCTGTCAGAAATCACGTAGCCGAACACAAATTTAGGGGCAATAATGCCTTTATCTGCGCGGATCTCGAGCGCCTGTTGCAGTTGGCTTAAGCGTTTGGGCACGCCATTTAAGCGGCTGATATAGGCCTTAGCATCGCTGACATCGGTGATCTGGTGTTGATTAATCAGGAAGGAGGCTATCATCGAGTGGCCACCATGCATCTGATTCACTGGGTAGTTATGGTAGCGCCACTGATAGTCTTTGATATCGTTATTAAGGTTTTGAGTGAGTAACGTCAGGCTTAGGCGAGTTTGTGGATCAAGCTTACTCGCATCCAGTTGATTCACTTCGGCTAGCTGTTTCTTGGTTCGCGCCAACTCACGGGCATCCGCCTCATCGCCAATATCGTCCCACTTATCATAGTCTTGCTTAATGCCCATATAGGTTTGCGCAATGGGGCTTGCCATGATGTTTTCCATGAAGATGGTTTCAAACAAGGCGTTGGCTTTTTCTGACTCGCTTTGGGCGGCAACACTGGTACTGGCCACATTTTGTGAGTCACTTAAGGTAGGCACCGCATGAGAAGGCAGTGCAAGCAGGGCGGAGAGAGTAAATGCGACTAAGCTGATGTTCGTTTTTATTGGCATGATCAGGCTTCCTTAACAATGTTCAGGCAATTCTAAAGAAGCAGGGGAAAAATGTATGAATATAAATGTTAGAAAATGTGTTAGCCATAAAAGGTCCTTCATCGAGAATCCTAGGCTAACACATTATTTATATGGGGAATTTAATTAGTGAATTAACAAAATTGCGTCAGTAAATCGTTCACAAACATGTGACCTTTACTGGTTAATTGCCAATGTTCAGCCGATTCGGTCAGTAAACCCCGTTGTTTGGCCTTTTCCATTCCCTCTTTCAACGTATCTCGGTGTAAACCAGTTCTGTCTTCAAACTCTTGCTTAGGAATAGGCGTCATTAAGCGCAGACGATTCATCAAGTATTCGAGGGCGCGATCTTCTTCGGCGACCTCACTCTGCTCGAAGTGATAGTTGTCGGCAGCTAAATAACCCTTAGGGTGTTTGATTTTGACCGTGCGGATAATGCGATTTTCTTCGGGCAAGGTCACTTTGCCATGGGCACCGCAGCCTATGCCTAAATAATCGCCAAACTGCCAATAGTTAAGGTTATGTCTGCATTGATAGCCGGGTTTGGCATAGGCCGAGATTTCATACTGCTCATAACCGAGTGCCGCTAACTTTTGTTGCCCTTGTTCGTAGATCTGCCAGAGATCTTCATCGTCGGGTAGTTGCGGCGGTTTTGAGTGGAACAGGGTATTGGGCTCAATCGTCAGTTGATACCAAGACAAATGCGGCGGATTGAGCGCCGCAGCGGTATCGATATCCGCCATGGCCTCAGCAAAACTTTGATTCGGAAGTCCGTGCATCAAATCCAAGTTAAAACTTAAATAACCCGCTTGGCTGGCTTTTTGGGCGGCGGTTTGGGCTTCGTTTTGATCGTGGATCCGCCCCAGCAGATTGAGCTTATCCTTAGAGAAACTCTGTACTCCAATGGATAACCGGGTGACCCCTGCGGCGCGGTAGGCACTAAAGTCATCGTGCTCTAGGGTGCCTGGGTTGGCCTCCATGGTGATTTCAATATCGTCACTGAAGGGAATTAGCGCATTGGCGCCATCCAATATCCGTTTGATTTGATTGGCATCAAACAGAGACGGCGTTCCACCACCAATAAAAATGGTGTGCAGCTTACGGCCTTGGACTAAGTGCAAGTCTTGGCGTAAGTCCGCTAGCAGCGCATCCACATAGGCCTTTTGGGGTAATTCGCCATTTTGCCCATGGGAGTTAAAGTCGCAGTAAGGGCATTTTTGTACACACCAAGGGATATGGATGTACAAGCTCAACGGCGGCAGGGTTAACTGAGGTGACACATTCACTGACATTATTGGGCGTTCCCGTCGGTAAATACGCCTTTTTCCTGCATGGCAGCAATCAGTTGCACTAAAGCTTTACCACGGTGACTCAAGGCATTTTTCTCGTCACTGCTCAATTGGGCTGCGCTGCAATCATGGTGTTCTGGAATAAAAATCGGATCGTAACCATGGCCGTTGTCACCCCGTTGCACGAAATCGATTTGGCCTTCCCACGAGGCTTGGCAAATGATGGGCGTTGGGTCCTTGGCATGGCGCATATAGACTAAAACACATTGGAATCTGGCCGTACGCGGCGCAGGATTATCCTTTAATGTGTCTAAGAGTTTTAACACATTGTCTTGATCCTTGGCATTTTCCCCCGCATAGCGCGCAGAGTAGATCCCCGGTGCGCCTTGGAGTAAATCGACTTCTAATCCCGAGTCATCGGCAATGGCGGCAAGTCCAGTAATTTGCGCCGCATGTCTGGCTTTGATAATGGCGTTTTCGACAAAGGTGGTGCCCGTTTCGGCCACTTCGCTAACGTTAAATTGGCTTTGTGGCAGCACTTTTACGCCATAGGCGGCGAGCATTTGATCGAATTCGGCAAGTTTACCTTTATTGCCACTGGCGAGGACGATTTGTTGCATGGAATACCTATTGGATTGGGCGCTCTTGTCTGTGTGTCACTGAGTGTGGACATTGAGCGATGTCATTGGACTGTATGCGGCAATGATACCCAAGCTGAGCGGTAAAGGACAGAAAAAGGCAGGACGATACTTTGTATCGTCCTGCCTTATGAGGTTGAGATTATTCGACGTAGAACTTTTGCTTAAACTGCAGATTGGTGTTGAGCTGATTACCGTGTTTGATGGCGATGTTGAAATTGATTTCTTGATCGTCGCGGTAAGGAACTTCGGCGATATAATAAATCGCCTTACCTTCACGGATCTCTCTAAATTTCAAATCGATACGCGCATCGAGTAGGTTATTGGCCACGCCAGTGATTTCAACGGGTACTGCGGGCGAGCCTTCTTCACTCATATCTAATACGGCAATGTTAATGATGCCTCTGTAGCTACTGCGTTCGATGCCATAGGATTTTGCAATGCTCGGGGTTAAAAAGGTGCTGCCCAGCGCCATGTAATGAATGTCGAAATTACCGACGGTTTCTTTTTGCTCGGCATTGGCGACGCCACACAGGCTTGCAGTCAAGGCGAGCATAATAAGGAGATTACGTAACATGATGTTGTACCTTCATATGAGGGATTACTTGAGTATAGGTCGCAGGAAGGAGACTTCCAACGGTGCGTTTATTCGAGCAATGTCGCGATTTCTGCCGGGACGTTTTTGGGCGCGCTAATCCGTACCAGCTTATGACGTCCTAATTCGCCCTTAAGGATGTGAACATCGCTTTTAGGGACTTTAAAGGCCTTGGCTAAATACTTGCTTAAATGGGCATTGGCCTTGCCATCGATAGGCGGAGCGGTGATGGCGACTTTTAACTCATCACCGTGTAGCCCGACTATCTGATCGCGACTCGCTTTAGGTTGAATATACAAATTAAGCAGCAAGTCGCCTTGCTGCATAATGACTGCGCTCATTAAATCGCGGCCCAGAATGGTACGTATTGCGCCAATAGCATGTTGATAAAGTTCATGCCGATAATCACCAACATCACCGACAAATCTAAACCACCAATGGGCGGTATAATGCGGCGCACTGGAGCCAAAATGGGCTCTGTCAGTTGACCCATGATCATCACAATGGGGTTATAGCCTTGATTGAACCAGCTTAAGATGGCGCGGATGATCAGCATCCAGAAGAGCAAAACGCCCGCCTGTTTGATAACAGTGACAAGTGCAAACACAAAGAACAGCACTAAATCAATACCGCCGCCAGCGATAAGGCTTAACAGCAACACTTTGACCATCACCACTAATAGGGCGAGTACAAATGAAGAAGTATCGAATCTTCCCATTGAAGGAATTAATCGACGCATAGGCGCGATCAACGGGTGAGTGGCTTTGACCACAAACTGACTGAAGGGATTATAAAAATCGGCACGGGCCAAGGGGAGCCAGATCCGTAATATCACCACCATCAAATACAAATCGAAGAGTGTGCTGATTAAAAAGGTTAATGCATTCATCGAGATTTCTGCCTATATGAGTCCGATTAAAAACGCCCGCGTTAAAAGTGAGTCACCCAGCAATAGCTAGATCAAAAAGTGTTAGCCATTTCCTCTGCACGTTTGATGCAGTTTTCCATCGCATTTTTGACCACACCACGAAGATCCGCCGCTTCGAATGTGGCGATGGCTTGCGCCGTTGTGCCGCCCTTAGAGGTGACATTCTCCCGTAAATTACCCAGTGTAAGCTCGGGATTTTGCTTTGCCATCATAGCAGCACCGAGGGCGGCTTGCTGTACTAAGCTTCTGGCTTTGGCTTCATCCATGCCCATTTGCTTGCCGGCATCAATCATAGATTCCATCAGCAGGAAGAAATAGGCAGGTGAACTACCCGCAAGGGCAATGACTTGATTAATCTCAGATTCCTCATTCACCCACACAATTTCACCACCGCTGGACATCAAGCGCTCGGTAATGGCTTGCTGGGCATCAGAGAGGGGCTGCGGGGCGTAGAGTCCCGTCATACCGACACCGATTTGCATTGGCGTGTTTGGCATAGTGCGAACTAGTGTGATGGGCTGTGCTAAATACTGGCTGTAGCGCTCTGCTTTAATCCCCGCAGCAATGGTTATGACCAGCTTGTTAGACATATCAATGCCTTGCAGTGCTTGGCAGACTTGTTCCATCAACTGTGGCTTAACGGATAATACGATGACATCGGCATCTTGGGCGGCGCTAACATTGTCTTGGGATACACGCACACCAAAGTCGGCGGCGAGGGCATCGAGTTTACCTTGGCTAGGATTGGTGGCTTGCACTAGTGCAGCAGGATAGCCGCTACGAATTAAGCCACTGATAATACTGCGGGTCATATTGCCCGCACCGATAAAACAGATTTTTTGTTGACTCATGTGTACCCCATAATGTCTGGCCTAGGCTGAGTGGATAACATTCAGCATTAATATCATTGAATTAGCGTTATTAGGCCGGATAAAAATTTCTATTTAATGTTCTCTAACAGTATTTGGGCTTTAGCCTCTAAAAACAAGGCTAAAGCCGATATTGCTGACTCGCCTTTGGCTATCTCTGTGATTTCCCTTAGCATCAATCGTACAGATGCATTAACCCGTAACGACTAATTGCGGGTCGTCTCTTTTGCGCCATAATCCCGTTCACCAAAGATTGCGCTGCCGATACGCACCATGGTTGATCCGCACTCAATAGCCACGTCTAAATCATTACTCATGCCCATAGAAAGCGTATCGATAGCGGGATAATGCTGCTTTAGCGTATCGAATAACTGCTTAAGCTCGCGGAGTTCGCGCCTTTGCTGCGCAATGTCATTGGTGGCGCTGGGAATCGCCATTAAGCCCCGCAGTTGTAAATGGGGTAATTGGCTGATGCTATCGGCCAGTGGCAGTATTTGCTCGGCATCAATGCCGGATTTAGTGTCTTCATCACTGATATTGATTTGAATACACACATTGAGCGGCGCAAGGTGTGCTGGGCGCTGCTCATTGAGCCGTTGGGCAATTTTCTCCCGCGAGAGGGTGTGCATCCAGTCGAAGTGCTGAGCGACTAAGGCGGTTTTATTGGATTGCAGTGGCCCAATAAAATGCCATTCAATATCAGGGTGTGTGCCCTTTAGCGTCTCAATCTTTGTCACACCTTCTTGAACATAGTTCTCGCCAAAGCAACGCTGGCCCGCATCATAGGCTGCTATAATATCTTCAATGGGTTTAGTCTTACTGACGGCAAGTAAGCGAATACTGTGAGGTAGGCGTGCGCATTTTTGCGCCGCTTGCGCGATCCTGCTCTGGGCGACTGCGAGTCTGTCTGCTATTGTTGTCATGATGTAATTATCTGGTTGCAAGGATATCCCAAACTATGGAAATCACTGAGTTATTAGCCTTTAGTGTAAAACACAAAGCCTCGGATCTACACCTCTCTGCAGGGATATCTCCCATGATCCGTGTCGACGGTGAAGTGAGAAAAATTAACCTGCCCGCGCTCGATCATCAGGGTGTACACAGCCTTGTGTACGACATTATGAATGATAAACAGCGTAAGGACTTTGAAGAGCATTTAGAAATCGACTTTTCGTTCGAAGTCCCTAATTTAGCGCGTTTCCGTGTTAACGCCTTTAACCAATCCCGCGGCGCTGCGGCGGTGTTTCGTACCATTCCCAGCGAAATTTTGTCGCTCGAGCAGTTAGGGGCGCCAGAAATTTTTAAGAAAATTTCCAGCTTTCCCCGCGGCTTAGTGCTTGTTACTGGGCCTACCGGTTCGGGTAAGAGTACCACACTTGCGGCCATGGTGGATTACATCAATGAGAACCGCCACGACCATATCTTAACCATTGAAGATCCGATCGAATTCGTTCACCAGAATAAGCAATGTTTGATTAACCAACGGGAAGTGCATCGTCATACCCACAGCTTTAATGCGGCGCTGCGTAGCGCACTGCGTGAAGACCCTGACGTAATCCTCGTCGGTGAGATGCGTGACCTTGAAACCATTCGTCTGGCGATGACGGCGGCCGAAACGGGTCACTTAGTCTTTGGTACCTTGCACACCACCTCGGCGGCTAAGACCATCGACCGTGTGGTTGACGTTTTCCCTGCTGGTGAAAAGGACATGGTGCGTACCATGTTATCTGAATCATTACAGGCGGTTATTTCGCAAACCCTGATTAAGAAAATCGGTGGCGGCCGTGTGGCTGCCCACGAAATCATGATGGGAACGCCCGCTATTCGTAACCTTATCCGTGAAGATAAAGTGGCGCAGATGTACTCAGCCATTCAAACGGGGATGGCCCATGGCATGCAAACGCTCGAACAGTGTCTGCAAAACTTAGTGAACCGTGGCCTCATCACCCGTGAGGATGCCATGGCGAAGAGCTCAAACAAACAAGCGACGTTTTAAGGATTTATGATGGATGTCCGTCCGTTTTTAAAAGTCATGGTGGAGCGTAAAGCCTCGGACTTGTTTATTACCGCAGGGTTTCCGCCGAGCGCCAAAATCGATGGTGAGTTACGCCCGTTAGCCGAGAGTGCCTTTACGCCCGCGCAGTCTTTGGATTTTGTCGAGTCCGTGATGACTGAAGCGCAAAAGAAGGAGTTTCACACGACTCGCGAGTGTAACTTTGCTTTTGCGGTTAAGGATTTAGGGCGTTTCCGCGTCAGCGCATTCTGGCAGCGTGAATCTCCGGGATGCGTTATGCGCCGGATTGAGACCAAGATCCCTGAGGTGGAAGACTTAAAACTACCACCGATTTTAAAAGATCTGGTGATGAGTAAACGTGGTCTTATCATCATGGTTGGGGGAACGGGAACCGGTAAGTCGACCTCCTTGGCGGCGTTAGTGGGTTATCGTAATGCCCATGCCCGTGGTCATATCCTCACCATCGAAGACCCGGTGGAATTTGTGCACGACCATCGCAAAAGCATCATCACTCAACGTGAAGTGGGTATAGATACCGAATCCTTTGATGCGGCGCTGAAGAGTTCGCTGCGTCAAGCACCCGATGTGATTTTGATTGGTGAGATCCGTACTCAAGAAACCATGGAGTTTGCGCTTTCTTTCGCCGAAACGGGTCACCTCTGTATGGCGACATTGCACGCGAACAACGCTAACCAAGCGTTAGACCGGATCATGCACTTAGTGCCTGAGAGTAAACACCAGCAGTTGCTATTCGACTTGTCACTCAACCTGCGCGGCATTGTGGCGCAGCAACTGGTGCCCAAAGTCGATGGCACAGGACGACGGGCGGCGATTGAAGTCTTGATCAATACGCCACGTGTCGCGAGTTTGATTGCTAAAAACGAGCTGCATTTGCTCAAAGAAACCATGGCCAAATCGAATGAGCAGGGTATGCAGACCTTCGACCAAGCCTTGCTGCAACTCTATATCGATGGGGAAATCAGCTATGCCGATGCGCTTCACCATGCTGACTCGCCAAACGACTTACGTTTAATGATCAAACTGCAAAATAAAGAGCCTACCAGTTCCAGCTTTATGGAAGGCGTGACCTTGGATATGGATTAATCCTATCTGCGGTGATGTTAAAGCAGCTCCCTTGAGCTGCTTTTTTTATCGCTTAAGCCAATCGATAACTCGCTGTAGCTTTTATTTTTTTATTCAATATGATCTCTATATTAGTGAGTGACGTAATAGAGAATAACGAGTTTGCCAATCTTGGCGCGCCCAATGAGAAGGACATTATGATGAAACTCCCCTTAGTTATCTTTGCTAGCCTGTTAAGCACTAGCGCATTTGCGGCAACTTGCCCGAGTTATCTTGATGTTGAAGTGCGTAAATTGCACTCGGATGAGAAGATTAATCTGTGTGAATTGACTCAGGGCAAGCCAGTGTTACTGGTCAACACCGCGAGTAACTGTGGTTACACTCCGCAATTTAAGGCTCTCGAAGCGCTTCATAAAGAATACAAAGACAAAGGCTTAGTGGTGATTGGTTTCCCTTCCGATGACTTTTTCCAAGAAGAAAATGATGAAAAAGACACGGCTAAGGTGTGCTACATCAACTATGGTGTTACCTTCACTATGCTCGCGACATCGCCCGTGAGAGGCAGCGATGCTAACAGTGTATTCAAATACTTAGGAGATAAAGCAGGCTCGCCTAAGTGGAATTTCTACAAATATGTCGTCAGTGGTGATGGCAATACTGTGCAGCAGTTTAATTCTAAGGTGAAACCCGATAGTGCCGAGCTTAAGCAGGCAATAGAATCAGTGCTTTAATGCCCAATTTATTCATTTTACTCATGTTAAGAGGCTACTTTGGCTAGGTTTTCAGGATTATCAAAAGAGATGGGTCACGCAAAGCGTGGCAAAGTGGGTGTGTTGTTACTTAACCTTGGCACACCCGATGCGCCAACAGCATCGGCGGTGAGGCGTTACCTTGCCGAGTTTTTATCCGATCCTCGGGTGGTCGAAATTCCAAAACTCCTGTGGATGCTAATTTTACATGGCATAGTGCTGCGCGTTCGCCCAGCCAAGTCTGCGGCGCTCTATCAGAAGGTCTGGACTGAAGCGGGTTCACCACTGATGGATATCAGCTTGCGCCAAACCGCTAAATTATCAGAAAAATTAACGGCCGATGGACATCAAGTATCAGTATATTTAGCCATGCGTTATGGCAATCCTTCTGTGGCGAGCACCTTACAAACGATGCATCAACAGGGGATTGATAAGCTGGTGGTGTTACCGCTCTATCCGCAATATGCGGCGCCGACAACCGGCTCGGCTTTTGACGCTATTGCAAGGGAATTAACCCAGTGGCGCTATCTACCATCGCTGCATTTTATTCACACGTATCATGATAACCCCGACTTTATTACCGCATTGGTGAACTCAATTCGTGCCGACTTTGAGCAACAGGGTAAGCCGCAAAAGTTAGTGCTTTCTTACCATGGTATGCCGGAGCGTAATCTGCACTTAGGCGATCCTTATTATTGCTTTTGCATGAAGACCACCCGTCTGGTGGCCGAGCAATTAGGGCTTACAGCGGATGAGTTTGTGATGACTTTCCAATCTCGCTTTGGTAAGGCTAAATGGTTACAACCTTATACGGATGCAACCATGCAGGCGTTACCAAGCGAAGGTGTACGTGACGTGGCGATTGTGTGCCCAGCGTTTAGTGCCGATTGCTTAGAGACCTTAGAAGAGATCGTGGGTGAGAATGGCCATATCTTTGCTAATGCTGGCGGGGAGAAGTTTCGTTACATTCCTGCGCTGAACGATAATGATGACCATATCAGCATGATGGCTAACTTGGTTAAACCTTACCTGTAAGGTTTATAAGTGCAGAAATAAAAAAGGATAGCTTAGGCTATCCTTTTGTTTTTATGATTTATTATTCACCGAAATGATTTTCAAAATAGCTTTCGACAATCAATACGGCAGACACGGCATCGACTTGACCTTTGGTGAGGGCTTTAAAGCCGCCGAGTTCAAATAGCCGAGCTTTTGCATCTGTGGTGGTCAGTCTTTCATCCTGAGTGACAATTTTGACCCCAAACTTAGCGTTCAGTCGGTTGGCGAACTTTCTCGCCCTGTGGGTCATTTCCTGCTCTGTGCCATCCATATTGAGCGGTAAACCTACGACGACTAAATCGGGTTGCCACTCTTTAATGAGTTTGCCAATTTCATCCCAATTGGGAATACCGTCGACGGCTTTTAGGGATAGCAGTGGTGTGGCGCTGGCGGTTATTTGTTGCCCTATGGCGACACCAATACTTTTTGTTCCAAAATCAAAACCTAAAACGGTTTTTGCGTTCATCTGTATATTCACTCGTCACAATAAAATCGGCTAGGCGTGGCCCGCCTGTGATGACAATTGCCAAGCATCAAAGCCGAGCGCACGGCTCGCTTGTTGCCATCGATCCTCGTGTTTGACATCGAAGAGCAGGGCCTGATCGGCAGGGATAGTCAGCCATGAGTTATCGGCCAGTTCTTGCTCCAGCTGGTTTTTGCTCCAACCCGCATAACCTAATGCCACGATAAATTTTTCTGGCGAGCGCTCGCTGCCAATCGCCGTTAGTACATCCCTTGAGGTGGTGAGCATAAGGCCAGAGCTTAATTCTGTACTGTTGGCCCAATAGGGCTGAGATGTATGCAGGACAAAGCCTCTATCTTGGGAAACGGGGCCACCCATTAAAACCTGCGCGCCCAGTGCTAGATCGGTAGACACTTGCTCTGCGGGTAAATCCATCTGCTCGAGCAATGAGTTCACTTCAATGCCCAGCGGTTTATTAATCACTAGCCCCATGGCGCCTTTTTCATCGTGCTCACATAGATAGATGACGGTGCGCTCAAAAAAAGTGTCATCGAGCGACGGCATGGCGATTAAAAAATGGTTCTGCAAACTCTCCATTAAATGCTCCGTTCAGCCCACAGGCGTTGACCAATAGATTAAATCCAGCGGCTTAGGCTGGTGGCGTATCAACCGCCGGCTAATTTGACTTTGTAGTTTTGTTTTTCAAGCAGTAGTTTTAGTTGCTCACGATTGTCGGTTTGCACTTCGATAGTGAAATCTTTGACTGTGCCACCACAACCACATTGTTTTTTAAGGGTCTGTGCCAGTGCTTTTAAGCCTGCTTCATCAAGTCCTAGACCTGAAATGACCGAGACACCTTTACCTTTGCGGCCTTTGCTGTCTCTGTGGATACGTACAATCCCATCGGATGCAGGGATAGCTTTGGCTTCTGGCTCGGCAGTAATCCGGCCTTTATCTGTGCTGTACACTAAGGAAACGTTGGGATCTACTCTCATAAGTCATCTTTTATCTGAATATATGCCGCTTAAGTTTACCAAACTCAACGTCTTTCGGGGAGGTAAAAAAAGGCCACTGACAGAGACTGAAAGTGGCCGAAGGTCAATGCTAGCTCTTTGCAGGGAAGTAGCATGTTTAAAAAGCAGACTTAGAGATGCTGCAATACCATAGCGATTAATGCCAATGCGGTAAGTAGGGCGCAGGGCATGATAAAACGATGCAATTTAGGGAGGGCGATTAAGCAAGCGGTGGCAACAAACCCAAAGGCGGCAACCGTGGTGTAATTTACCCCGTTTGACACAGTCTCAAAGACGAGCCAACTCAATACGACTAAAGGTAAAAACAGCAGCATCATGGGAAGATGAGGTGTGAGCTTACTGTTATGGGTATCGGCAGAGACTTTTTGCGGTGCGAACCAGAAAATCGCCGATGCCACAATCAATGCGCTAATGAACCAGTACATGTTATTTATCCCTCAATCACTTTAATTGATAATCATTATCATTTAAAGTGATTGCTGAAGTCAAGCTGAATAACACACTGCTTTTTCATCATATTGAGTTGTAGAACCGGCCATTGCTCTGTAAGCTAAATTTATTTTCGGCTTATTTGTGTTCGATAAGAACGACCAAGGAAATCATCATGAAAAATATAATTGTAGGTTTAGCCGTACTGGCACTGAGTGCCTGTAGTTCGCTGAAGTCGGGTTGGGATTTTGACCCTAGCGCCAATTTTACTCAGTACAAGACCTATGCGTGGGTCGCACAAAAGACCGATGCTTCGGGTTATCACCTCGATGGTTTAATGGATCAGCGCGTGCGAGATGCGGTGAATTCTCAGCTTTCATCTAAGGGCATGACCTTGGTTGATGCGAAAGATGCCGATGTATTAGTGAACTATCTGACCAAAATCGATAAGAAGATTAATGTCGATACCTTCAATACCAATTTTGGCTATAACCCTTACTATGGCCCAGGTTGGGGCTGGGGCGGTAACATGCAAACCCAGACCACAGTCAGAGAATACGAAGTTGGCACCCTGATCATTGATTTAGTTGATAATAAAACAGCTAAGTTAATTTGGCGTGGCTCAGTAGCTGATACTATCCGTGATAAAAATACTCCTTCGGAAAGAGTACAGCTGATCAACGAAGCGGTCGGCAGCGTGATGGCGAATTTCCCGCCAAAGCCTGAAAACAAATAATTTACTTTTAGTCTAAAAAAGCGGCCCTTTGGCCGCTTTTTTGTGGCCAAAATTTAGGCTTGATTGACGTTAAGATGAGTTTTCTGCAAATTTCTATATTTTAATTGATTATGATTTATTAAAACTTATCAAAAAATAAGCTTAATGGAAAACGGGGAATAGCTTACTCTTAGTTAATGTATTGTTATTGAAGGGTTGTAGCGTTACGCGGTATTGAAAAGTAGAAATGACTAATGCACAAATTCTATCAATAGATTAAATATTCTAATGACAAAATTTAAATAATCTCATTATCCAGTCCGTGGATTATCAGGCAAAATCCGTTCTTTATGCATGGGTAATAAGTAGTTTAAATGCAAGAAGCGCAATTTATCGGATTATTATGGTTGATTGGGATTTTAGCCGAAGCCATGACAGGGGCATTAGCGGCGGGCCGTAAGCAGATGGACTTATTCGGCGTGGTTATCATTGGCTGCGCGACGGCGATTGGTGGTGGCACCCTAAGAGACATGCTGCTCGGAAATTACCCTTTGATTTGGGTCGAGAATGTCCATTACCTGCTGGCGATTGCATTTGCGTCTTTATTAACGGTCGCCATTGCGCCTGTGATGCGTTACCTGTCTAAGTTATTTTTGGCCATTGATGCCTTGGGGTTAGCCGTATTCTCGATTGTTGGCGCCCAAAAAACGCTAATGTTAGGCTTTAGTCCAACGATAGCTGTGGTAATGGGACTCGTCACAGGGGTCTTTGGTGGGGTGATCCGCGATATTCTCTGTAACCAAGTGCCTTTGATTTTTAAGAAAGAACTCTACGCGGTGATTTCGCTTTTTACCGCAGGCTTATATATCACGCTCAACGCCTATCAATTGGCAGAGTGGATAAACCTAGTGATCTGTTTAACGCTGGGCTTTAGCTTACGAATGTTAGCACTGCGTTATCATTGGTCTATGCCGACCTTCGACTATCAAGCCAATGGCGACCAACATACGCACTAATAAAAATGGGGCAATAAATGCCCCATTTTTTATGCTTATTGCTGTGCTTGAATGGTTTTTAACGCTTCAAGCGCGGCGTCGTAATTGGGGTGTTCGGTAATATTGGGCACCAGCTCTTGGTATTTAAGCTGACCTTCGGCATCGATAATAAAGATGGCCCGAGCGAGCAAGCCGTAATCCTCAATCAATAAGCCATATTTCTCGCCAAAATCACGCCACACTGAGTCGGAGAGGACTTTGATTTTGTCGACATTCTCCACCTTACAGAAACGCTTTTGAGCGAAGGGCAAATCTGTACTAATGGTCAGCATGACAACATCATCGGAGAAGTGACTGACTTCACTGTTAAAGCGCTTAGTTTGCAGCGCACAGACACCAGTATCTAAACTGGGCACGGCGCTGATCAGCACGGTTTTGCCTTTAAAGTCACTCAGGCTGATTGGGGTAAATTGTTCGTCGACAACTTTAAATCGTGGCGCCATTTGTTCAAGCTTGGGTAATTTTCCTGCGAGAGTGACAGTCTTGTCGCCCATCATCACTTGGGTTTTATCATTGGCGATAGCGGTGGGGCTGAGAACCATTAAACTAAAAACACAGCCAGCGGCTAGAAACGAAACATACTTTTGCATTTTCTCTCCCGTACTCAGGTATGTTGTGCACATAGGCTTAAGGTACGACAAAACCTAAACTATCACCATAAAAAAGGCCGGTAATTACCGGCCTTTTAATATGCTTGCTGATTATTTGCTCTCTGGCAATTGCTTCACATGAATATCCATTTGTGGGAATGGAATTTCAATGTTCGCTGCATCGAGTGCATTTTTGATCTGTTCTAAAATTTGGAAACGCGCTGTCCAGTAATCGGCGGTTTTAACCCAAGGACGAACCACAAAGTTGATTGAAGAATTCGCCAATTCAGAAAGGCCTACAGTGTAACCTGGCTCTTTCAGTACGTATTGGTTGTTATCTAAAATCTCTGTTAATACTTTTTTGGTTTGAGCGATATCCGCAGAATAAGACACGCCAATCACTAAATCGATGCGACGATTTTCAGAGGCTGAGTAGTTTGTGATGGTGCCATTCATGATTGAAGAGTTTGGCGCCACAATTACTTTATTATCTGGGGTGCGTAATTTGGTTGAGAAAATGGTGATTTCATCAACAGTGCCGGCAATACCTGCTGCTTCAATATAATCACCTACGCGGCATGGGCGGAATAGCACCATTAATACGCCTGAGGCAAAGTTAGACAGAGAACCTTGCAGTGCTAAGCCTACAGCTAAACCAGCGGCACCGATAACGGCGACTAGAGAGGCTGTTTGTACGCCAATTTGGCCTAAGGTGGCGATAATGGTGAACACAAACACCACTGCCCAAGCTAAGTTAGCCACAAAAGACACCACAGTCGGGTCAATCTTGCGACTGTTAAGCAACTTGCGTACTAACTTTTGTGCGACGCCAGAAAAATATTTACCGACGAAGAAAATAATGAGGGCAAATAAGATTTTTAAGCCATAGGTCATGACCAAATCTGGCGCCTGCTTTAATAAACCTTCGAGGTTATCCATTAAATTACTCCCTAAAAAATACGCTAACAAAACTAGTTATTATTGACGATAAATTGTACTCGTCGATTTAATCTGCGACCTTCGCTGGAATGATTATCCGCAACCGGTTCAGATATACCTTTACCGACAACGGTAAAGCGATTTGGATTGAAGCCGTAGTCTTCAACCAAAATACGTTTCACATTTTGAGCCCGTCGTAGTGATAACTGATAATTAAACTCTGGCGTACCGACAATATCCGTATGCCCCACTAAAGTTAATCGAGTCTCAGTATTCGCGTCTAAAAAAGCTTTCACTAAGGCTAAAGCTTTCCATTGCGATAAATCTACTTCGGCGATAGCAAACTCAAAATACACAATCGCGGTCTCAATATTATGACAATCAGCGGCTGAATATGTACTGGGGTCATTGAGATCACATTGAATACTGCTGGGTTTTACTTCGGCTTGGTAAACACAGCCATTGGCCATCACTGTGGTGTTTGCAGGTGTGTTAGGACAGGCATCCTTAATATCGGGAACACCGTCTTGATCTGTATCTTGCCATGCATACGCGGGTAACATCAGGCTTAAACTCAGCGCTAAACACGTTAATTTAATCCATTGCATTACGGATATATTCACCACAAATCACCTTGTATTTTATCTTGGATAGTTAAAACCACTAAGAGATTTGCATTGCATTAGCATGAGCATCTTAGTCGGGTATTCTATCTTTTTATCGGCCTAACGCCAAGTTTTGCCCGTTATTTGATGCAAATCAATTGCATCAGCATA
Organism: Shewanella sp. GD04112; assembly: GCF_029835735.1. Lineage (NCBI taxonomy): Bacteria > Pseudomonadati > Pseudomonadota > Gammaproteobacteria > Alteromonadales > Shewanellaceae > Shewanella > Shewanella sp. GD04112. The sequence continues at coordinate 1,406,790 of NZ_JAOEAL010000001.1, forward strand.
GATAACATTGGCTCCTTGTTGATTTTATCGGCAGACATAAGGGCAAACTATACAAATTTTTCCTTTGAGGCTAGAGTCGCACTTACGCGATGAATATCCGCGTCGGGGATAGGCACAAGAAGTCGAGGACAAGATGATAGATTTACGCAGTGATACCGTGACCCAGCCAACAGAGGCGATGCGCTTAGCCATGTCGAGGGCTGAAGTGGGTGATGATGTTTATGGTGATGATCCGACCGTTAACAGCTTGCAAGACATGGCCGCCGAGATGTTCGGCTTTGAGAGTGCGCTGTTTACGGCATCTGGTACTCAGGCCAATTTGCTTGCATTAATGGCCCATTGTGAGCGTGGGGATGAATACCTGTGCGGCCAGCAGGCCCATAACTATAAATTTGAGGGCGGCGGCGCGGCGGTACTCGGCAGTATTCAGCCGCAACCGCTGACCAATCAGCTGGATGGTACTATCGCCCTGACCGATATTGAAGCGGCGATTAAACCCGATGATATTCACTTCGCGCGCACGCGCTTACTGAGCCTAGAAAACACTATCGGCGGTAAAGTATTGCCTCAGACTTACCTAGCCAATGCGCAGGCGCTGGCATTTCAGCGTGGCTTAAAAATTCACTTAGATGGCGCTCGGGTTGCGAATGCCGCCGTGGCACAGGGGATAGGGATTGCCGATATTGCGGGGCATTTTGATTCTGTCTCTATCTGTTTATCCAAGGGATTGTGTGCGCCTGTTGGCTCACTGCTCCTAGGTGATGAGCGTCTAATTAAAAAGGCCACGCGCTGGCGTAAAATGTTGGGCGGCGGTATGCGTCAGGCGGGGATTTTAGCGGCTGCGGGTAAATTAGCGCTCACAGAGCAGGTTGAGCGACTTGGCGAAGATCATGAAAATGCTACGTATCTTGCCCAGCAATTGAGTCAGTTGAGTGAGTTTGAAATCGATTTGACCGCCGTACAAACCAATATGGTGTTTGCAAACCTCGCGCCCCATGTCGATGAGAAAGCCCTAGCTAAGCGTTGCCGTGAGGCGGGGATCCTCATCAGCCCTAGCCGTACTCTGCGCTTTGTGACCCATAAAGATGTTTCGCGTCAGGATATTGATAAAGTGCTGCAAGTGTTTAAATTGCATTTGCAGGCATAATCGGCGTGACGCCCAAGTGAAAGCTTGGACTTTTTTATACCTCTGGCTTGCTATATCGTGGATTTTAAAATCAAAAGTCGAATTGTGAGCCAGATGCTAGGCGAATTTTTTTAAGCCTATCTATACTAAAAACAATAAGTTCACATCATCGAGGTCATGCTGGGTTGAAACCTAACAATAATACTAATAAAGGGGTGGATTATTGGACAAAACGGATCAGTGAATTGGAAATGCCAGCGCTCTGTTCCACCGTCCAAACGCTAGAAAAGCTTGCCAAGGATGACGTCTCGTCTCTCGCCTTACTCGGGCGAAGCGTGATGCACGATAACGCCCTCACATCCCGCATCTTACGGGTCGCCAATAGTGCGATTTACCATAAGGGCAGTACCCAAATTTCGACCGTGAGCCGAGCCGCGATAGTGCTAGGGTTTGATGCCGTGCGTAATATCTGCATCACGGCCCAGCTATTATCGAGCCTTTTAGAGAGTAAGAATCTCGCCCCCGCCGTTTATCAACGCCTCATTAAATTAATGGCGAAGGCATTTCAAGCCGCCATGTTAGCGCGGATGATGCTCAGTGATTACGATGAGGATATTCAGGAAGAAGCCTTTATTGCGTCTTTGCTTTACCACATTGGTGAGAGTGCATTTTGGAGTATCGGCGGCGAGTTTACCGAAATTTTAGACAGTCAACTCAGTGCCAGTGAAACCCCAGCCGAAGAGCGTAGCGTCATTCGTGAAGCTTTAGGCACCTCATTTTCGCAGCTGACGCAGAGTATTGCGCGCCACTGGGGCTTAGGGGAATTATTGATCCAAGCGGTGAATTATCCTGACGATCAACGCCCTGAAATTCGCTCTATTTTTCTTGCCGATAAGCTTTGCGAAATTCTCTCCCAAGAGGTGATAGATAAAATCGAGTTGGATAAGCGTATCAGCCAAGCCGCGCATTTTACTGGGCTGGATGAGAAAGAATTAACCCTGAGAATGCAGCGCTGCACCAAGGCGACCCATAAATTAGCCGAAGCCTATGGCGCCAAGGTGTTGATTGATTATCTGCCTGATCCTAAACGCATCAATAAGCTTGAGCCCAACGTCCCTGAGGTAGAGTTGCCCGTGTTTGAGGCTAACTTGAATGTGCAATTGGCTAAGCTGCGTGAACTCACCGCCTTTGCAATCAACAAAGCCGATTTTAATCAAATCATGCAAACCGTGCTCGAGGGGATTTTAGAAGGAGTTGGTGTGGACCGCTGCGGAGTTCTGCTCTTATCTCCGAGCCGTAAACAGCTGCAACCTAGGATCATGCTCGGCCGAGACGCCGAGGAAATGAAGCAGCAGTTTATTATCGATCTGAGTGATAGGAAGGGGCTATTTCCGCAGGCGATGGAACACAAGGAATGCCAGTGGGTGGATAACCCCAATGCCAAAAAATGGCTAGAACAATGCAAAGAACTTAAGACTCAGTTGCCTGAGTCGGGTTTTTTGATGGCACCGCTCTTGGTCGATAATAAAGTGATCGGTTTTTATTATGCCGATAGGGGGCCTTCACAACGAAGCTTTAGCGAAGTGGATTTTCAAGCCTTTATCCACTTCTCGCAGCTGGCCAATGTGTGTTTTACCGTGTCGATAAAATAGTGACTTACTGAGCGTTTTTAATTTCAGCGGTAATGTGTTTGGCGATTGCATTGGGGATGGGAAAGCTCAAATGATATTGGGCAATTTTCCATTCCCCATTGGTCTTGATTAAGGTGCCAGTACCGCGACTCACGCCGTAACTTGGGCTGTTGAGTAGTTCATCGAACAGGATCACATCACCATGCTGCACTAAATGGCGGCGAGTTAAATCGTAGCGCCAACCTTTGGTTGGGCGCGAATAGCGTTCAAACTCGGCCATGCCCCAGCGCTCAGTCGCATCGGTTCCAATAAAAATACCATCCTGACGATAGAGGGCAAAATACTTGTCCCAATCGGCACTGCTCGAATATTGATTCAATTTATTCAGCACTTCGGCGGCCGCTTGCTCATCGGTCAGCGTTATTGCGGCTTGTTCGTTGGCAATGGCCGTTTGTGGATGAAAGTATAGGGCGCCAAGCATGAATACGCTGGCGCTGAACAGGGCAAGACGTTGGCGAGTGCGTGTCGAATGGGCGCGCTGCTCGGCGCGAGTGGAGATTGTCATCGAAAATTCCTTATCGTTATGGTTATTAGGCTAATCGCTATGTTGATTCGGTCAATGCCAGTTTATCGGATCGAGTTGATAAAAATGGCTCAACTCTCGATAAAGTGCTGGATGTTCAAGATTAAGCGCTTCTGGCTTTTCAAAAAAGACCTCGGTGACTACGGCAAAAAACTCCGCAGGATTGGTGGCACCATAGTAATTAAACAGTGACGGGCGGCCAAGGGCGGCAGCTTGTACTAACTCATTAAAGGCTTGATTGAATACGTTCGACCACGACAGGTAATCTTGGCGGTGTTGTAAAATCGGCGCGCCATTGGCGTGACCATCTTCTTGATCTAATTGATGGGCAAACTCGTGGATCACTACGTTGTTGCCATCATGGGGATTGGCTGCGCCCTCGAGGGTGTTCTTCCACGACAGTATCACTTGGCCCTGCTCCCAAGATTCCCCCGCGAGCACATTACGTTGCTCCCAAATCAAACCCGCGGGATCTTGGCGCTGGCTGTCGACAATAAAGGCATCGGGATACACCAATATCTGCCTAAGATTGGGGTAAAAGTCGGTGTTGCGATTTAACAAAAGCAGGCAAGCTTGGGCGGCGATAGTGACGCGAATTTCATCGGTTATTTGCAAACCGTCACAGCCAACGAATCGTTTCTCATCCAAAAAAACTTGGATGTGGCGTTTGAGTTGTAGTTGAAGATCTGCGGGTAAGGCGTGGAAATAGGGCAATCTCTTTTTCAAAATCGTTCGCCAATCCTTAGGAAAGGCACTGGCCATCACGCGCTTACGGTGGAGCGTCTTGCGCCAGCGGCTCGACGCTAACCAAGCGATCGCGCCGAGGCCAAGCGTTAGGGTAATGAAAACTGCGAGCATGAATTCCTCAGTGCACTATTTCCTTAGGTATATTAGCTAATGGGGATTCAGCGAGGCGAACTCAATGCTTTGGCTAAAAATAAAACGCTCTAGGATGTGCTGCTTACGGATAAAGTGAGGGGGTGTTGAGCAAAACTTCAGTGCGGTTTCGGCCATGTTGTTTGGCTTGATAAAGTGCTTCATCGGCTTGGCAAAGGAGTCTATTGGTGTCGATTAATTGTGACGGTTGCCAGCAGGCAACACCTAAGCTGATGGTCACTAATCCCGAATGGGAGGAATCCTCATGGGGAATATGCAGGGCGATGATGGCTTTGCGCAGTCGCTCGGCAATTCTATAAGCGTCTTCACAGTGGCTCGAGGGCAGTAACAAGGTAAATTCTTCCCCACCGTAGCGGGCAAGGATATCTGTTGGGCGTTGCAGAATCGATTTGGCTGCATTGACGACCTGTTTTAAACACTGATCGCCAACGACGTGGCCATATTTGTCATTAAATTCTTTAAAGTTATCAATATCAAACATCACTATGCTGAGTGGCATATTGTGATCGTTGGCGTAATTCAACTCCTTGTTAATTTGGCTGTCGAGATAACGGCGGTTATAACAGCCCGTTAAGCCATCGGTTTCGGCCATTGCTTTGACTTGTGCGGCATAGGTTTTTAGGGTCTCCAGCGAGCTGACCATTTGTTGCAGCTCTAAGTTATCGGTAATCGGCATTTCGGTATCGAGTTTTTCATTGGCGATGGCATTCATCGCATCCCGTGTGGCGATTACGGGTTTGATAATTCCCTTGGCGATAAAGTGCCAGCTGATCAGCCAGATAAAGAAGCAATACACTATCCCACCACAAAAAATCAGGATCACGAAGGCGGTGCTGTCGCTCTTGAGGTTAGTGCTTGCCACTTGGATTTCATCTTCTACATGGTTGACTAACACTTGGGTGAAGCTGGCAATTTCCCGCGCGGCATTGGCTTGATAGCCAAAATGCGCATTAGCGATGTGGGTGCTTTTTAAGGCGTTGCGTGATAGTTCAAACAGGTTGTCATTACCCACCATATTTTGCTTTATTTGAGATAACCAGTTGAGATACAGCGTATTATCCTGCGGTATCGAGGCGGCGACTGCCTCCATTTTGAGGAAAAGACGCATTGCATCCCGTTGCAGGCGGTTGAGTCCTATGGTGGTTTGGGTGTTTTTAACTTCATCCAGCAGCACAAACAGGTGTTCACCCTGATGCAAATAATCAGAGATTTTTTGATGCTCATTGAGGTTATGGGTTATTCCCGTGAGATTTTTTTGGGCGATAAGCTTGCTGTTGAGCTCGTGGCTTGAGTCGAGCTGCGCCTGCATCTCAATGGAAAAGGCCGATGACATTCCCGCGAGGTTCGCCTGAATATTTTGTGCTTGTAATTTGGCCTGTAAGGCGCTGTCGGTCAGGGTGTCGAGCAAGGGCAGTTGTTGCTGGAAATACAGCTGGGTATCAATTGTCCTATTTAATGCCTCATGGATATTAGTCGTATTTTCAAGACTTAACAGCACTTTAGTATCTTGCAGCAATTGTTCCCATTGATGGGTCAACTCTTGCAGTAAGCTGAGCCGCTGCTGTTCGGTATCGTAGTGATTCAGCTCTGTAGTGATAATTTGCAGTCTTTCGCTGTTTTTTGCCAATTGCAGCGCTGTGGTGACTTTGACCACATCACTGCTCACCAATTGCTCTATTTTGGTCCTTAACTGTTGTGACAATAGGATGGCGATAATGCCATTAAGCAGAGCCATGCCTAGGATGAAATATAAGGCTAGCGTGATTTTATGTTTAAGACTGGTGAGCCGTTTCGAGTTCATTTGTTTTTCTTATCAATTGCAGGCACTTCCCCATAGGTATTCTGCAGGTATTTAATTTTGTTACTTAATTCAATAAAAATATCGGTACTGTTTGCTTCGTGTCGGCTTGCGGCATAGCAAGCATGGCTTAGCTCAGGATAAATCTGCCCCATAGCGGTAGTGGTAAAGTGTCCAACTTCCAATACCTTAGTTGACCAAAACAAGTTTGCTACGTGGCTTGCCTCAAAGGCGCCGGCAATGGATCTTTTTGAAGCTTGTTTAAATTCGGGGGCTGTGACGACATCCATGCGACAGGGATTACCGCCTCCTAGAGCATAGGCATATTGGGCTTCATAGGTGCCCATGTATTTGAGTAACCAATAGGCGGCTTGCGGATTTTTACTGTCATAGCTCACTGCAAAAGCGTAGGCGCCGTTATAGGGCATGCCGCCAGGCACTTGGGCTACGCCAAGTCGAGCGCCAGGTATGTTGGTTTCGACTTTAAAGGAGGCTGACCATAGGTTGTTGTAAGCAAAGGGCCAAATCGCCACTTGTCCCGTTGCCATTGCATTGGCTGCTTCGTTGAAGGCAAATTTATCATCTGCTGGAATGGCGTAAGTCATGAGTTTTCGATAGATAGCGCTCGCTTTTATCGCCTCTTGGTTGACTGCGGGCACTTCGAAGTGGGTGATCTGCTTTTGCGGATTATAGACAGGCCACATCCAAGCGCCCCCTAAGCTCCAAATGATGCTCGAAAATTCATCGTTAATATGGGGCTTATTGCCAGACATTAAGGCGAGACCATAAAAGTCATGGTTTAGCGGTTTATCGGCGAGGAGTTCACCCGCTTTTCGGGTAAAAAACGCAGCTTGATCTTGCAATTGGTCGAAGTTAGTCGCGGGTTTGAGGGGATAACCAAAGCGCTGCTGAAACTGCGTTTGTTCGGTTTTATTCTCAAATAAATCAGCGCGGTAATGACTTCCCATCACGTAGTTGTTGTAGGGAATAGCGTGTAACTCACCGTGATAGGACAAAATATTCAGCAAGGATGGGTAATAAGGTTCGAGATAGCTTTCCATCGCTTTTTCACCGTCGGGATCGTAGAGTTTTGCGAGTTCTAATAGGGGGACGGTATAACCATTGGCGGCCCACTCTTTTGCCCAGCCGGCCTCCATGGTTAGCAGATCATATTTTCCTTCGCCTTGCAGCAATGCATGGGTCTGTAGTTCGAACATACCTTCCAGCTCGGTACTGACCACATTGACTTTAACGCCGGTTTTTTCGGTGAACTTGGGTAACATTTCCCGCGTTAGGTAGTCAGTCCAAAAGCCTTTTTCGGCGACTAAGGTGATGGGCGTTTTGTTCGTAAGAGGGGGTATTTGTGCCAAGGAAAATTCCGCTAAGGCAGGTGCTGCTAGCGTGAAACCCAGTCCGACAAGTAAGAGTGACAAAGGTTTTAACAAGAATAACCCCTCGGATACAAGTGTTAACATGCTAATAAGTAGCATTAATCATCTCGACTGTACAATAAGGATAGGCTTGATAAAAAACTATGTCTTAATTTTTGTAGGGTTTTGAGGCGAAAAAAAACGGTGATCGAATTAACTTGGATCACCGAAAAAGGGTGGGAGATGGCGCGATACTAAGATTTTTTTATTTGCTGCTCGCGCATCTGCCGCAAGGCGGTGGGCAAGGCATAATGTTGTTCAATTAAAAAACGGATCAATTTCGATTTGGATATGTCACTTTCTTCAGAGAGCTTGGCTAAATGGCTGATCGCCGCTTCACTGAGGGAGAACGTCGCTTTTCGGTAATGTGGGCGCTCCTCTTCAATACTCGCATCGAGCTGTCTGGTTGCCGTTTGTGGTCGATGTAACGTCACTACATTGGAAGAATCCAGCGTGACTTCGACTTGGGCTTCTTTGACTAAATCGACCGCAACGGCAGAGCCCGTGCTCGGAAGGCGAGTCTCTCCCATAGCATAAAGGGTTGCGGCATCAATAAACTCATCGAGGGAGAGGGGCTGCGCGCCACCCCTAGATGGCATAGCGTTTTTCTTGAGGTCGCTGAGTCCCATATTGTCCTCTCAGGTGATTTGGCTGAGGTTGATTGATAGCACTGCGTGATGCGGCCATTGGCGTGCTTGGCCTGAGTAATGCCGTTAATGAGGCGGCGCAGTCAACCTGGAACATTTCGCAGGCAATGGCGCGGATTTCGTTGGCAGCCTTGCCGTTGGGCTCAATCTCCATCACGGATAATCCCGATTCTTCGCTATCATCATAGATGTTACGGCTGTAGGTGATCGCATCTAATACATTGATATCGTATGTTTTACAGACTTCTTTTGCCTCTAAAATACGGTTTGCTTGATTCGGCAGGTTAGGGCATTGAGTGATAACGAAAGAGGCATGTAATTTTGGGTTAATCATCTTACAAGTGGCGACGATATCATCCATATGGCTCACGGTTTTTAAGTCGCGGCGTTTTGGTCGCAGCGGCATCAAGATATGGGAAGCCACCGACATGGTTGCCCTTAATGCGAGGTTATCCTGTCCACCACAATCTACGAGAACGAAGTCATAGTGCTGCTCTAAACTCAGCAAGTCATTACGGATTTTGCCATAAAGTTGCACACAGTTGATGCTAGCAAGTTTTGGATTGTTGTTTCTGGCTTGGATCCAATCGGATGTGGTGCGTTGTGGATCGCAATCCACCATGATGACAGAGGCACCACATTCAGTGGTGAGAAATACTGCGATATTTTGTGCGAGGCAACTCTTACCGCTGCCGCCTTTTTCGCCGCCGACTAACACTATCATGACGAATTCCTCAATGCTTAGGGTATCACTTGGGCGGCTGTTATAAGTGTCGAGCTTTTACCGCACCTTGTTGTCACAAATGAATGTAAACCCTATGTTAATTGAGGTCAATTAGCTGATTTTTGACGTTTTTTTATAAAATGTCGCGCGATTATTATTTGACGTTACAGTGACGTGTGCCGTTTATTTGACTCTTATATCGAGCAAAGATAAATGAGGTCAATCTGTGGTTAATTGCATGATTTAAAATGCTTTTGTGATTCTTTTGGGCGTATTTAAGTCAGCGTCACTACTTGAGTCGAGTGCAACGATTGACTCAGTCTTAATTCTTATATTTCTTTTGTGAATATAATTTTAGATATTTATTCTTAAATATTATTGAAACCTTGTTCTTTGCTTTATGATTTTCAGTCGAAAGTTGTCTTGTCGCTGTTCTGTATGTCATCAAATTGCCACCTAATTCAGTTAGGATTTTCCTATTATGCCGTCTAATCACCTTGATTTTTCTACCATTCGTGAAGGGATGCCAAAATGGATATTAAAATGCTTATGCCTATTGAATTTGAGTTGGTTGAATCTGCACCTTTATTTCATGAGCTGCTGAATCTACGTGATGCTGCGGGGCATCCCTCTATCGGTGTGGAAATGGGGGAGGGTCATCCGTTACAGCCTTTATATTGGGTGTCGATTCGGGTGACGGGGGAACAAGAAAAAAACTCGCCGTCAATCATCGCGACCAGCTGCGTGTATGGCGATAAGGCTAACCATTTGGCGATTGAGGACTTTATTGTTTTACCTGAGTATCGTCATTTAGGCTTGGCTAGCATCATGTTAGAGCGGGTGATGACTTATATTGATGAACATGCCGCCCCAGGCACCTGTGTCAGCATCAATGTGCATGGCGAAGAGGAGCGACTCTGCGGCGATTATGGTTTTGTCTATTCTCCCTGCGCCAATCTTGGGCCGAACATGCGAAAAATCTATTCTTAATCTCTATTTCCTGACTCAGGGTAAGTGGATGGCTTATCCTGAGTGCGCTTGCCGGATACTTGCAGGATAATAGTCATATCGTTTTGCTTCACAAGTCACTTAGCTTGCAGTATGACTTCATGATTAAATCAACTCGTTAATTTTAGGCATTTGTCCGTCAATAGCGTAGCATCCACCTATGAGTGTGTTTTTTGTTTGAAGTGGTAATGCAATGGATCAACAACAGCTTATCGATGCCGTGAATCAGGTGATGCCCTTTGGTAAATATGCCGGTCGCCGCTTACTAGAATTGCCCGAACCCTATCTAGTGTGGTTTCATCAACAGGGTTTTCCGAAGGGAAAATTAGGGGAGCAGTTAGCGCTGATTTATGAGGTCAAACTCAACGGCCTTGAGGGCATGTTAAAACCGCTATTGAAATGAGTTCCCTACTGAGCGATAAAAATCCTACTTTTGCGATAAGTGTTGTATTTCGTGATAGAGATTGGCGATTTATTACCTATGGCATGTTTTAATGCCGCATATTAGTAAAACACAAGGAACAAAAGGCATGATGGCAAAATTGGTAAAATTAGCGGCTGTAGCAACTTTAGCGTTAGGTATGTCAAGTGCTTGGGCACAGGGCGTCGTTCATGAAGGTACTGTGGTTGATACCATGAATGGTGGCGGCTACACCTATGTTCAAATTAAAGAAGCTGACAACACGTTTTGGGCAGCAGGCCCAGAAGCTGAAGTGAAGAAAGGCGACAAAGTAGCCGTGGTTGAGCAAATGTGGATGAATCAATTCACCAGCAAAACCTTAAACCGCACCTTCGACAAGCTGTTGTTTGTTGGTCAAATCGAGAAGAAATAATCGATGTCTTAGCAACATTCATGTTGCGATGAGTTCCTAAACCGCCTCGCCTTGTTCGAGGCGGTTTTGTTTACAGCGGCAAACCTTTTCTTATCGTTCTGATGCTATCGCTCGAATCTAAATCACGGCAGAATATAGCGATTATTTACACTCTTGGTTGATTACTCGTGTTCGCCGCTAATTCAATCGAAAAGCCAGTCGAAGTCGTCCCCTATCAGCGCTGTTATGCGCGTGCGGTGAGTGAACTCTTTCATCAGTGCGTGCATCAAATACAACATGAGCGTTATAACGCCGCGCAGCTCAAGGCTTGGTCGCAGGCACCCCGTTCGAGTCAACATTGGCATTTACGCTTAAGTCGTTCCCAAGCATGGATTATTTTGGTGACAGATGCCGCGGGCTTATCTAAGATTTGTGCAGGTTTTATCAATGTCGAAACGGATTTTCACCATAGAGGATATATAGATAGCCTCTATATTCATCCCGATTGGCAACGGCAGGGGCTGGGGGAGCAAGCTTATCGACAGCTAGAACTGTGGGCGAGGGAGCAGGGGTATAGTCAATTGAGTGCCGATGCGTCTTATCTTTCCCGCGGGCTGTTTATTAAACTCGGATTTGTCCAACAACAGCGCAGCTATCAACAAAAACTGGGCCAGGTATTGCCGAGTTTTTATATGACTAAAAAACTGTAACTGAATGGGAATACACTGCTTATGTGCCCATTGGTCATGATTAACCCATAGGAGTGGACTCCAATGCAGATACGCTTATTTTCACCTCCGGATGTGGCACAGGTGGCGGCGGTATTTAACGCCAGTGTTATGGAGGGCGCGCAGGAATATTATTCGCTTACCGAACGTTTAGCTTGGGCGCAAAATCAGGGTGAGGCGCGAAGCGATGCCTACTGGCTGGCTAAGTTAGAAGACACCACCACTTGGGTGGCGCAGGAAGGCAGCAAGTTGGTTGGCTTTACCAACTTAAGGCTCTGTCCCGATGAAGAGCTCAATTGTATGGTCGGCGAAGTCGATTGTCTGTTTGTCCACCCAGAATACAGCCGTGCCGGAGTGGCTACGCATTTGTATTTAGCCCTGCTCGAAGAGGCTAAAAGCCGTAATCTTAAACGGCTTACCGTTGAAGCCTCCTATCAGGCGCGTCCTTTCTTTGAGAAACAGGGTTTTAATTGCATTCGCCGTAATGAACTACGTCGCTATCTCACCGCCGAAGATAAACAAAACGACAGGGCGCAGGTGTTAGTGAACTTTAGTTTGATTATGTCCTTATCATAGGTTCGCGTTTGGAAAGACTGCTCTTCTCTGGCCGTACGATCAGTAATAAAAAAACCGCCTCGTTTCCTTGGCGGTTTTTTATTGGTCACAATATTCATCAGGCTAAGTCAAACACTAGGGCGGTGACATAGCTGCCCGCGGCACTAAATCGAACCGCTTCTTCGGCGGTGATATGTGCGCCATCCCCAGGGATGAGCACTTGGTCATTGACCTTAAGCGTACCTTCCACCAGTTGCACATAGAGCTGACGCTGTGGCTTAAGCTGCGGCATATTCACTTGCTCTTGCGGTGCCAGCATAAGGCGATACAAGGTCGCATCCTGCTGTACTTTCAAGGTGCCATTTTCACCCGTTGGGGTGACCACGGCGGTCAGCGCCGAGGTTTGCTCGAAGGCCTTTTGCTGATAACCCGCATCAATGCCTAAGGTGTCTGGTTGGATCCAGATCTGCAAAAAGTGCAGAGACTCAGTGTTTGATGCATTAAACTCGCTGTGATAAATCCCTTTACCAGCAGACATTAACTGAAACTCACCCGCTGGTAAGGTCTTAACATTACCGAAGCTGTCCTTATGGGCAATGGTGCCTGAAATCACATAACTGATGATTTCCATATCTTTATGGCCATGGGTTTCAAACCCTGCGCCAGGCGCAACTCTGTCATCATTAATGACTCGTAGGGAAGACACGCCCATATGCTGCGGATCGTAGTAGCTTGCAAACGAGAAGGTATGTTGGCTCTTTAACCAGCCTAAATCTGCCTGCCCACGGTCCTGCGCTTTACGTATACGGATCATCATTTCCTCCTTATTTTAAGCGTGCGGCTAACAGGTTGTCGGCACTGAGTTTACCCGCACCTGACACGGCCAGAGACACAGTGGCGGCTAACAGGGCTAAACCAAATTCATAACCGTTATTGCTGAGGAACAGACCGTTACCAATGTGGACCGAGAAGATCGCGACCACCATAGTAAAGGACAATACCAGTGCTGTTGGGCGAGTCAGTAAACCGATAATGATCAGCAAGCCACCAAAGAATTCGCTCGAGCCCGCCATCAGCGCCATTAAGTAGCCAGGGGTTAAGCCGATGGATGCCATCCATTGTCCTGTGCCTTCTAGACCGTAGCCACCAAACCAGCCGAAGAGTTTTTGCGAGCCGTGGGCCATGAGGATGATCCCGATAGGAATACGCAGGGCCAATGGGGCGAAACTTGGGGCAGAGGTCAGTAATTTTGTGATAAGTGCTTTCATGGGATGTTCCTTAATTCAAATTTTTTAACTATGTCGTTAATGGGTTAGTCGGTGGAGGCTTAGCGTTAATCTCTCCATTGGTTTAAAGTCTAGTCTTGACCTGATGGAAAGAAAATCGGAACATTTTCAAAGTCTATTTCAAAAAATTTGAATAAGAGGTGGCTATGTTACCTGTGATGAGTCTAGATGGTTTGATAGTGCTTGATGCTATTGATAAGAAAGGTAGTTTTTCGGCGGCGGCCGAATCCTTATTCCGGGTGCCATCGGCGCTGACCTACACAGTGCAGAAATTAGAGAGCGACTTAGGGGTAAAATTATTTGAACGTAAGGGCCAGCGCGCCGAATTGACCTTAGTTGGCCAGCTGGTATTACGCCAAGGGCGGGAGATTTTAGCTGCTACCGCTAGGCTTGAAGAGGCGGTTAGGCAACTCGAAACGGGCTGGGAGTCGGCATTAACCTTAGCCATAGATACTGTGGTGCCCGATTTACCACTGCTTAAACTGATTGCTGAATTTACCGAGTTAGGTAAACAGGTGACCATCAATATCACCGAGGAGTCATTGGGTGGCGGTTGGGATGCGCTGTATTCGGGCCGCGCCGATATTGCCATTGGGGTCACCGGGGAGTTACCTAAGGGGCAATATCACTTAGTCGAAATCGGCATGCTTGAATTCGTGTTTGCCCTTGCGCCTCACCATCCCTTGGCACAGTTTGACCATCCCATCCCGACCGAAGCCCTGTTGCAATTTCCCTCCGTGGTGGTGGCCGACAGCTCAACGGCGCTCGCGCAGCGCTCAAGTGGATTGTTTGATAGTCGCCAAGTTATCCGCGTGCCGAACATGCAGACCAAGATTAAAGCGCAGCAACTCGGGCTGGGTGTAGGTTATCTTCCCAAACATTTGATCCGCGAAGAACTCGCTTCAGGCGCATTAGTCGCGTGTAAGGTTGAGATCCCAAGACCGGCGCAGCCGGTGTTTCTCGCATGGCGCAAGGGGAATCAAGGCAAAGCGCAGGCGTGGTTTGCCGAACGTTTACCCCATTGCGACTGGTTGTTTTAGTGAGATGTCGATAGTGCGTTTGGGTACTGGATGAAGTGAATCACAGTACTTAACCATTGCTAGGGCGTGTTGACGTTTCGAGATTAAATTTTGTTCGTTCTGGCAAGCTCGTGCTCGCGAAACGAGGAATGATGTGTAGTTATTCTACTCAAATGACGAGTGACAAAGAGAACGAATTTGCTAGACGAACCCTTCGGGCAGCGTTTGGCTGGCGTTTCTGCTGCGTTATCGTCCGTTTATGTAGAATAACTACACTGCACGGACTTTACCTTGCATAAACGCCAGCCAAACTGCTGCAAAAATAACCCTGAAACGTCAACACGCCCTAAGTACTGTGATGAATTAAGAGGGCTGGACTTTGTGGCAGCGCTGATATAAATCCCTGACACTAGGCGCTTACACTGAGCGCTTTATATGGCTGGTGTAATGCACATGGGGGGAGAGCAAATCCGCTAAATTGGGGTTGGGCGCCCGATTGAGGAAGCGAATAAAAGCCTGTGGTAGGGTGAGCGTTTCAATCGACTCCTGCCAGCGTGCCTGTAACAGTGGGTGATAACCTTCTTTCCCCGCCGCGGTATAAGAGGTAGAAACCCCCACATAGAGCGCATCGGGCTGCACTGGATACCAGAGTGATAAGCCATCCTGCTGCATCATTTCAAGCTTGAACAAGCGCTCCCCTAATGGGCGTCTACCATCGTAGTAATAACGTAATCCATAGGTATAGGGGAAGCTGCCCGCACCCGTACCGCGCACACTGTTGTTTGTCGCGGCGTTAATTGCCGACTCCAGCGCTTGGTATAAATACTGTCCTTGGATTTCGTATTTGACTAATGGCAATTCGAAGGGCAGCAATTGCCCCAACACATCGGCGAGGGTGAGCCTACCTTGGGCGACCGATTGCCTTACTCCGCCCGCGTTATGCAGGGCAAAGTGGATGCGGGGATCTTCAAGTTTGGCCTCTTGAAACATACTGCGGCTCACCCAAGGGGCGATTTCGCTGCCATGGGGTAATGCCTTAGATGGCAGTCTGGTATGCACTAGATTCTTAGGCACAAGGGCTAAGACTTTGTTTTCCATCTCGGCAATCGCGGGGCGATAGATATCGTGGATCACGCCGTGAATGTCTTCATCGGCATCATCCCACAATACATAGGGATGCTCATTAAAGCGTTGCTGCACGGCTTGATAGTCGGTGTCATCCACTTGCTCACTCGAACTCAACATAAACTGTTTATCGAGCATAAAGTAGTTGCCACCCTTTAGGTTTATCGCGCGGCCAGCTGCATCAAATTCAATCTCGGCCAAGCCTAAGGTTTCGGCGTATTTCCCCGCATGCACGATAGGAGTGCCATTGATGGTTTCGCCATAGGGAATATTGCTTAACCCCAAGGCGCTAAAATCGCCCTGCAAGGTATGGGTATGGCCGCCGACGATAAGGCTGATACCATCGACTTGTTCGGCAAGCCTTTTATCCTGATCTAAGCCTAAGTGACTCAGTACAATAATGTGCTTAATGCCTTTAGCATGCAGATGCTCGACGGTGCGCGCCGTGGTCGCAATCGCATCTACAAAGTGGGTATCGGGATCGGGTCTGGCGATGTCTTTCATCTGATCCAGAGTAATGCCGATGACGGCGAGCTTTTTGTCGTAGAAGGGCTTTTCGAGGTAGCTGGCAAGCTGAGTATTTTCATCATAGGCCAGAATATTCGCCACAGTACGCAGGTTACCCGGCTTACGGATATCCTCTTGGCTCAAGTCCATATTCCCCGCTAGCAGCGGAAAATCGATTTGCTTAGCAAATTCGGCGAGCCGCGCATTGCCTTCATCAATATCGTGATTACCAATCACCATGGCATCGGGTGCGAGTAAATTCAGCAGATGGGCGTTGGCCTTACCCTTAAAATGGCTGAAATACAGCGTGCCTTGGAAACTGTCGCCACCATGCAAAAATAAAAACGGCATTTGGCTTTGTGCGGCTCGGTCACGTGCCTGACGAATCTGATACCCTAGACGTGCATAGCCACCGCTGTGACTGGTGATATCTAAGGCTTTAAGCCCTAGATTGAGGGAAAATTGTACGCGGCTGGGCTCAAAATTCGAATGGGTATCGTTGATGTGCGCGAGTGAGAGTGTGTATCCCTGTGTCATAACCTACCTCTTTTACGGCGGGAGATTATAACCTTCTCCCCAAAAACAAGAAAGGGAGCCAAGCTCCCTTTACTTTAACAATGACTAAATAATGTCATTAACCCGAGCGTGCCTCGTCATCTTCGGCGGCAGCTTCGAAGTCGCCATCATCGGAGAGACGAATGCCTTTTTGCTTCATGCGCTTGGTCCAGAGTTTACGGGCCAATTGCTGCATGTCGGTCGCAGGGTCATTCACATCGACAATCTCTAAGCCAAGTAGTGATTCGATAATGTCTTCTTGGGTCACAATACCTTGGCTACTGCCGTATTCGTCAACCACCATCGCAATTTGTGTATTGCGTTTAATCATCCGCTCGAATAACGGCAGGATTTTAGCCGTTTCGGGCACAACAAATAGGCTCCGCTTGAGTTCACCAATTGGTGCGTTCGGGCTGTAACGTTCAGCCAGTAAGACATCGGTACGGGTGATGTAACCGATAATGTCGTCGTGGTCCTGATCGTATACTGGAATACGCGTAAAAGGTTTGTCGCGATATTCTTGCACAAACTCATTTTGCGTCAGTGAAACGGGTAACGAGAACATCACGGTACGCGGCGTCATAATCGCCGTCACAGGCACGTCACGCACCTTGAGCATTTGGGTCAAAATTTTAGACTCTTGCTCGTCTAACTCACCGGATTCGTGACCAATCTTGGCCATGGCGCTCATTTCTTGGCGAATGTACTGACCTTCTTCCCCTTTACCTAGCAGGCGAGTCACCTGTTGTGACATCCAAATCAGCGGCTTAGTGACACGCTTCATCCAAGTGATGGCAATCGACACACTCGGGGCTAAACGGCGCCAGTGATTGGCTCCCACAGATTTCGGAATAATCTCTGAGAAGAATAGGATGATAAAAGTTAACACTCCAGAGAACACGCCGAGCATGTCATCACCAAAAACCTTGGCTGCTTGCGCACCGGCAACGGCGGCACCCACAGTGTGGGCAATGGTGTTTAGGGTCAAAATAGACACGAGAGGCGCTTCGATGTTTTCTTTTAGTTTACGCAACCGGGCGGCTGCGGCACTGTCAGTTTGTTCGAGCGAGGCGATATAACTAGGGGTAACCGAAAGCAACACTGCTTCGAATACACTGCACAGAAAAGAAACTCCGACAGCGACAAGCACTATAATGATGAGGGTTAACATATAGGTGGTATTACAACTCCATAATTTAGGCCAACATTGACCCACGCCGATTCTAGCATAGGAGTGTGGAGTTGCTGGCTAAAATTTTTCTGCGTCTGTATAATTCGCCGCCCTGTTGCAGGTTTTGGTGTTGAGGTTAGTCCTATGAGTGAAAAAAAGATCAATTTATTAGACCTTGATCGTAAGGCGATGCGCACATTATTTGCGGATCTGGGTGAGAAGCCTTTCCGTGCCGATCAGCTGATGAAATGGATCTATCATTTCGGTGTCAGTGACTTCGAAGAAATGACTAACATCAACAAAGTGTTACGCCAAAAACTGGCGGCGCGCTGTGAGATTGTTGCGCCTGAAATTTCAAGCTATCAAAAATCCACTGATGGCACCATTAAGTTCGCCATCCATGTCGGCGAAGGCCAAGAAGTCGAAACCGTGTATATTCCTGAAGATGACCGCGCCACTCTGTGTGTGTCGTCTCAAGTGGGCTGCGCCCTCGAATGTACTTTCTGCTCGACTGCGCAGCAAGGCTTTAACCGCAACTTAACTGTCTCTGAGATCGTCGGCCAAATTTGGCGTGTCTCCCATTTCTTAGGCTTCGCGAAAGAAACCGGCGAGCGCCCAATCACCAACGTGGTGATGATGGGCATGGGTGAACCACTGCTTAACCTTGCCAACGTGATCCCAGCGATGGATATCATGCTGGACGACTTTGGTTTTAGCCTGTCAAAACGCCGTGTGACCCTGTCAACGTCGGGCGTAGTGCCAGCCTTAGATAAACTCGGTGATGCCCTCGATGTGGCGCTCGCCGTGAGTATCCACGCGCCAAACGATGAATTGCGCGATATTCTGGTTCCCGTGAATAAAAAGTATCCACTGCAAGAGTTCCTTGCAGGAATTCGCCGTTACATCGCTAAATCTAACGCTAACCGTGGCCGCGTGACAGTGGAGTATGTGATGCTCGATCACATCAACGACAGCACTGAACAAGCCCATGAATTAGCACAATTAATGAAGGATACGCCTTGTAAGGTAAACCTGATCCCATTCAATCCATACCCAGGTTCGCCCTATGGTCGTTCATCGAACTCGCGCATCGACCGTTTTTCTAAGGTATTGATGGAATACGGCTTAACTGTGATTGTACGCAAAACCCGTGGTGATGATATTGACGCGGCCTGTGGACAGTTAGCGGGTGATATTCGCGATCGAACCAAGCGTTTAGCAAAAAAACGCATGCAAGAAAATCAGATTTCGGTCACAATGAATTAACTCTTTGTTTGCACAGATTTATAGGCTTGCCCATGAAGCATGGATTGTCAGGGTTTTCATTAGCAATTGCCCTGTCATTATTAGTGACAGGATGCGTAACTGAGCGTACCTATTCAGGGACTGATATTCCCGTGTCGGAGCGAAAACTCGATAAAGTCGCCGCCGCACGGGAGCGTATGCAGCTCGGTTTAACCTACCTTAATCGAGGTAACTCGGAACAAGCCAAGTACAATCTTGATAAAGCAGTTGAATATGCACCAGAGCTCGAAGATGTGCATGTGGCCATGGCCTATTACTATCAAACCGTTGGCGATTTAGTACGTACCGAACAGGCGTATCAAGACGCTATCAATACTAAGGACGCCTCTGGCGATTCCATGAATAACTTTGGGGTGTTTTTGTGCCAACAAAAGCGATACGACAAAGCTGAAAAAATGTTTTTGGCCGCGATAGAAATGCCCAAATATACGCGTACCGCGTCCAGTTATGAGAACTTAGGCATTTGCAGCCGAGACGCGGGACAAACAGAAAAGGCACGACAGTATTTTCAGATGGCGTTAAAGTATGACCCGAGACGCTCGGTGTCTTTACTGGAGCTGGCTGAGCTTGGGATGGATAAAGGTGATTATGTCGATGCGCAAAACCAATTAGCGCGTTATCACCAAGTGGCAGCCCAGACTCCAGAAAGTTTAACGCTCGGAATAAAAATTGAGCAGGCGTTGAATGACGATGCTGCTATGAAGCGATTTGGCATTTTATTGCTCGCCAAATTCCCAGCATCGCCTCAAGCCAAGCAATACAGAGTTAATTTGCATCAATGAAAGATAACGAAATAAACGCGTCAGTAGAACCAGTTGCAGCGAGTGAAGCTGAATCGACGCCTGATGTAACGCTCGGCACTGTACTCAGAACGGCTCGTGAGCAGATGGGCTTAAGCATTGCGGATACCGCGGTGAAATTACATCTGCGCCCAGGGATTGTTGAAAATCTCGAAGCCGACGATTTTTCCAATATTTCTTCTTCGACTTATGTTCGTGGATACGTCAAAAACTATGCGCGCATGCTGGGGGTGGATAACGCCCTGATTGAGGCATGCCTCGCGCGGCAGGTACCGTTAGTGACGCAGCCTGCCATGCAAAGCTTTTCCCGCAAGACGACCTATCAAGCTCGTGACACTAAATTAAAGTGGCTGAGCTTTTTTATTGTCATCGTGTTACTGGGCTTATTCGTCCTATGGTGGATGCAAAGAACTACGTTGGTGACCCATGTTGATGTGTCTAAACCAACGGCGGAAGAGTTAGCTGCGGCGAATCAAACTTTGCCGGGCGATGTGCTGCTGACGGAAACCGACGCGAGCGAGCGCTTAAGCGAGATTGCGGTCAATGGCTCTATGGCGACCGATGGTCCGGTAAAAGATACCGACGAGAGCACTATCGACCCTAATATGAACGATTCGGCAGCGATGGAAGCGGAGCAGACGCCTGCTGCCAATTCGGCTATGAATGCGAGCGAATCTAATACGGCGCTTACGAACACTGCACCGAATACTGCGCCGACCTCAGGAGCAAGTAATGCCGTTGCGGTTCCAAGTGCGACACAAAACGTCGCGACCAATACCGCGCCACTGCAGAACCAAACTGCATCGAATGTGCCTGCAACCAATACACCAGTAACCAATACAGCTTCTACAGCGCAAGCCATGCCAGTGGTAGCTGGGCAGTCGAGCATTACTATTGAGCTCACGGGCGATTGCTGGATCAACATAGTCGATGCCAAAGGCAAAGCGATTGTTGACGGCGTTCGTGGTGCTGGCGCGAATATTCAAGCCAGTGGTGTGCCTCCGTTTAAAGTGATCTTAGGTGCTCCCACTGTCGTGTCCACATTTACGGTCGATGGTAAAGCCATCAGCCTTGCTGAATTTCCTAAGGGTCGTGTTGCGCGTTTGACTATCCCACAGGTTTAAGTCTGGCGCCTACGCAGAGTACCGAAAAGAGCGTATTGAGTATGTATAACGAAACACCCATAAAGAGACGTCCTTCAACCCGCATTTATGTGGGCAATGTGCCGATTGGTGATGGTGCGCCGATTGCCGTACAGTCGATGACTAACACTAAGACCACAGATGTTGAGGCAACTGTTGCCCAAATCCGTGCCCTAGAAAAAGTGGGTGCCGATATTGTGCGTGTCTCTGTGCCGACGATGGATGCCGCCGAAGCCTTTAAAGTGATTAAGCAATCGGTGTCAGTGCCCTTGGTTGCCGATATCCACTTCGATTACCGTATCGCCCTGAAAGTGGCCGAATATGGTGTGGACTGTTTGCGTATCAACCCAGGAAATATCGGTAACGAAGAGCGTATCCGCAGTGTGGTGGAGTGCGCCCGCGATAAAAACATTCCTATCCGTATTGGGGTGAACGGCGGTTCATTAGAAAAAGATCTGATGGACAAGTACAAAGAGCCGACGCCAGAAGCCTTACTCGAATCGGCCATGCGCCATGTGGACATTCTTGACCGTTTGAACTTCGACCAGTTTAAGGTCAGCGTAAAAGCCTCCGATGTGTTCTTGGCGGTAGAATCCTATCGTTTATTGGCTAAGCAAATTCGCCAGCCATTGCATTTAGGTATTACCGAAGCGGGTGGCGCCCGTGCTGGTGCGGTGAAGTCTGCTGTTGGCTTAGGTATGCTGCTTGCCGAGGGCATTGGTGATACGCTGCGTATTTCGTTGGCGGCCGATCCGGTGGAAGAAATCAAAGTTGGCTTTGATATCCTAAAGTCACTGCGGATCCGTAGCCGTGGCATTAACTTTATTGCGTGTCCTTCTTGCTCGCGCCAAGAGTTCGATGTGATCAGCACAGTAAATGAATTAGAGCGCCGCCTCGAAGATGTGACGACCGCGATGGATGTGTCTATCATCGGCTGTGTGGTCAATGGCCCAGGCGAAGCCTTAGTGTCACACATCGGCTTAACGGGTGGACATCGTAAGAGTGGTTACTACGATGAAGGCGAGCGTCAAAAAGAGCGTTTCGACAATGATAACCTAGTCGATTCCCTCGAAGCGAAAATTCGCGCTAAGGCGAGCCAAATGGCTAACCGCATCCAAGTGAAAGACACGACTGAGTAACAGACACAGCCGAATCAACCCATAGGTTAAGCGTTATAAAAACACTCAAGCCTTGAGCTAGACCCCGAAACCGACGGGGTCATTTTACGTTTAGTGTTGAACAGCCTATAATGCCTGACATTTTTTATTAATTTAGCGAAAATCGGACGAGTCGATACAGTGGCAAAACAGATCCAAGCGATTCGCGGAATGAACGACATTCTGCCAACTCAAAGTCCTCTATGGCAAAAAGTGGAAGCGGTACTACGTGCGAGCGTGGCTGCTTATGGTTACAGTGAGATCCGCACTCCAATAGTGGAAAATACCGATCTTTTTAAACGCTCTATCGGTGAAGTGACTGATATTGTTGAGAAAGAAATGTATACCTTCGAGGACCGTAACGGTGACAGTTTAACCCTACGTCCTGAAGGCACCGCCTCAACTGTGCGTGCGGGTAATGAGCATGGTCTGCTCTATAACCAAGAACAACGCCTGTGGTACATGGGCCCAATGTTCCGCCACGAACGTCCGCAAAAAGGTCGTTATCGCCAATTCCACCAGTTTGGTGTGGAAGTCTACGGCATTGGTAGCGCCGATATTGACGCTGAAGTGTTGATGTTATCGGCCCGTCTATGGGAAAAACTCGGCATTAGCGAGCATGTGACGCTTGAGCTGAACACCTTAGGCGACCCCGCTGAGCGCGCCGCTTACCGTGAAGCCTTGATTGCCTTCTTAGAGCAACACAAGGACAAATTAGACGAAGATAGCCAGCGCCGTATGTACAGCAATCCGCTGCGGGTACTGGACTCAAAAGATCCCCAAGTGCAAAGCATTTTAGGTGATGCGCCTGCGCTGATGGATTACTTAGGTGAAGAATCTTCACAACATTTTGCACAATTGCGTGAACTCCTCGACGCAGTTGGCATCCAATACCGAGTTAACCCGCGCTTAGTCCGTGGTTTGGATTATTATAATCGTACGGTTTTTGAATGGGTTACCAATAGCTTAGGCTCTCAAGGCACTGTACTTGCGGGCGGTCGCTACGATGGTTTAGTCGCTCAATTGGGCGGTAAAGATACGCCAGCCGTCGGTTTTGCGATGGGATTAGAGCGCATCGTTCTGCTGCTTGAAACCTTAGAGCTGACCCAAGATATCCCTGCGGCTGTTGATGTTTACGTCGCGGCGATGGGGGATAGCTGCTTGGTTGAAGCCATTAAAGTGGCGCAGGAGTTACGCTCAACCTTACCGACACTGCGTGTTATGAGCCACTGTGGCGGCGGTAACTTCAAGAAGCAAATTAAGCGTGCCGATAAAAGCGGCGCACAAGTAGCCTTACTCATCGGTGAAGAAGAACTCGCCGAAGGTGTGGTTACCGTTAAATATTTACGCAATGACAACGAACAACAACGGGTCGCTCGAAATGCATTAAGCGCATTTTTAGCTGAACTTACCAAATAAGGGGACGTGCGCGTGGAAATTTATAGCACAGAAGAACAACAAGTTGATGCTATCAAGCAGTTCTGGAAAGACTATGGAACCTCGATTGTTATCGGGGCGGTCGTTGGTTTAGGCGGCCTGTACGGTTGGAACTATTACTCCGACATGAAAATCGTGAAGGCCGAAGAAGCATCACAGGCTTTCCAAACCTTAACCACCAAATCAAGTGACGAAGCGGCCATGCTGGCTGGCGTTGCTGAGTTTTCCAAAAATCACGACCAAAAGGGCTATCAAGCCCTGCTGGATCTGATCGTTGCGAAAACCGCGGTTGAAGCCAAAGATTTTGCTAAGGCCGAAGAAGCACTGAAGAAAGTGATTGCCGCTAAGCCTGGTGCTGGATTAGATACAGTGGCAACACTGCGTTTAGCACGTATTCAAGCAGAGCAAGGCCAAATCGGCACTGCGTTGGCGACCTTAGAACAAGTGACTGATAAAGCATTCTTAGCGCAACGTGAAGAACTCAAAGGCGATTTCTTTGTACGCCAAGGTGAAGCGGATAAAGCGAAAACCGCTTACCAAGCGGCAATGGACAATGGCGGTGTTGTGACCAGCCCTGCACTTAAAATCAAACTTGATAACCTAAATCAAGCATAAGGGATCCCTTGATGAAGTCTTGGTGCAAGAACCTGCTAGCCGCTGGGTTAAGCCTAGCCATGTTATCCGCCTGTTCTTCTAGCGATGTGGAAGAAGAACCGGTAAGTGAGTTAACTGCGATTCAGGCGACAGTGTTTCCTGAAGTAAGTTGGAGCGCCTCTGTAGGTGATGGTGTCGGTGATTATTACTCTCGCCTCACTCCTGCAGTTCGTTACGGTAAAATTTTTGCAGCCGACCGTTACGGCGAAGTCGTGGCCTTTGATGAAGCCACGGGTGAGCGCGTTTGGAAAAAAGATTTTAGTGAAGAGTTTCGCGATAACGCCTTAGCCAAAAACAAGGGCGCACGCTTAGCCGCAGGTGTTACTGCCGCGCGCAATAAAATCTTTGTCGGTGGTGAGAGTGGTCTATTGGCCGCGTTGAATGCCGAAGATGGTCAAGTGTTATGGCATGTCGTGGCTGGTGGCGAGTTACTCTCTAAACCAACCGTTGCTGACGATGTGGTGGTGGTGAGCACTAGCTCTGGCGCGCTCGAAGCCTTTAACGTCGATACGGGCGCTAAGCTGTGGGCCTATGAGATGCAGTTGCCTAATCTAACCTTACGTGGCACAGGTTCTGCGGCCTATGAGGCGGGTGGTTTCTTTATCGGTACTGCCGATGGCAAAGTCGCCGTTGTGGTGAAAAACAACGGTCAAGCCGCATGGGAACAAGCGATTTATAATCCAACTGGCGGCAATGAGTTTACTCGTATGGCCGATGTGGATATGACGCCGCTGATCTTAGGTGACAACCTTTATGCGGTGAGCTACAACGGTAACTTGGTGTCGATGGAACTGCGTACCGGACGTGTGATTTGGACCCGTAAGTACTCCAGCTTCAATGAGCTAGCGTCAGCAGGCTTAAGCTTATTCCTAGTCGATGATCACAGCCGTATCTACTCCGTGGACAGACGTAACGGCTTAGAATTGTGGAGCAACTCTGAGCTGGCGAACCGTACACTCACGTCACCAGCCGTGTATCGCGACTATCTGGTCGTGGGCGATTTTGAAGGTTATCTGCACTTTATCGACCGCAGCACAGGCAGTATTGTCGGTCGTATCCAAGTGGACAGCTCTGGATTATTCAGCCAGCCATTAGTGGTGGATGATAAAATCTACGTGCAAGGTCGCAGCGGAAAGTTAGCTGTTGTAACACTTCCTTAGTTAAAAGTGTTATCCTTGTAGAGCCCCTGGAAGTGTGTTCCGGGGGCTTTTTATTGAAAAGTTTTTTAGAGGCAAAATCATGATCCCTGTAGTGGCCCTTGTTGGTCGGCCGAACGTCGGTAAATCCACTTTATTTAACCGCCTTACGCGTACGCGTGATGCGCTGGTTGCTGACTTTCCTGGCCTAACACGTGACCGTAAATATGGTCGAGCATTCCTATCCGGCTATGAGTTTATCGTGGTGGATACCGGCGGTATCGACGGCACTGAAGAGGGGATCGAAACTAAGATGGCCGAGCAGTCCCTTGCCGCTATCGAAGAAGCCGATGTTGTCTTATTTATGACCGATGCGCGCGCGGGCTTAACCGCCGCAGATTTGTCTATTGCTCAGCACTTACGTAGCCGCCAAAAAACCACTTTCGTGGTGGCTAACAAGATTGACGGTATCGATGCCGATTCTGCCTGCGCCGAGTTTTGGTCGTTAGGTTTAGGTGAAGTCTATCAAATGGCTGCCGCCCAAGGTCGCGGCGTGACCAACATGATTGAGTACGCCTTAACCCCTTATGCCGAAGCGATGGGGATTGAACGCCAAGGCGAAGAGGAAGAAGTCGACGAGCGTCAGTACACAGAAGAAGAAGCCGAAGCCGAGCAGAAGCGTCTGCAGGATTTACCGATTAAGCTTGCGATTATCGGTAAGCCTAACGTAGGTAAATCAACGCTGACTAACCGTATCTTAGGTGAAGAGCGTGTGGTGGTTTACGACGAGCCGGGCACCACTCGCGACAGTATTTACATTCCGATGGAACGCGATGGCCGCGAATACGTGATTATCGATACTGCCGGTGTGCGTCGCCGCAGTAAAGTCCATGAAGTGATTGAAAAATTCTCGGTGATCAAAACCCTAAAAGCGGTTGAAGATGCCAACGTTGTGCTGCTGATCATCGATGCCCGTGAAGGGATTGCCGAGCAGGATTTAGGTCTATTAGGTTTTGCCCTGAACGCGGGCCGCGCCTTAGTTATCGCCGTCAACAAGTGGGACGGTATCGATCAGGGCATTAAAGACCGGGTTAAGAGTGAACTCGACCGCCGCTTAGGCTTTATCGACTTTGCTCGCATTCACTTTATTTCGGCGCTACATGGTACGGGCGTTGGCCATCTGTTTGAGTCGATTGAAGAAGCTTACGACAGTGCGACTCGCCGCGTGAGCACCTCTATGCTGACCCGCATTATGCAAATGTCGCAGGATGACCATCAGCCACCATTGGTGAACGGTCGCCGTGTGAAACTGAAATACGCCCACGCCGGTGGTTATAACCCGCCAATCGTGGTTATTCACGGTAACCAAGTCAGCAAGCTGCCTGATTCTTACAAGCGCTACATGATGAACTACTTCCGCCGTTCATTGAAAGTGGTCGGTACGCCAATTCAGCTGCGTTTCCAAGAGGGTGATAACCCGTTTGAAAACAAGGTTGAAAAGCTGACCATGAGCCAAGAACGTCGCCGTAAGCGCGCCCTGAGCCATATTAAAGATCGCAAGACAAAGTAAATCTGCGCTATTGGCTTAAGCTGAACATAAAAAAAGGAACCCTAGGGTTCCTTTTTTACTAGCGCGTTTTAGGCCGCAATCTTAAGTCTTGCTTAGATAAAATACATTATGCCTATGGGCTTAGACGTTGAGCCTTAAGGCTGTCTAGACTTAATTTTCATCGGTTATTTGCGTCACGGTCGACTGCACTTGTCCATGGCGTAGGCGAGTGTTTATCTTATCGCCCACACTCAGCTGGGCGGCATTGTCTATGACTTGATCATTTGCATCTGTGGTGATGCTGTAACCCCGGCTCAAAGTAGCTAATGGACTAACCGTTTCCAATTGATGGGCGGCGTATTTTATCCGCTGCTCGCTTTGGTTGAGGGTATCCTGCATAGCGTTTTGTAAACGCGTCGCTAAATAGCTCAATCGATTGGTCTCGAGTGCGAGTTTGTGCTTTGGGGACTGCTGCTCGAGGCGGCTTGCCAGTTGCTGCTGACGGCGACTTAAGCCGTGCAATTTGTTAGACAATGCGGCTTCGAGTCTTAATTGCATTTCATCAAAACGCTGCTCAAATTGTTGCAAGGTGCGCTTAGGATCTAAGCGTTGCAGTCTGTGTTCGAGCAAACTTAAGCGTCTTTCTTGCTTGAGTTGATAGTGGCTGGCGCTCTGTTTGAGGCGCGAGAGTACAGTGGCTAAGCGTTGGCTCTTATTGTCGCTATCCTGAGACAGTAGCTCTGCGCCCGCAGAAGGCGTCGGGGCGCGAACGTCGGCCACATAGTCACTGATAGTGGTGTCGACTTCATGGCCTACGGCGCTAACAATGGGCAGGGCACTGTTGTAGATGGTATGGGCGAGCGCTTCACTATTAAAACACCATAAATCCTCGAGTGAGCCGCCGCCGCGGGTGAGCAGTAATACATCGACCTCGAGCCGTTGGTTGGCGATATTGATGGCTTGGCAGATATTCATATCCGCATTTTCACCCTGTACTTGTGTTGGATAAATAATCACTTCGATGGAAGGGTCGCGGCGGGCAAGCACATGCAATACATCGCGAATAGCCGCGCCCGTGGGGGAGGTGATGACGCCAATACGTTGAATATTTTTCGGTAACTGGCGTTTAGTGTCGGCGGCAAATAATCCCTGCGCCGCGAGCTTCATTTTGAGCGCTTCAAATTGCTGTGCCAGTAAGCCATCCCCTGCGGGGAGCATAGATTCAATCAATAATTGATAGTCGCCTCTAGGCTCATACACGCTAATCGCGCCTTTCACGAGCACCTGTTGGCCATTCACAGGTTTAAAGCTCACGCTTTGGTTGCGCCCCTTGAACATGGCGCAGCGAATTTGGGAATAATGATCCTTGAGGGTTAAATACCAATGTCCAGAACTGGGGGCCGAAAAGTTGGAAATTTCACCATTTAGCCAGACTTTTCCCAGTTGTCCCTCGAGAATTTGCCTGACTTCACCATTGAGGCGTGAGACGGTATAAATATTATTTTTAGGGACTTGCATGTGTTTTCTCGTGCAAATGGGATTTTTTCACTATTTTCCATTTACCGCTCCCCAGATGCAAGGTATAATCCCGCCGCAATATTTCACCTCTAAAATCCTACTCAACTGGGGAGATGTTGCCTATGCTACGTTTAATTAAAGAAGCGCTAACCTTTGACGATGTGTTACTTGTTCCTGCGCATTCGACTGTACTCCCAAACACCGCCATCCTTAAAACTCGCCTGACCAATACCATTGAACTGAATATTCCGCTTGTGTCTGCCGCTATGGACACTGTGACCGAAGCGCGTCTCGCGATCGCCATGGCACAGGAAGGTGGCTTAGGTTTTATTCATAAAAACATGAGCATAGAAAAGCAGGCCGAAGAAGTTCGTAAAGTAAAAATTTACGAAGCGGGTGTGGTTCAACAACCTGTGACGGTAACGCCTTCAACTACGCTGGCGGATCTTAAAGTGCTGACCGCGAAGAATGGTTTTGCGGGTTACCCTGTGGTGAACGAAGCCAATGAATTGGTGGGTATCATCACTGGCCGTGACGTACGTTTCGTGACTGACTGGAGCAAAACCGTAGAAGAAGTGATGACGCCAAAGGCGCGTTTAGTCACTGTTGCGGAAGGCACTAAGTTAGATGAAGTGCAAAAGTTAATGCACTCAAACCGTATCGAAAAAGTGTTAGTTGTCGATGATAACTTCAAGCTGAAAGGCTTAATCACAGTAAAAGACTTCGAAAAAGCTGAGCGTAAGCCTAATGCCTGTAAAGACGAATTAGGTCGTTTACGTGTGGGCGCAGCCGTGGGTGCCGGTGCCGGTAACGAAGAGCGTGTCGATGCACTGGTGAAAGCCGGTGTTGACGTGCTGCTGATTGACTCTTCTCACGGCCACTCTGAAGGCGTGTTGCAACGTATCCGTGAAACCCGCGCTAAATACCCAGAACTACAAATCATCGGTGGTAACGTGGCGACAGCTGAAGGCGCATTAGCCCTAGTTGAAGCCGGCGTTAACGCGGTTAAAGTTGGTATTGGCCCTGGTTCTATCTGTACCACACGTATCGTGACGGGTGTGGGCGTGCCACAAATTACCGCAGTGTCTGACGCTGCCGAAGCCGTAAAAGGCTTAGGGATCCCTGTTATCGCCGACGGCGGTGTACGTTTCTCGGGTGACTTAGCCAAAGCCTTAGCCGCAGGTGCATCGTGCATTATGGCGGGTTCAATGTTCGCGGGTACTGACGAAGCGCCAGGCGAAACGGAACTCTACCAAGGTCGTGCCTATAAGTCATACCGCGGTATGGGTTCTTTAGGTGCCATGTCTCAAGGTTCTTCTGACCGTTATTTCCAATCTGACAATGCTGCCGACAAGCTGGTGCCAGAAGGCATCGAAGGCCGTGTACCTTACAAAGGCAAGCTCAAGGAAATCATCCATCAACATATGGGTGGTCTGCGTTCATGCATGGGCTTAACTGGCTGTGCGACGATTCAAGAACTGAACGAAAAAGCGCAATTTGTGAAAGTGACGTCTGCGGGCATGGGCGAGTCCCACGTTCACGATGTGACCATCACTAAAGAAGCGCCAAACTACCGTTCAGGTGCGTAAACGTTTGTGATAATGGGGCGGCGATAAGCCGCCCCGTTATTAAGATTTGTATGCCCTCAAGATTGAACCTCGTAGTCTTGAGCTAAGTTAAAACAATAGATGAGATAAAGGTTATCCATGAGCGATATTCATGAGCATAAGATACTGATCCTCGACTTTGGATCTCAGTACACCCAGCTAATTGCCCGTCGTATCCGTGAAATTGGTGTTTACTGTGAGTTATGGGCGTGGGATGTGACCGAAGCCCAAATCCGTGAGTTTGCCCCTAACGGGATTATCCTCGCTGGCGGCCCAGAAAGTGTGACTGCCGACAACTCTCCCCGCGCACCTGAATATGTGTTCAATGCTGGCGTCCCCGTTCTAGGGATCTGCTACGGCATGCAAACCATGTCTGAGCAACTGGGCGGTAAAGTGATTCAAGGCGTGGGTGAAGGCGAGTTCGGCTACGCTCAAATCGAAATGTTAGCGCAATCGGCCCTGTTTAAAGATATCGAAGACGCAGTCAGTGCCGATGGCAAATCGCTGCTCGATGTGTGGATGAGCCATGGCGATAAAGTTTCGGCTATCCCAGAAGGTTTTGTGGCCGTTGCTAAAACGGACACTTGCCCATTTGCGGCCATGTCTTGTGAGGAAAAACGTTTCTACGGCGTGCAGTTCCACCCTGAAGTAACCCATACCCGCCAGGGCATGCGTATGCTGTCGCACTTTGCCTTAGATATCTGCGGCTGTGCGGCCAACTGGAAACCTTCTTCAATCATCGAAGACGCTATCGAACGCTTGAAAAAGCAAGTTGGCGACGACGAAGTGATTTTAGGCCTGTCTGGTGGTGTGGATTCATCGGTAGTGGCCATGCTGCTGCACCGCGCAATTGGCAAAAAACTGACCTGCGTATTTGTTGATAACGGCTTACTGCGTTTAAACGAAGCGAAGCAAGTCATGGAAATGTTTGGTGATCATTTCGGTCTGAACATTGTTCACGTCGATGCGGAAAACCGCTTCCTTGACGCGCTGAAAGGCGAAGCCGATCCAGAAGCGAAACGTAAAATCATCGGCCGTGTATTCGTTGAGATCTTCGACGAAGAAGCCAAGAAATGCGTTAACGCTAAATGGTTAGCCCAAGGCACCATCTACCCAGACGTGATTGAATCTGCTGGCAGCGCCACAGGTAAAGCCCATGTAATTAAGTCGCACCATAACGTTGGCGGTCTGCCAGACGATATGGAGTTAGGTCTGGTTGAGCCTCTGCGCGAACTCTTTAAAGACGAAGTGCGTAAGATTGGCCTTGAGCTAGGTCTGCCATACAACATGCTTTACCGCCACCCGTTCCCAGGCCCTGGTTTAGGCGTGCGTGTACTGGGCGAAGTGAAGAAAGAATACTGTGATTTGCTGCGCCGCGCCGATGCGATTTTCATCGAAGAGCTGCACAAAGCTGATCTTTATAACAAAGTCAGCCAAGCATTTACCGTGTTCTTACCCGTTCGCTCTGTCGGTGTAATGGGCGATGGCCGTAAATACGATTGGGTGGTGTCACTGCGCGCCGTTGAAACCATCGACTTTATGACCGCTCACTGGGCGCACTTGCCATACGATTTCTTAGGCCGAGTGTCTAACCGTATCATCAACGAAATCGACGGTATCTCCCGCGTGGTTTACGATATTTCAGGTAAGCCACCTGCAACTATCGAGTGGGAATAATCCCCTGTCTTGATGACATGATGCATTAATGAAAAGGCGCCAAGTGCGCCTTTTTTATTGGTTATGGGTATAATTGCCCACATTGTTGATAAAAGAGAATCCTTAAGTGGAGCAGACAAAACTGAACCCAAAAACCTTGCATGCGAAGACGCTCAGCTCCGATGAACTTGGCGCTGATGAACTTGGTTGTGATGAAGTGAGTGGTAATGTGCTTGTTGGCGAGCAACCTTGTCTCAATCAAGCGAGTCTCAATCAAGCAGATGTTGAACAAGCTCGAATCGATGAGCATTGGATGCGTGTCGCGATGACTATGGCTGAAAAGGCCGAGGCGGCGGGTGAAGTGCCTGTGGGTGCGGTTTTAGTCAAAGAGGGTCAGCAAATCGCGGCCGGATACAACTTATCTATCAGTGAGCACGATCCTTGCGCCCATGCTGAAATTCAGTGTTTGCGAGCAGCGGGGCAGACGATTGAAAACTATCGACTTCTCGATACCACTCTTTACGTTACCCTCGAGCCTTGTGCTATGTGCGCCGGTGCCATGGTGCATAGCCGGATTGCCCGCGTAGTATTTGGGGCAAAGGATGAGAAGACCGGCGCCGCAGGAACCGTGCTTAATCTCTTGCAGCATCCAGCCTTTAATCATCAAGTTGAGGTGGCGTCAGGGGTGTTAGCGCAGGACTGTGCTGACCAATTGAGCCGCTTTTTTAAACGTCGCAGGGAGGAAAAGAAGGCTTTAAAACAGGCTCAAAAGGCGCAGCAGGGGACGCTATCCTAAGGAGTTTGGAGACTCGCTTAAGCGTTAGTCTTGGGCTTGGAGAAACGTAAAAAACAGTTTGTGGCGATTCAGCACCCGGCGATGGCGAATTTTCAGCGTGGTACGACGGCGTGATGCGCTGTTATTGATGGTTTTTCTTCTCATATAGACCCCGTTTTCAATCTTGTTATTGTCTAGGTTAAGGCTATTTTGCTTTGGTTAACGGCTATGGGTTAACGTGCAATGATGATTATATTGACCTGTAACTATGACAGTATCAGCAGAGATCTCAGGCGGCAATCCCTCTCGATGCATCTGCTCTATAAAGCAGCGTTTTTAGCCGAAAGCTAGCTCACTTTAGCCTGTGTTGGCTTAATCAAAGATTAAAATCGTGGTTTGATGGCCGCAAAAAAGCAAGGCTGCGGCGCAAGTCAAGTGATTGAGGGGGAAGCGGTTAGGGCTATTTCGGCTTATCTGGGCTGAGGGTGCCGGGCACTGGCGCTGGGCCATCTTCCGAGGCGAGGTCGCTCGGTTCTTCCTCATCGCTATTTTGTTGTTTAGATTGATTATCGACCCAGACTAAGGTGTCGTAATAGCGGCGAATGCTGTCGACGTAATGCACGGCTTCGCTACCACGGGCATAGCCATAGCGGGTCTTCTGGTAATATTTACGCTTTTGCAGCAGTGGCAATACCTTTTTAAGATCCCGCCAGGCGTTGGGATTAAGCTCCATGGATTCGGCGAGCTTACGGGCATCTTCCACATGGGCATAACCGATATTGTAAGAGGCCAGCGCAAACCACATGCGTTGACTCTCGGGGATAGACTCTGGCAGACGGTTGATCATATCCCGTAAATAAGCGGCGCCGCCGCGAATACTCTCTTCCGCATCGAGGCGGTTCGTAATACCAATTTCTTTGGCGGTCGGCTGCGTGAGCATCATCATGCCGCGCACCCCAGTCGGCGAGCGGGCATTAGGATTCCAATGGGATTCTTGATAACTGGTCGCCGCCAATTTACGCCAATCTAAGTCTCCGGCGTGGGTCTCGAAAAGCTGACGATAACGGGGCAGCACGGTTTCGATGGCGCGCAGGAAGGCGCGGGTATCGATATAGTCGAAACGCTTGACGTGACCAAAGTACTTTTCGTTTAAATGATCGAGTGTGCCAGCGAGTTTTTCTTGGTGCCAAAACGCCAATAACTGACTCATCAAGCCGTCACTGTGTGTGGGGGGCAGTAACCAAACCACATCAAGCTTTTCTTCTAGCACGAGCCCTGAGCGCAGATCCGGTAAGTAACGGCGGTTAATCTGCACGCTGCTCGAGTCGGCGATGGTGTAGTCGATTTCCTTGTTGGCGATCATCGCTAGCAGCTCTTCGCTGTCTTTATCTGTGACTTGATCCCACACCAGCGTCGGATGGCGTTTCTGTAATTGCGTCAAGGTTTCCACAAAAGAAGAGTCGGCAATTACAGTAATTTTGCCTTTTAAATCTGTGATGTCTTTGGGTGTTGGCATGCCTTCACGGTAAACCAGTACTTGATTGACACGATACAGCGGCGGGCCTAAACGGAATTGTTCGCGCCGCGCAGGGGTTTCTGTCATCCCCGCGGCAATGATATCAATCTCGTTTTTTTTCAATGCTTCATAGAGTTCGGCGCGGTTGGTGTAGGGCACCATTTTTAAGGGCACATCGAGATACTCGGCAAACAGCACCGCCATATCGT
This sequence comes from Shewanella sp. GD04112, assembly GCF_029835735.1. NCBI lineage: Bacteria > Pseudomonadati > Pseudomonadota > Gammaproteobacteria > Alteromonadales > Shewanellaceae > Shewanella > Shewanella sp. GD04112. The sequence goes on from NZ_JAOEAL010000001.1 coordinate 1,440,853, forward strand.
AATCGAAGCCGCTGTTACCTTGGCCCGAGGTCATATAAATTTGCGGGCCATAAAGGGTGCCGACCCTTAATTCGGTGAGTTTATGGGGGACATATTCTGTTTCTTCCACGGTCACTTGCTGACACGCCGTCAGTAAGAAACCTAAGATAATCGCGAACAGAAATCGAGTCATTAAACACACTTTATTAAATAAAATCAAAATGATGAACAGTAGAAGGTCAGTGAGGTAACAAGGATAAACTGGCTGACATTGCTGTGATTATATCCGTTTGTCGCCAATTACGTAAAAAAATCGTACCGCATGGAATACGAAGGAGGGGAAAAGGGCCGCTTTTTATCTTAATAGGAAACACTGTTTTACGTAAGGTCACAGGTGATTTGTGACAGACATTTCCTTATAATAGCGCCATCTCTGACCCCTGCAATTATAAATATAAGGTGAATTGACGTGATGGAGATCATCCGCGGAGCCCCAGCACTCTCGACGTTTAGAGTGCAAAAGCTAATGGAGGCCTGCGTAAACGCTGCGCTTCCGGTACGCCAAATCTATGCTGAGTATGTTCATTTAGCGGATTTGAGCGAGTTGCTTGAGACCAATGAGCGTGAGCAACTTGAAAAAATTCTCACCTATGGACCTGCTATCGAAGCCCATACCCCCCAAGGTTCACTCCTGTTTGTTACTCCCCGCCCCGGCACAATTTCCCCATGGTCTTCTAAAGCCACTGATATCGCCCACAATTGTGGTTTAGGTAAAGTGAAGCGCTTAGAGCGTGGTGTTGCCTATTATGTGGAGTCAGACACTTTGACTGTCGAGCAGCAACAAACCCTCAAAGGGTTATTGCACGACCGTATGGTTGAAGTGGTTCTGGACGATTTTGCAAAAGCCGATGTGCTGTTTAAGCGCACTGAACCTGCGCCTTTCAAGAGTGTGAACGTATTGGCTGAAGGTCGCCGTGCCCTTGAAGTGGCCAACGTCGAAATGGGTCTGGCGCTCGCCGAAGATGAAATCGATTATCTTGTCGAAAACTTTGTGCGTTTGAACCGCAATCCAAACGATATTGAACTGATGATGTTTGCTCAGGCCAACTCTGAGCACTGCCGTCACAAGATTTTTAACGCAGATTGGACAATTGATGGCGAGGCACAGCCTAAGTCTCTGTTCAAGATGATTAAAAACACCTTTGAAACCACACCAGACCACGTGTTATCTGCCTATAAAGATAACGCCGCTGTGATGGAAGGTTCGGTTGCGGGACGTTTCTTCCCCGATCCAAACGGTGTTTACAGCTATCACACTGAACCAATGCACGTACTGATGAAAGTGGAAACCCACAACCATCCTACAGCAATCAGCCCATATCCAGGTGCGGCGACGGGGTCAGGTGGTGAGATCCGCGACGAAGGTGCAACCGGTCGTGGCTCTAAACCTAAAGCGGGTTTAACTGGCTTTAGCGTATCGAATTTAAAAATCCCTGGTTTTGTACAACCATGGGAAGGCAACTACGGTAAGCCTGAACGTATCGTCAGCGCGCTGGATATCATGACCGAAGGCCCGCTTGGCGGCGCGGCGTTTAACAACGAGTTTGGTCGTCCAGCACTGTTAGGTTACTTCCGTACCTATGAGCAAGAAGTCTCGAGCCACAACGGCGTAGAAGTCCGTGGTTATCACAAGCCCATCATGTTAGCCGGTGGTTTAGGTAACATCCGCGAAGAGCACGTACAAAAAGGCGAAATCACCGTCGGTGCTAAGCTTATCGTACTCGGCGGCCCTGCGATGAACATCGGTCTGGGCGGCGGCGCGGCCTCTTCTATGGCGTCGGGTCAATCGAGCGAAGATTTAGACTTTGCGTCGGTTCAGCGTGAAAACCCAGAAATGGAACGCCGCTGTCAAGAAGTGATCGACCGCTGCTGGCAATTAGGCGATAAAAACCCGATCCAATTTATCCACGACGTGGGCGCGGGTGGTTTATCTAACGCTTTCCCTGAGTTAGTTAACGATGGCGGCCGTGGTGGTATCTTCAATCTGCGCAACGTGCCATCGGACGAGCCGGGCATGAGCCCGCTGGAGATCTGGTGTAACGAATCGCAGGAACGTTATGTGCTTTCGGTTGCTGCCGAAGACCTGCCGTTATTTACTGCGATTTGTGAGCGTGAGCGCGCACCGTTTGCGGTAGTGGGCGAGGCAACGCAAGAGCAGCATTTAACCCTAGCTGACAGCCATTTCGATAACAATCCTATCGATTTACCACTCGAGGTGTTATTAGGTAAAGCACCTAAGATGAGCCGTAATGTGGTATCCGCTAAGGCAGTTTCACCTGCACTTGAGCAAAGCAACATCGATGTGAAAGAAGCGGTCAAACGCATTCTTAGCCTGCCAACTGTGGCGGACAAAACCTTCCTTATCACCATTGGTGACCGCACGGTAACGGGTCTAGTAAACCGTGACCAAATGGTTGGCCCATGGCAAGTCCCTGTGGCTGATTGCGCGGTAACGGCGGCAAGCTTTGATACCTATGCCGGTGAAGCCATGTCTATGGGTGAACGTACGCCGCTGGCACTGCTCGATTTTGGCGCCTCTGCCCGTATGGCGGTTGCCGAATCGATTATGAACATCGCGGGTGCGGATATTGGTTCGTTCAAACGTATCAAACTGTCGGCTAACTGGATGTCTGCCGCGGGCCACCCTGGCGAAGATGCGGGTCTTTATGAAGCGGTTAAGGCCGTGGGTGAAGAGCTGTGTCCAGAACTGAGCCTGACCATTCCTGTCGGTAAAGACTCCATGTCGATGAAAACCGCATGGCAGCAAGACGGCGCGAACAAAACCGTGACGGCACCTATGTCGTTGGTCATTTCTGCCTTCGGTGTGGTGCAGGATATCCGTAACACGGTAACGCCTGAACTTCGCAGTGATAAAGGCGAAACCTCGCTGTTATTAGTCGACTTAGGCGCTGGCAAAAATCGTTTAGGCGGTTCTTGTTTGGCACAGGTTTACGGTGAGTTAGGCGATATCGCGCCAGACTTAGACGATGCAGCTCTGTTACGTGGTTTCTTCGAAACCATGCAAAAGCTGGTGGCGAAGAAGTCGGTTATTGCATACCACGACCGCAGTGACGGTGGTTTATTCACGACGTTAGTGGAAATGGCCTTTGCCGGTAACACGGGTCTTGCTATCGACTTAAGTGCACTGCAAGGTACTGACGTTGAACGTCTATTCAATGAAGAACTCGGTGGCGTACTGCAAGTGAGCCGCGCTGATGCCGAGCTTATCGCTGCGCAATTCGCCCAAGCAGGCGTACCTTGCCACATGATTGGTACTCTGGCGAATGACCAACGCGTAACCATTAAAGATGGTGCGCGTGAAGTGTTCAGCGAGACACGTGTTGCACTGCGTACTTTATGGTCTGAAACCACTTACCGTATGCAAGCGCTGCGTGATAACCCAGCCTGCGCATTAGAAGAGTTTAAGCTCAAACAGGATGAAACCGACTTAGGTTTAACGGTTAACTTAAGCTTCGATCCAAGTGAAGACGTTGCTGCGCCGTACATCCTCAAAGGTGCTGCACCTAAGATGGCTATTCTGCGCGAGCAGGGCGTTAACTCCCATGTGGAAATGGCGGCCGCGTTTGACCGCGCAGGTTTTGAGAGCCGTGACGTGCATATGTCTGACATTCTGTCAGGCCGCATTAGCCTCGAAGAGTTCCAAGGTCTGGTGGCCTGTGGTGGCTTCTCCTACGGTGACGTATTAGGTGCGGGTGAAGGTTGGGCTAAGTCTATCCTGTTCAACGCCCGTGCTCGCGATGAGTTCTCACGCTTCTTCGAGCGTGACTCAAGCTTTGCCCTCGGTGTGTGTAACGGTTGCCAAATGCTGTCTAACCTGAAGGAAATCATCCCGGGTAGCGAGCACTGGCCACGTTTCGTGCGTAACCGCTCTGAGCGTTTTGAAGCGCGTTTCAGCTTAGTTGAAGTGCAGCAAAGTCCATCATTGTTCTTCCAAGGTATGGCGGGTTCACGTATGCCTATCGCCGTGTCTCACGGTGAAGGACACGCAGAGTTTGCCAGCGCGCAGGCACTGGCGTTAGCTGAGGCCTCTGGCACTATCGCGCTGCGTTTTGTGAATGGTAAAGGTGAAATAGCCACCCAATACCCACAAAACCCGAACGGCTCGCCAAACGGTTTAACCGGTATCTGTACTACCGATGGCCGTGTGACCCTGATGATGCCACACCCTGAGCGTGTATTTAGAACGGTTGCGAACTCTTGGCACCCAGATAACTGGGGTGAAGACAGCCCATGGATGCGCATGTTCCGCAATGCGCGAGTCAACTTAGGCTAAGGTTTTTACTGAGAAAACCACGACTTAAGTGAGCAAAAAAAGGAGCGAAATTTTTCGCTCCTTTTTTATATATAAAACGCATCTTTTAAAAAGATAAGGTATTTTAAGATCTTAGTCTTACATTTGTTAAATCTAATAAAATGAAGTTTAAAAATATCAATTTTAAAGACTAATTACCCCTTAATAAGTAGTTCACACAAGTGAAACAAAATTGACTTGCCTTAATTTAGTCGCTGTACTTGCCTGTATTCTCGAGAGATAAAAACAAAAAGCCCCCAACTCATCGAGAAGGGGGCTCGTTTTGCGCTAACAAAACTTCAAATCAAATCAGTATTATTTCAGAGTAAGCGGTCAACGATTACAGCTCACGAGCTGTATAAAGTTCAACAAAAACACGCTTATAGCTGTTAACCAGACGTTCAAATAAGTTTGTCATATCTCTTTCTCCACACCAAAGTTATACCTATGTGCGCGGAGTTTGGCTTGCCTGGGGCGCTTCACCAGTCACATCAAACCGTCTCCTTAACACAGGAGATATATTAACCAGTTAAATCTATCTTCTCAAACGAAAAAAAGTACATTTAGCAATTAGAAAAACTAATCAATATATATCATGCTTTTATTGGTTTAAGTGTGTTTAATTTTGTATATTGTTGAATTTAAACAAATATATTGTATTATCCAAAATTGAATGGATAATGTTTTATTAGTGTGAATATTGTTTTTAATTTGTTTTTATCAGTTTTTGGTGTTTGTAGTGCAGTTTTGTGCTCAAACGGTCAAAAATGGGCTTTTTAATTCAATATGAATCGCTCTCTACCCCATAATTATGGCTCTGTCAACTGTGGGTAAAAGTGAAGTGTGTGCCCCGTAGCAAAACCCATCTAAAGCCCTGAGTTTGATTGATTTGAATCAAAGGCGGGTGGTATAAAATACTCACAAATGAAAGCGATTAAATATCTTAACTATCTGATATTTATATCGATGGGATCATTTGTAGGATTGGGTGGTGAGGTGAAAGTCTCAAAGCCGAGCGATAGTGTGACTAGGGTCTCAGTATGCGAGGGAAAAGGGGATTTTTAAGCCTTGCTGCTTCGATGTAATGAAAAAGATGAAATTTAACGGTTTATACTGAATTCAGCTATAAACACAAAATGAAAACTCACTATCCTACAAAGGCACTTGCTACGAATGGCTCAAGTAGTCGTAGCAATTGGACGCACCACGTAAGGAGTCACCGATGATTGTTGAAGAGGTTGTTGAGCTATCACGGTTGCAGTTTGCGCTGACAGCCATGTATCACTTCCTGTTTGTTCCCTTAACCTTGGGGTTGGCATTTTTGCTGGCTATCATGGAATCACTCTATGTGATGACTGATAAACAAATTTATAAAGATATGACTAAGTTCTGGGGTAAGTTGTTTGGTATCAACTTTGCCTTGGGTGTTTCAACGGGTTTAGCGATGGAATTCCAGTTTGGTACTAACTGGTCTTATTATTCGCACTATGTGGGTGACATCTTTGGTGCACCACTGGCCATTGAAGGATTAATGGCGTTCTTCTTAGAATCGACCTTCGTGGGTATGTTCTTCTTCGGTTGGGATCGTTTCTCTAAGCGTCAACACTTAGCGACAACCTGGTTGGTGGCCTTTGGTTCCAACTTCTCCGCATTGTGGATTCTGGTGGCAAACGGTTGGATGCAAAACCCTGTGGGTAGCGTGTTCAATTACGAAACCATGCGTATGGAAATGACCAGCTTCGCTGATGTTATCTTCAACCCTGTTGCACAGGTGAAGTTTGTTCACACTGTGGCTTCTGGCTATGTGACTGGCGCAATGTTCGTATTAGCGATCAGCTCTTACTACATTCTGAAGAAACGTGACTTACCTTTTGCACGTCGTTCATTTGCGATTGCAGCCAGCTTCGGTATGGCGTCTATCCTGTCTGTTATCGTTCTGGGTGACGAATCAGGCTATAAAGTGGGTGAAGCGCAGCGCGTTAAGTTAGCGGCAATTGAAGCTGAGTGGCACACAGAGCCAGCTCCTGCAGCCTTTACTGCAGTTGGTTTCCCAAATCAAGAAACCATGCACACCGATTTCGCGGTTAAGATCCCTTACGCTATGGGTATCGTGGCAACACGTTCTTTAGATGAAGAAGTGACAGGTCTACGTGACTTAGTGGCTGAACACGAAGTACGTATCCGCAACGGTATGAAAGCTTACGAGATGCTGGTGAAACTGCGCGCTGGTGATAAGTCTCCAGAGTTACGTGACGCGTTCGAAGCGGCGAAAGTTGACTTAGGTTACGGCTTACTGCTGAAGCGTTACACCGACAATGTTGTAGATGCGACAGAAGAGCAAATCAAAGCGGCAGCGAAGGATTCTATCCCGAATGTGGCACCGATTTTCTGGAGCTTCCGTGTGATGGTTGGCTTAGGCTTTGTGATGTTGTTTGTGTTCGCGGCGGCCTTCTGGCAAAGCACACGTCATCAGATCGAAGAGAAGAAATGGGTACTTAAAGCAGCACTCTTTAGCTTGCCATTACCTTGGATTGCGATCGAGTGTGGTTGGTTTGTGGCTGAATATGGCCGTCAACCTTGGACCATCTCTGAGGTGCTGCCGACCTTTATGTCTGCTTCGAGTTTAACGACTGGGGATCTGTGGTTCAGTATTATTTCGATTTCACTGTTCTACACTGTGCTGCTGGTGATCGAGATATTCTTGATGCTTAAGTTTGCCCGTCTTGGCCCTAGCAGTTTAAAGACTGGTCGTTATCACTTCGAGAAACTAGAAGCCTAAGCAGAGGATTTCATTATGTTTGATTATGAAATATTGAGAGTTATCTGGTGGGCTCTGATCGGCGTACTGTTCATCGGATTTGCGGTCACTGACGGTTTTGACATGGGCGTGGGTGCACTTTTACCGATTATCGGTAAAGACGATACTGAGCGCCGTATTATGGTCAACACCATTGCTCCCCATTGGGACGGTAACCAAGTATGGTTAATCACCGCAGGTGGTGCCTTGTTTGCGGCATGGCCTATGGTGTATGCAGTGTCTTTCTCTGGCTTCTATGTGGCCATGATGTTAGTGCTGTTTGCCTTGTACACTCGTCCTGTAGGATTTGACTATCGCTCTAAGATTGAAAATCCAAAATGGCGTAAGTCGTGGGACTGGGCGTTGTTCTGTGGTGGCTTTATTCCACCGCTGATCATCGGTGTGGCCTTCGGTAACTTACTCCAAGGTGTGCCATTCAATTTCGATGAGTTCCTGCGTGCGACTTATCACGGTGGTTTATTTGGTCTGTTGAACCCATTCGGTTTACTGGCGGGCTTAGTGAGCGTGAGCATGTTTATGATGCAAGGCGCTGCTTGGTTACAAATGAAGACCGACGGTGAGCTGCGTGTACGTGCCGCGAATGCGACTCAGCTATGTGCACTGTTAGTGGCAGTATTATTTGCCGCTGCGGGTGTGTGGTTAGCTAATGGTATTGATGGTTATGTTATCACTTCAACCCTTGACCACCATGCACTGTCAAACCCAACGCTGAAAACCGTTGCAGTTGAGTCTGGCGCTTGGTTAGCCAATTATGATAAGTATCCTATTACTATGCTGTTCCCAGTATTAGGTGTGGCATTACCACTGCTGGTTATCCTAGTGAGCCGCTTAAATCGTTCAGGTTTTGCGTTCTTATTTAGCTCGCTGACTGTGGCTATGGTGATCTTAACTTGTGGTGCAGCAATGTTCCCATTCGTTATGCCATCTTCATTAGATCCTAACGTGAGCTTAACCATGTGGGATGCGACTGCGAGTGAAATGACATTAACTGTAATGACTTGGGCGGCGATTATCTTCGTTCCAATCGTGTTAAGTTACACTGTATGGACTTACTTCAAGATGTTTGGCCGCTTAAACCGCAAACATATTGAAGATAACAAAGCCTCACTCTATTAGAATTAAGGAGCATCTACTATGTGGTATTTCACGTGGATATTAGGGGTTTTGTTAGCCTGTTCTTTTGGTGTGATCAACGCCCTGTGGCTTGAAAACACGGAGAACATGGACCGCTCAAGCGATGACGCTGAGTAATAGCTAACCTCCTATAGCTGAACCCTTTAAAACCCCGCAACTGCGGGGTTTTTTATTACCACGTTATTAAGCTTAAGGGATTCGCTAAGGTGGCTTGGTTTGCTGAGATATGTTGTGCCACAACAAGCAACAAGCAACAAGCAACAAGAAAGAAGTTAGCTACAGGTTTCCATAAGAAACACGGCTCAATTTGATTTAGCCGCACAGTCTCGATAAACCCCACAGCTTATTAAAGCGTTAGTTCAAGCTTATCTGAAAGCTTATGCTCAATTGCCAAAGCCAAAGCCAAAGCCAAAGCCAAAGCCAAAGCCAAAGCCAAAGCCAGCAGGTTGCTCGAACATGAAGCAGCACTAATGTGATAGGCGTTTCGCGTGGTTTACCTTGCAGTTTTGCTGCATGAATTTAGCAATGTCGACTTAACTGAATAGATGTAACTTAAGTTGAAAGTCAAAAAAATACCGCCCAAGTGGGCGGTATCTGAACAAAGCAATGGTTTGACTTAGGCTTTAAATTGGCTGATTTGCTGTTTAAGCGCGACGGCGAGGGAGGATAGGTCATTCGCCGAGTTCACTGTTTCGGCCGCTCTGTGCTCACCTTCATTAGCCAGTTCGCTTATCTGGTGCAGATTATGGGTGATCTCTTGGGCAACGCTGCTTTGCTGCTCAGTCGCCGAAGCAATATTGCGTGAGCTAATCGCCAGTTCGCCAATTCTGCGGGTGATTTCCTCCAGCTGCTTACCGGTTTCTTCCCCTTGATTCGCCGAGGCGATACCCAGCTGGTGGCTCTGCGCCATTTGGCTGGTGGTCGTTTTCACTTGAGATTGTAGCTTATCAATGGTTTGCGAAATTTCCAAAATGGAGGATTGTGTCCGCTGGGCTAAGGTTCGCACCTCATCGGCGACCACGGCAAAGCCTCGGCCCTGTTCTCCTGCGCGGGCCGCTTCAATGGCCGCGTTGAGTGCGAGCAGGTTGGTTTGTTCGGCAATGCTGTTAATCACCTCGGTGACTTTACTGATGGCTTCACTCTCTTGGCTGACTTTTTCGACGGCCTGATGGCTACTACTGAGTTGTTGGCTCAGTTTCAACAGATCTTGTACCACTTGGGTTTGTTGCTGTTGGCCTTCTTTGGCGGCGAGATCCACTTGTTGGCTCTGGTTCGCACCATCTTGAGCATGGTTGGCGACATCGCGGATGGAGGTGGACATTTCTTCAATCGCGGTGGCGATTTGATCCGTTTGTTGCATCAATGCCTGGGCTTCTTCACCGTTTTGCTTAGCAATCCGCTGTGCTTTAGAGGCTTGTTGTTCAATGCTTTGCACTGAGGCTTGCAGTGCACTGATTAATTGTCGCAATTCCGATGACATGGTCGACACGCTGGTGGTGATCTTGTCGACCTCGTTTTGACTATCGTAGGCCGATGGTGGAAGCGGATGACTAAAGTCCCCCGTGCCGAGGATTTCCATATGGCGCTGCAGCGCATGCAAAGGCTTGAGTGAGCGGATTAGCACAAAGGATAGCAGTACGGTAATAAGCACAATACCTGTGACCGCCACTATGGCGTTGATGGTGAGTAGCAGTAGGCTCTCTTCATTTAATTCGTTTGCATTCACTTGACCAATCAACATCCAATTCCACCCATTCACCGTTTGGGTGTAGGCAAACATAGGTTGGTTTTTACTGTTAGTGTAGCGAAACTCCGATTGATCCTGTGTGGCTTGGCTAAGGGTTAATCCATCGAGCATGGACTCAGTTACTGGCTCGCCCGCATTAAATTTAGGATTGGCGACCAACACATTGTCGGCTTTGCGCATCAGCAGGAAGCTACCGGTTTCTTCTAGGGTGATTTTATTTACCGCGGCTTGTAACTGTGTGAGGGATTGAGTGATTTCAAAGCCGATATATAAGATCCCAATCACTTGCCCTTGGGCATCCTTAATTGGGCGATATACTGTCATGTAGTCTTTACCGAAGAGTTTGGCGTAGCCTTCGTAAACTTCACCTTTGATAAGCGTTGGATAACCGGGATGGGTTTTACCGAGGAAGGTACCGAGGGCACGGCTACCATCGGCCTTTTTTAACGAGGTCGCAATCCGGACAAAGTCATCCCCATCGCGCACAAACACAGTGGCGGTTCCGCCTGTGAGGTTGGCAAAGCGGTCAACTTTACTCTTTGATGAGTTAATTTGTTCTTTTTCATGTAGTAAGGCTGGCGTGCTGACGCCGAGCACATTCACGGTTTTATCTGGGCGACTAAATTGGCCGGGGTACATTTCCTTAAAAACATCGGCATTGCGTCTTGCTAGTTGCAGCAAGCTATCGTATTGCAGTTCAAGCATGTCGGAGACGGCGTGCATCTCGGCTTTCATGGCACTGATGCCTTTATCTTCGAGCACGTTTGACGCGGATTTGTAGGAGAGCGTACTCAGTATGCAGAAAATGATCAGGGTAAGGATAAAAGCGAGGGCACCAATCTGTTTTGCAATAGGCCAATTTTTATAGTTCATTGTACGATCCTATAGGGTAAAGGTTAACGCTAATGTAACCGAACTTTTACGTCATGGTCTTGATATGGGTCTAAGATTTTCTATTATTTATAAATAGTTCGCTCACAGATACCAGTGTAGACCAGTCTTTACTTTAGTCGATAGAAATATACATGTGAGTGGTAGGAAGAGTGGCGTAAGGCGAGCGTTGAGGGACTAAACGGAAGTATCCCTATGATTTACTGCGATTGAGTCGATACCAGAAACAAGGAGTGACACTATGCTAGGCGAAAATCATGCATTGGTTTATGAGTTCCCAGATTTTGTCGAACATATTCAAAAGCTTAAAGCGATCAATGCCGTTTTTGCCACTATGGCAGAGCGCTACCATGAACTAGACCATAAAATCCGCGCCCTTGAATTAACTAAAGTGCCCACCGATGATGAGCACTTTGTTGCCTTAAAATTAGAACGACTCCATCTTAAAGATAAGTTATATCAATACCTTGTTCATGATGCGATTTGAGACGATAACGCTGGTGTTGGAGCAGTACGGCGCGTTTTCATCAGTAACAGATACATGGTTGGCACCCAGACGAGCGACAGCAACGTCGTGAGTAACGTCCCGCCGGCAATTGCGATGGCAAAGGGAGGCCAGAAGCCACCACCTGCAATAATCAGCGGAATAAACCCGCCGACCGTGGTGATAGTGGTCGAACTGATATGACGACCGCAGCTGCTGACCGTGGTGATGATCACCTCTTTATCACCCGCTCGGGCATTGTCGGTATCTTCCAGTTCGGCCAAAATCACAATCGCCGCGTTGATCGCAAGCCCCATTAGGCCGAGTAGGGCGATGATGACTGGAAAGCCAAAGGGATAACCAAACACATACACCGCAAGTAACCCAAGCCCCGCCGACTGTAATGCGCTCAGTAAAATAATCGCTGTGAGCCTAAAGGAGTTAAAGGACAAGACGACCGTGGCCAGCAACAGGGTGACGACCAAAATCAGATTGGAGAGCAGATTGCCGACCGCCTCATTACGTTTAGCGCTTTCACCGCCGATTTCAATTCGATAACCCGCTGGGAGCGAAATCGCCGCGACTTTATCTTTCACATCGTTTAATACTTGAGCGGGCAATACACCACTGACGATATAGGCTTCAATCGTGTTGACGCGTTGGCCATTACGCCTAGGGATCGCCCCGCGACTGACTTGCACCTCATTGTGGGACAGCGCAGATAAGGGCACGGCTGTGCCTGAGGGGGTAACTAGCTGAATTTCTGAGAGGCGACTGGCTTGCTCGCGGCTGGTGTCGCCCAAACGGACTCGAATCGGCAAAGACTCGGTCTGTTCGAGCACACTGCCGCCGATAACGCCCGTCGTCGCCATTTGAACTTGTCTGGCGATATCCGTCAGGGTTAAGCCACTGATCAAACTCGCATCTTCATTCACCTGCAACCACACCTTAGGAGCGCCGGCGCTCAATGTCGCGCGGGTATGTAGCACATCGGGCGTGGCGGCTAAGATATTGCGCACTTCATCGCCGAGTGAGCGTAAGGTTTCAAGGTTAGGGCCAAATATCATTAACTCGACTGGCGCATTAAAGGGCGGGCCTTGCTCAAGTTTACGCACTAACACCTGTGCTTCGGGAAAGGCCTTATCTAAGGTTTGCTGCAGCTCAGGTATGAGGGCGTTAGCGCGCTCAAAGTCACTGGCTTTCACCATGGCCTGAGCATAATTGGTGGCTCCCTGTTGGCGCTGAGTTAGGTTGTAATAAAACGAAGGCGTATTGCCACCCACAACCCAATCGACTTGGGTGATGCCCTCGATTTGATGCAATTGCTTATCCATCAACTGCACTTGGTTTAAGGTGTTTTCGAGGCTGACATGGGGCGCGAGATACAGCTCAATTTGGAACATATCCCGATCCGACGGCGGAAAAAACTGCTCAGTCATTTTGCCGGAAGCATAAAACCCTAGCAGGGGAATTATCCCAATAAACGTAGCACTCAATAGCGGGCGATTTAGCGCAAATCTTAGGCTTGCCTGAAAGTAACCACTTACTAAAGGCACATTGATGCCATGTTGGTACCAGACAGGATGCCTACCTTCGAGGCTAAAGCGTCCCGCAAGGCCTGCGATCAAAGTATGGGAAATCACATAGGAACCCAGCAGGGCAAACATCACCGACATGGCGATGCCACCAACAAATTCCCCCGCAGCGCCCGGCATCAGCACGATAGGGGCGAAGGCTAAAATGGTAGTAATGGTTGATCCGGCCAAGGGTAGCCAGAGGTGATGTAAGGTCTCACTTACCGCGCTTAAGCGACTCATCCCCTGTTGGCGACGCTGGGCGATGGCATCGACGATCACAATGGCATTGTCCACCATGATCCCAAGGGCGACGACTAGGCCTGTGACCGACATTTGATGAATGGGTAGGCCGATATATTTCATACAGGCCAAGGTGAAGAGGGCGGTCAGGGGGAGTGACAGCGCAACGATAATCGCGTTTCTTAAGCCTAAGGTCAGCAGTAAGACCGCCAGAATAATCACAAACCCTTGTAATAGGTTGACGATCAATCCGCCGAGACGTTCGCTGGTGTAGCTGTTCTGCTCAAACAGCCATTGCACTTTGATATTGGCCGGCAGCTCCTGATTGAACTCATCGACCAGCTGTTTGACTTGTCCTTGCCAGATATCGACGCGGGTATTGTTGAGCATGCGCGCAGCAACAAACACGCCCTGCTCGCCATCGACTAGGGCGATGCTGTCAGCGGGGGTTTTAGGTTGGCGACTGATGTGGGCGATGTCTCCCAAACGAATAATTTGTCCCTGCGCATCCACTTTGAGTGGCACTTGGCGAATACGGCTTTGGGAATCGAGCTCACCCGAGACTTCGACGAGGGCGCGAAAGTGATTGTTATTAATCTCACCCGCGGCAATTTTACTGTCGGCGCTGCTTAAGATTTTCGCTATGGTTCCCGGCGTTAATTGCAATTGGCTCATCTTATAGCCATCGAGCTGGACCAGGATTTCCTCCTCGGGCGCGCCGTAGAGTTTAACGAAGTCGGTGCCGGATAAGAGCCTGAGCCTGCTCTGTAATTCCTTGGCGTAGCGGTTGAGCATATCCACCCGCGGTTGACTGCTATCGTTCCACACTAGGCTTAAAATAGCGGTGTAGGCGTAGCCGACTTGATCGTCTAAGGTTGGTGTCTGTATGCCATCGGGGAGGGTGTTTCTGGTATCGGCTAATAGATCCCGCGCCCTAGACCAGACAGGATCTGTGTCAGTAACGGTATCTTTAAGCTCCAACTGGATCACCGAAATACCGGGTCTTGAGGTGGATTGAATAAGCTTAATTTCCTCAAGGCGACGTAATTGATTTTCTAATACTTCGGTGACAAGCGCCTCGACCCGCTCGGCTGAGGCGCCGGGATAAGGAGTGATGACAGAGGCAAAGCGGTTGGTGATATGTGGATCTTCGGTGCGTGGCAAACTGGACATAGCGCCAAATCCCGCGACCAGCAGCAGGGCGATCACTAGGCTGACTAAGCGACCATTTTCGACGAAGGCTTTAATCATGATTACCTCGTCGACGCGATGGAAGAAACGGCTTGGCCCACCACTAACTTATGTAAGCCTTGAGTCACATATTGTTCGTCGGCTTTAATCGCTCCTTGGATATAAGCCATATCCTGCGTGGTGTAGAGAATATCGACATCGCGACGCTCTATTTGAGTTGAAGCGTTATCAGCTGTTTGTTGCGCCGTAACATAGATATTCCAGCGTCCTCTAATACCATCAATCAGTGCTGAAATTGGCACCCAGTAGCCTGCTTGTTCAACGGTTTGTTGTTGATGTAAATAGGCTATTTCTCCATTTATCACCTTGGCCTGTGCAGGTAGACTAATCCGCAGTTGTACCGTGCGGCTAATGGGGTTGACCTCGGCACTGATCCCAGCGACTTTAGCCATAAATAGTTGATTCTGGACACTAACCTTTACTTCTTGTCCGGTAGTGAATTGGTTAGCAATGGCAACCGGGACACCGATATAGGCCTCGGTATTGATGCTACCAACTAAGGTAAAGACAGAGTTACCCGCGGCAACGACTTCCCCCAAATTATGTTGGCGCTGACTGATGATGCCATCAAAGGGGGCGAGTAAGTGTGATTTGTCGAGTTTGAGTTGATTGGCATGTTGCGAGGCGAGCAAGCGTTGTTTAGCCGCCTCTAGGCTGGTGAGTTGAGTTCGAGTTTCATCGAGCAATTGTTCAGAGACATAACCGGACTTTTTCAGTTCTAGATTCCGTTTGAGGGTGCTGGTGGCAAGGTCGACATCGGCTTGGGTTTGCGCCAGACTTGCTTGGATCTCCTGATGTTCGGCATCGAGCAAGCGGGTATCGAGCGTAGCCAATACTTGCCCTTGCGTCACCTTAGCACCGCTATCGACAGTTAACTCACTGAGCTTACCCGATAATTCGAAGCCGACACCCGTGGTATTGCCGGCGCGGATCGTGCCAGTGAATACTTGCTCACTCTGATAGCTAGTCGACAAGCGCAGTGGCGCCGTCGTCACGGTTTGCAATTGGGTGGCGTTGGCATGCTCTGTCACTTCCTTTTGACAGGCCGTTAAGGCGGTGACGGCAATCACGCAAAGGTAAAATGCACGCCAAGAACATCGGGCAGTTCGATCCATTTGAATCCTTCCGTTGTAAGCTTAAAGTTAAGTTTATGTAACTAGACTTGCTAGTCTAGTTGTGTGGAACTAGACTGTCTAGTCTATTTTGTGCTTAACTAATACGAATTAATTATGTTGCTACCTTGAGTGAAGATATGACTCAGTCCTCCGATATCCCGATGAGCCGCAGTGAACAAAAGAAACAGCAAGTGCTGGTGGCGGCCATTGACTTGTTTTGCCGCCAGGGGTTTCCCCATACCAGCATGGATGAAGTGGCGAAACAGGCGGGCGTGTCCAAACAAACTGTGTACTCCCATTACGGCAGTAAAGATGATTTGTTTGTGGCGGCGATTGAATCCAAATGCGTTGGCCACAACTTAAATGCCGATTTACTCAGCGATCCAAGTCAACCCGAAGCCACCCTCACCGAATTTGCGCTGCAATTTGGTGAGATGATCGTTAGCCCTGAGGCGATTACCGTATTTAAAGCCTGTGTGGCGCAATCTGAGAGCCACCCTGAAGTTTCAAGGTTGTTTTTTGAGGCGGGGCCACAGCATATGCTTGCGATGCTGACAAAATATTTAGGGGCGGTTGAAGCGCTTGGAGTGTATCGCTTTTCACAACCGCATCACTGCGCGGTACGTTTGTGTTTAATGTTGTTTGGTGAGTTGAAACTCAGGTTAGAGTTAGGGCTTGAAACCGAGCCTTTATTGGGGGAGCGTGAACAGTATATTCGGGGTTGTGCCGAGATGTTTTTAAAAGCCTACCGAGTGTAACAACATTAAGCGGTTGGTATCAGTTTGTATCTTCTTCGAAAAGAGTTTACTTTTGTTTGAAATCGAGCGTATTATTCGCGACAAATTACTCACAGTAACGCAAGGAGCAGGCGTGACTAAATCACTTGATTCTCGAGTCAGCATAAAGCCCAGCCTAATGTATATAGGATTGGGATTAATGCCTTTTTTAAGTTATGCCGTATCCGCGGCTGAGGCGCGCCCACAAGCGCAATACAAGCCATTTAAGTTGAGTGTATCGCAGATTAGTACCCAGAGTGCATCGGTTGCCAATGGCGATACAGAGTTGCAGCGGGACAGCTTATTACTCAACGCGAGTGTCAATATTCCCCTAGATAAACAGTGGTCTATTGGAATGCGTGTCGGTTACGATAGGCTTGATTACGATTGGCGCAATATCCGTTTAACGGGGGCGAATAACGCCGCAGGCCTGTTTAGTGATGCGGGTGAAACCTGGGAAAATATCGACCGTTATCGCGCGGGCCTATCCCTTAGCTATCGGATGGATAAGCATTGGTCCTTTATGTTGTCGCCACAACTTCAATATGCCTATGCCGATACCGCATCGGCGAGCCATGCGCAGAGTTATGGTGTGGTTGCGTCGGCCATGTATGCCTTCGAGTCGGGCAATATGCTCGGTTTTGGCGTTGCGTATTTAAACGATATCGATGAAGTGCGCACTATGCCTTATCTGGCGGTGAGTTGGCAGATTAATGATCGTTGGCGGTTAGCGAACCCATCCCAAGCGGGATTTAGTGGCCCTGCGGGTTTGGAGCTGAGTTATCAAATGAGCCCGGCATGGAATGTTGGCTTTGGTCATTCACGTCGCACCGAGCGATTTTTAGTCGCCGATAAAGATACCGTAGTAGAGACTAACGAGTGGGTGAGTTATTTGCGTGCTGGTTGGCAAGCTACGCCGGCCATTGCGCTGAATCTTTACGCGGGTTACTACTTCAATGGTGAATTGGAAGTCACCGATCAAACGGCGCTCGATATGGATAACCAAGGCGCTGCCGCCTTGGATCTCGAGTTCCGATTTTAATTACTGGCCCAGCATGGCCTCTTTGAGGCTCTTCTGGGCAGGTTTTTCCCCTAGCCAAATTTTGAGTAAGGCTTGGCGGAACATTTCCCCTTCAATCGTGGCTTGTTCTTGACCATTTTTATAGGCGGTAACGCCACGGCTTTTGTTGGCGACCAAAGTGAATTGGTCGCCTTCTTTGATTTCATCCTTAAATAGCGCCATAAAGGCGTCAATTTGTGGCTGAATGTCGGTCGTATTATCGGCGGTCGCGTGCTCAAAACCTTCGGTTATCGCATCACGCATTTTCTCGGAAGTAATCATTCCTGACGTAATATTGAGGCGAATCGCCGCAACCGGGGCATTGATCACCTCGGTCATGGTTTTGCTCGGGGTGGGGACATACAGGCTACCCACATACAAATCCATGAAGAACTTGCTGCGAACACCAACGCCATTCAATTGTAGCGCCTGAGCGTTGAGCGTGATGCTGTCGGCAACTTGGATACCAGAGACTTCATTAGCTTGGGTGAATAGCGGAAAAAGCAAAGCGGTAGTGAGCGTTAAGGTTGAGAGTAACTTCATCATACACCTCATATTTTTTTAGTTATGGTCGCTGAGCGTATCCATGGGATTGACGGCTCAAACGAAGATTAATCTGTTGATTGCCAAGCGATACTAATCGAAACCAAAGGGGAGCGATAGCCTAATCTGTACAAGCTATCGCTTAGGAGGTAAATCAAGTTGGGCTGCTTTCTTTTGAGGGACAGCTTAAAAAAGTAAAAAGTCGGAATTATTGGTTTGAGCCATTCGACTTATTGGCAGATGTGGTTAGCCACGAACACCTAATTTATATTGGCCATTTTGTTCAAACATCACCGCTTGTTTTTGCTTAGGGGAGATCAGAATTGGGCCATCATCGAAAAACAGAAAGCACTTCCAGTTGCGGACAAAGACATCCCAACGAGTCTCAATCACTTGATATTTTTCGTAGCAAAAATAGACCTGAGTATCGTCTGGCCACTGGATAAACTCGGCCAACATTTCGGGTAGGCTATTATCTTCACTGTCCCACGCACTCTGCCAATGATCCGTTTTGACCCATGCGTTGGCTTTAGCGGCCCAATCCCCTTTAGTAAACTGCTCGGCGCGGCTACTTTTATTGCTAATCCACTGATTCCAAACCAGCATGGCGCTTTTGTCCGTCAGCGGCAGAATGCCAGTCTTGTCATCATCGCTTACAGGCAAGTCTTTGTGGTTAAAAATCCACTTACGGCGATAGGTGTCTAAAGGTATGTAGGTATGAGCCAAGCAATATCTCCTAGGAAATGGCAAGATTGAAACAGGCTCATTATAAGATGCTAAGCATGAATAATAAAATCGCCAAGTGGAGATATCACCACTTGGCAACTAGGTTATTGTGCTTCAGTCATGATTCGGGTGAGTTCTGCCACATAATGTTGTGCTACCTGATTACTCGGATCGGCATTGAGGGCATTGGTAAACGCAGTGTGTGCGCCTTCTGCTTGGCCAAGTTCAACCATGAATAAGCCAAGTTTTATCCAAGTCTGCGTATCTGAAGGATATTTTTCTAAGTAGTCTAGATAGACGTTGACTGACGCTTGGATTTTTCCGCGTAGCTTAAGGATATGCGCATACTGTGGCATGTACTCATCACTGTGGGTCAAAATTTTGACAAGGGTTGACTCGGCCAGCTCAAGTTTGCTCAATTTTAGCGCAAGTAGAATAATGTGTTTTAACTCCATCTCCGTATAGAGGTGTTCAGGCAGTGCCAATAGAACCTTTAAGGCTTGCTCAAGCTGTTGTTCTAGGTTTAACTTGAATGATAAAGCTAAATGATACAATCTGTTAGCTTCTGGATTAGTATCAATTATCGACTTTAAATTATCGACAATAAGCGTGAGACCTTGATGATGTTGTGACTGGTTTTGTCGTATGATTTTGGTATAAACACGTTCCATTGAGGAGCCTGCTGTTAACTTGTCAACATAGGTTTGTCTAACCTCAGTAAGACTTTTTTGATATAGCTCATGAATCTCTAGCAATAATGATTGTTCATCTACACTAAATACTCGTGTTTTGTGCATATTTTGCCAAATAATGCCTCTACCCGGCTGACCTTCATTTTTCCACTTTGACGCTAAGTCTGATAATGGAGTATCGCCTAGTTCATTTAACCTAAATTGTATTTTATTACAGGCATTTTCAACTAAATTTAAGATATTCGAGCAGCTAGAGGATAGTGCATCATAGTATCTTTTCGTCATTTCATTTATATGCGACTGAGACCAGGTTTCAGTTTCTCGTGTCGTTAAAAAATGGGAGAATTCAAAATAACCATAAAATTTAGCTAGCTTTGCTAGTTCTGAATATTTTTTGTTTATTTTGTATTCTATTTTATTTATCTCATCAAGTACATTCGCTGATGATTTTGAATTTAATGTTAGGTTGGTAGACAACACTTGTGCTTTTTTTGATAATGAAAGCAGCTTGGCTAATTCATCTTTAGTTTTAATACATTTTTTTTGTATAAATAATAGATCTTTTTTAATATCACTCGATGACCAATCAATATTATCTATTTTTTTTGAACCAAATATATCTAATGTGATCGCTTGTGGGGTAATGTGAGATATCCCTTGGATTTTAGCTGCGTTACTACATAAATTGAACATTTCAACTTGAGGGTTGTTTTTTGCTTCTTGTTCGAGAGCTTCCATAGCATGCTTTAGCTGTATTAATGTTTCAGCTTGATAACCTGCATAGGTCTCAACCCATATAGTGTTATGACCTAATCTAGGCCCAAGACTCGCTTCAATAGTCCCACTTGCATGACTATAACCAGACTTTGAATAGCAAAAATCAACTCCACTAAGCAATATCTTGCTAAACCCCATTTCAATAGCTAGCCGCACTGAACTATTAGTAACCGTTGGCCCAACAGTGATAATGTTATCGTGATCTATATCACTTTCCCACGGTAAGCGTTGGCCCATATAAAGGGACTTTCCTGGCCATTGGGATAAAATTTTTGGGCTAACATGATATGAATTGACAAATAGTGTTTCATTAGTTAAATCAAACATACCACGACTGACATCGAAGCTGACCTCTTGTGGATCAACACTGACAACTATATCAGGAGTAATACCATAATTAACTAATCTTCCTGCAATTCGAGAGACTGAAAATATAAATAAATCTTTTTGATTTTCTTTAATCCAGTCAATGTTATCATCCAAAGATGGACCTCCGGCGATAACGATACTTGTTTTGCCATTAAATTTATTTCTCAATAATTTTGCTTGGCTATGGTTGTCTGGAATGTTATTTAGTTGTGTTTGGATAAATATTTTCTGAGTGAAATTTATTTGATTTTCGAAGTGTTCACTTTGCAGTCTAGATTCAACAGTATTTAATAAGATGTTGTAATCTTCAATGTGTTTAGCTGCTACAGCAAGTGAGGAATATATGCTATATTCTGTTTTTGCTATAAATAACTTTATATCTTCTAGTTTTAATGTTTCATCAAATTGTGACTCATCGATGATGATAAGTTTTTTTTGTAACTCAGTTGGAATATCAATGACTAATAGTGGCAATACTGAAGATAACTCGACTATAATAAATTTACTACCGTCAGGAATACCTTCTTCTAATATGTAATTCGCTAATAATCCAGAATCCATACCAACAATGATATTAAGCCTGTCTTTTTGAGAAAAAGCCTTTTTAAACTTACCATCATAGATGGTTTTGGAGTCAAGTCCTTCAAAGGTAGAGCGATTTATGCTGGGTAAGTAGTACTCGTTGAAGCGACTTATTGCAAAGTTATTCAATATGTTGGTTTGTAGTTGCATATTTTCCTCGATTGGGGAACAACTTGAACGTAGACTTTAAGTGCCATAACGATAAATGACACTTGATTGCAGTTCTTCGACAATGCAATTTATGTTCCAGCGCATTTTTGATGGTGTAAAGCCAAAGTGTTTAGGTTGAAAAAATTTTTTAAATGATGAGTTTGTTATGAGTGTAGCAATAAGTCTATAAAAAATATTTTATTTGTGCTTTTTTATAATACTATCGCTTGTTTGTATGGTACTTTTGCTCTTGATTGTTTCAATATGAATTTATGGCGTGGATTTTGTATGGTATGGCGCTACATTGACAAATTGACTTATCGTTGTCACAAGTTGCGAATTGAAGATCTCAATAGTGGGCGGGAAACTCTATGTTTGATAACAAAACAATTTTGATTACCGGTGGCACTGGGTCATTTGGACAAAAATACACCAAAACCATTTTACAACGTTATAAACCGAAGCGGTTGATCATTTTTTCCCGTGATGAACTAAAGCAATATGAGATGCAACAAATATTTAATGCCCCTTGTATGCGTTATTTTATTGGTGATGTGCGCGATGGTGATCGCCTAAAGCAAGCCTTTAAAGATGTTGATTTTGTTATCCATGCCGCAGCACTTAAACAGGTTCCCGCTGCCGAATACAATCCGATGGAATGCATAAAAACCAATATTCATGGAGCCGAAAATGTGATCCGGGCAGCCATCAGTAATAATGTTAAGAAGGTTATTGCTCTCTCAACTGACAAAGCAGCAAGCCCAATTAATTTATATGGTGCGACTAAGTTGGCCTCCGATAAGCTGTTTGTTGCCGCCAATAACGTGGTAGGAGATGGCAAAACCCGATTCGCCGCAGTTCGCTATGGTAATGTCGTGGGGTCACGTGGTTCAGTTGTGCCATTCTTTAAACAACTGATTGTAAATGGTGCGACTTCGCTGCCCATTACGCATCCCGATATGACACGATTTTGGATTACTCTGCAGGATGGAGTTGACTTTGTTTTAAAGAATTTTTCCCGTATGCAGGGGGGGGAGATCTTCGTCCCTAAAATTCCCTCTATTCGGATCACTGATCTTGCAACAGCCTATGGGCCTAGTTTGGATCAGCAGATTGTAGGTATTCGTCCCGGGGAAAAAATGCATGAGGTCATGTGTCCAGGGGATGACTCCCATCACACGATCGAATTTGATGACCACTTTGTCATCACGCCAAGTATTCGTTTTTTTGGGCGTGAAACAGATTTTTGTACCAATGCTTTAGGAGAGAAGGGGCAGGCTGTGCCGATGGGATTTGAATATAATTCTGGCACTAATCCACATTTTTTAACACAGGCTGAAATTCTTAAACTGGATACCGTTGCATGATCCCCTATGGCCGACAAGACATCAATCAGGCAGATGTTGATGCTGTGATTGAAGTGCTTAATTCTGATTATTTGACTCAAGGGCCTAAGGTTCCTGCATTTGAGTCAGCAGTTGCTTCCTATTGTTCAGCTCGCTATGGCGTAGCAGTAAATAGTGCGACTTCTGCCTTACATATTGCATGTCTCGCTCTTGGGGTTGGGCCAAACGATATAGTATGGACTTCTCCAATTACCTTTGTCGCCTCGGCAAACTGCGCGCTTTACTGTGGGGCTGAGATTGATTTTGTCGATGTGGATCCTCTAACGGGTAATCTTTGTCCAAATGCATTGGCAATGAAATTAGAACAAGCGGCTCGGATAGGAAAGCTCCCTAAGGTTGTTATCCCTGTACATTTATGTGGTCATAGTTGTGATATGGCCGCGATCGCTGCTCTTGCTGAACAATATAGCTTTAACATCATTGAAGATGCCTCGCATGGAATTGGCGGGAGCTATCATGGATACCCTTTGGGTAGCTGCCAATACTCTGATATTACCGTTTTTAGCTTTCACCCTGTCAAAATTATCACCAGCGCCGAAGGCGGTATGGCCATGACAAACAGCTCAGAATTAGCTGAAAAAATGGCCCTTTACCGCAGCCACGGTATCACTAAAGCCCCCGATAAAATGTTAAGACCTGATGAAGGGGACTGGTATTACGAACAACATGCCCTGGGATTTAACTATAGGATGACGGAGTTACAGGCAGCACTTGGTTTGTCTCAGATTAAGCGACTCGAAACCTTTGTTTTGAAAAGAAATGAACTCGCTGCGCAATATCGTCAACAACTCATAGGTCTTCCCTTTAATTGGGTTGAGCCTTTATCAAATACTCAAAGTGCCAGACATTTACAAATTATCCGCCTAAATGACGCATCAAGAAGAAAGCAGCTATTCAACGATATGAGAGCTGCAAATGTACAAGTGCATGTGCATTATTTCCCCGTACATCTTCAACCTTACTATTTAAAACAAGGATTTAAAGAAGGTGATTTCCCTCAAGCAGAGGCATTTTATCAACAGATATTGACCTTGCCACTCTATCCTTTGATGACTGATAAGGAACAAGCTTGCGTTATTAATACCTTGTTAGCTGTA
The DNA here is from genome assembly GCF_029835735.1 of Shewanella sp. GD04112. Taxonomy (NCBI): domain Bacteria; kingdom Pseudomonadati; phylum Pseudomonadota; class Gammaproteobacteria; order Alteromonadales; family Shewanellaceae; genus Shewanella; species Shewanella sp. GD04112. Next base: position 1,464,639 of record NZ_JAOEAL010000001.1, read on the forward strand.
CTGTAAGAAAATTCAATGGTGTTAGTTTACCGCTCCCAATAAGTGGCGGATATCATCTATAAGCGCTTGTATTCCTAGGTGTGATTCAAAGACTCTTGTTGCTTGGTTCTGGAGAGACCTTCTTTGTTCAGGCTCTGTAAGCAGTTGTTGTAACATCACTTTTGCTTCTTCCAATGAGTCGCTCACTAGACAACAGCGTTCTTGATTGAGGGCGATGAGTTCGGCTTCATCACAGAGATGTTGAGGGGGAAGAAGTAGGGTTGCTGCTTTCCCATAAATGGACTCAAATAGCGATAAGCCATAACAGCTTAAAATGATCTCTGATTGAGCGATTATCTCTTTAAGGTTGTCAGGATTTTGTTGAACCACTATGGCTGAATTTGGGGGCAGTTGGGGAGCTGGAGCCAGTGGGCCTTGAATCCATAAAATGGGCCAATCAGTATCAATGGAGTCCAGTATCGTTGGGAGTTCTCGGCCATAGCCCAACGCATCGCTACCCCCCGTGAGAACTAGAATTTGTGCTTGCTTAGCCGCTTGTGGAATTGTGCTAAAGAGATAATTTTGCCAGCCAGCGGATATTTTTGGATGATGGGCTGGACAATTGAAGCTTGGAATAAATAGCCAATCCAGTACATCCAGTAGCGGTACCATTTTATCGATGCCAATCCGCTTTGTACCACGCTTAGCTAGCCCTGCTAGCCTATTGGCAAATGATTCTAAGTCGATAAAGTTAGGATGAAAATCAACTAGTACTAATGGATTTTGATCTTCGGTTAGTGCGCTGAGCAATGCTTGCTCATCCTCATGCCACACTACTTTTGAGCTTGAGTCTAATCGTTGTCCAACTTCGCTATAAGCGTGAATATTTACTCCTATGCTTAAATGTTCCTGCAATGCATTGGCAATCAATTCTGAGCGCTTGAAATGTCCTAAACCTATTTGAGGCCCCAGATGACAATAGATACTCGCCTTAGCATAGTTTTTGTTAGCGGCCTTTTGTTGTACATGGGCATTTATTGCACTGAGTTTAGGGTCTTCAATAAGTTGCTGTTGCACCCAAGCCAAGCTGACTATTGAGTCTGATGCATGGGTTTTATACCAGCGACTATAAACCTCGTCCATGAAACGGTAATCGGCTTGGGTATCGACCGAGATCCTGTGTTTTATCTGCGAGTAGTCATCGCTGTCGGGAATAGCTAGTCTGTCGAGTACAGGGCTCATTTTGTCTGCATAACCGACATGTTCTCTTGCCATTGGGCATTGACTGGCTGCCATGAGTTTATCCCATCCTCGGCGACTGTAAAAAGACATTCCTTCATGCAGGGTAGTCACACCTTCTTCCAGCACTATGCTGTCTTTTTGCGTTCCTTTGAGCGATGCCAAGGCATGGTCAATAAAGCCGGGATCGATCAAAGGGCAATCACCACAGATGTAGAGGATATAATCCGGTGCCTGTCTCTTGATGCTGGCATTGAGTCGTGCTATCAGATCATCCACATCGCCTTTAAAGGGGGTACAGGTCACGCCTTGTGAATAGGCCCAGTCAATCAGGGGTTGGTTGAAGGCATCTGCAGTGGTAGCCAGCTCGCATTCATCCACTTCCTTGCACTGCATTAGCCGGCGCCATAGCTGACCAATCAGGGGGGCGTTGGCCAGTTTTAGTAGATGCTTTCCTGGTAGGCGACTGGAGTTGAGCCGCGCACCGACGATGGCAAGGGTCTTAGACATTCTCGGGTCTCCAGTCGGGGGTAATGCTCAGGCTCAAATCCAGCAGGCTGCCGCCTTCCTTCAGTGTTTCATCGGCTTCTGCGAGGGAAAACCACAGCCGGTTCAGGTACTGGCTGTCAATTTTTTTACTGGAGATCATCGGCAGCGCCGCGCAGGCCGCCGGATCCCAATCGATGCGCACGCCTCGCTCCTTGCTGCCAAAGTGGATGGCGCCGGCGGTGGCACCAAGGGCACTGGCCGACGAGACTATGGAGGACACTGGGGTGCCTTGGTTCATGTCTGCCGCTATCTGGAAAAACTCATCTTCGGTGCCACCGAGGCGGGTTTGGTACCAAGCGCGTTGCCCACAATCGAGTAGGGTCATAAATCCAAGGCGCACCGAGGCCTCTGGGCGCAACTTGTCGTCAAAGCAAAAGCCGGTTTGCAAACACTCGCCGTCGAGTCGATACCACTTCAGCAAACCACCACTTTTGAGTGCTTGGCGACAATAGATCACCAGACAGCCATCCAGTTCCCCGAGCTGATAGTCCACCCTATTCAAATCGGCCACCCGGTCCCGGTGGCGAAAGCGTTCCAGCAGTAAGTGATTGCTGTAAAAATCAGCTCCGTAGCTGATATGGTCGAAGTGGCCGTGGGACAGGGTGCCTATCACAGGGGCAAAATTGTGGCTGGCAAAGGCCAGGGACTCAATGGCCAGGCCCCGGTTGCCGTTGAGCGTCAAATGCAGCTCCGGAGTGCGGATCTGTAACCGGCGGCGCTCGCTGTCGTATTGCAGTTCAATCCCTTCCTTGTGCTGCCAGGACGTGAAGCATGGTGCGCTGGTGGCCGGGGGATTCAGGGCCAGAGCATTGTAGCGCTCCCGTGTCAGGTGAGTCCGAAGATCACTGGCCCACAGGCGGCACAATGCCCGCCATTGGTCGTCGCCGGCATTCGGCTGTGCCTTGAGCCTGGCGAGTTCTTGAAAGCACAGGGTATTGAGCAGTAAGTCATTGCGGCCGCTGAGCCCCCAGCGACAGAGGTTGTACTTGGCCTGTTTTTTTACCGACACAGGATGCTGGGCATTGGTCAGCGCCAGTGCTTGGCCGTGCTGCCACAGTGACAGCAGCTTTGATGGGCTGGCCCAACAATACGCTTCCATCTTTCTAAGGGTGAAAAACAGCCGCTCAATGCGTTGCCACTCGCCGGTAATTTGTTCGGCTTCCGTATGGTAGCGCCCGGGGCGAAAATCAAACACCTCGGCGTCACTGCCGTAAACAGGAAAGGCGACTGTGCCGGGTTTGAGTACCTTGACCAGATATTGCAGGTAGTCATCCAGTGTCAGTTCACCATGGACATAGCGCTGAAATTTTTGAAAGGCGATGGCATGGTTCCAGATGACCTTGATTTCCCTGCCGCTGGCGCTCTTAAGGAATTGGGGCCGTTGCAGTAGTTCTGGGTGCCAGTCGCCATTGTGGGAGAATGGGTTGTCCCACTCCACCACCACAGCCTCAAAACCTGCATCGATATAGATATCCAGCAGGCCTGCTGAGACTGCCTGCTCATTGATATAGGCAATCCTAGGGGTGATAGTCAACAGTTGCCGGTAATACTCCTGACCCAGTCTCAGGTTGGCAAGGTTAACCTCAGCGGGAAGCAGGGGGCCTATAATCTGGCTGTCACCACTGGCCACCAATTCACACTTGCCCTGGTGCAACAGCTGTTTGAATTCCGCAATCCAGGCGGGATCAACAGTATTGATGGCTTCCAGGGTGTAGCCTGTCATCTCCAGGCCGACGGGAATGCCGTCCCTTGCAAGTTGCAACAGGGGCCAATAGCAGCTTTGGACCACGTCCCGGTGCTGTGCCTCTTCGATGGAGGAGAACGCCAGATTAAGATGGAAGACTGTGTAGAGGGCTGTGGTCATGGCTTGGCCGTCTCATACTCTATACTGATGAGCGCCAGGGCAGCCTTGGCTCGCTCGATGGCGTTGTGTTTGTCATCGGCGCTGGCAATGGCAAAGCCTGCCCTTTGGGTGTGATTCGCCAGAGGCCGAATCATGCTGCCGGGCTCAATAAAGAGTGTCAGCATCTCCACACCCGCACTGGCTCTGGCGGCTGCCTCACCATGAATGGCGTCAACCTTACCTGGTTGAAGATCCAGGTAACGTATGGCGACGGCTCTGTTGCGGCTGGGAGTCACCTCAGCCTCGCTCAAGTGTTCACCCAAAGCGAGTTTGATGGCCTTTTCGATAAAATTGACCCCGGTGGAAAGGGGGATTTGGGTGGTGGAAAAAAAACCTCCCGACAGCCGGCCGGCGATTTCTATCACTTTGGCACCCTGGGTTGTATACACCATATCGCCCTTGGCGACACCTTGACGAATGCCCAGGGCGGCAGCGGCCCGTTCGACGGTTGCATTGACCTCGGCCTTGATTTCGGGGCTAACGCCGGTGGGCGCATCACCGCCATTTTCTATGATGAAGGGTTTAGTGCGTGCCAGCCACTCATAGTTGCGGTCGGCAAATCCCAGTGTGTAACAGCGGCCGTCATCCACCAGGGTTTCGGTACTGAACTGAGGACCTGAGAGGTATTCTTCCAACATCACCCTACCGGTGGGAGACTCCCTGGCCGCTAGGGCACAGGCCGCTTCCAGCCCATTGGCATTGTCTATCAATTGCACCCCGCGGGCGCCGCGACTGTCCACAGGTTTGATGATAAGCGGAAAGCCAATAGCCCGGGCCCGCTCGGCCAGGGTTGACTTGTCTGACACATCAGCAAAACGCGGGATCGGGATCCCTTCAGCCTGCAATCTGGCCTTCATGGCAAGCTTGTCCGAGACCCAGAATGCTGACTCCAACGACAAGCCCGGCAGTCCTAGAGCATTACTGATAATGGCGACACTCAGTGGCACATCGGCGCACATGGCAATGACCCCATCTACGGTTACCCCGCGGGCCATTAACTCCCTTGCCTGGGCCAATATAGCTTCGCCATCGTAGGTGCTGGCGACAATTGGCCAATCGGCCATGGCCAGGCCGGGCGCCGCCGGATTGCCATCGGCGATGATGAGTTTAAGGTCCATGGCCTTGGCAATTTTTATGCCTTCGCAGGCTTCAATGCCGGCTCCAATGATAAGCAAGGTTCTATTCAAGCCAAGTTACCTATAGTTTGGTGTGCCGCTGTAACTATAACATAGTCAATATGTTCTTTATATTTCATACACTCTTGTGACAGTTTTTTTAGTTGTTCATTCAATGAAGCTTTGTCAATTTCTGGGATGATAAATTCAGAATTCTTGTCAATAAACAGCTCTGGTATTTCTACCGTTTCTTTAACGATCTGTGTATTAACTTCGTTACAAATTAAGGATGCACCAGTTCCTTGCGTTAAGGATAAAATAAATCCATGCCTTCTCGTGGTAAATAGATGCGTAATTTTGCTGTAAATAAATAAGGTCTGACTCAAGGTGAGCTCTTTATCAATGAAAGTGCATCGTTTTTTATATTCAGATGGTATTTTGTTGAAGATTAATTTGTTTATTTCTCTATCATCTGTGTTTTTTTTGTCAACTTGATAGAAACACTGACTTATAAAAACAATGTTTTTGTTATAATTTTTAATCAAGTTGACAACTTTGTTTGCATTGTTCTTTACTTCAGAGCTAGATGTCTCAGCCGTAAAGTCAACGCCTCTGAAGTTAACGCCAATTGCATCTTGTGGAATGAGGATGTTAGATTCCTTTTTATCTTCACTTGATAAATAAAATGCAATGTCGGGGAGTATATGGAGTTTGTTATTTCTTTTCAAGTAACTTAAAGCTACTTCCGCGGAAGAACTTTCTCTTACAAGGATTAAATCTGCGTTGTCTAAGATAAATTTGAGATGTGATTTACCTTGTTCTGTTTTAGGATGTACTAACGACACCGAATACAGTATTATTGGCTTTCCAATGAATTTAGCTAATGTAACTAATGTTGCGTAATAGCTTAATGGACCTGTCATGAATCCAAGAGATATATCAACAAATAATCTTCCATTGCCAAGTATTAGTGCATTACATTTTTTAATTTCTTGGTAAATCTCTAATAAGTGAGAGTTGTCATCACCACTGTTAAAGCCATTAAATATTCTCCCGCGTGATTCTTCTTTTGTTTCGTGATCAAGATTTTTTACACACTTAACATTGAATTCAGATGAAAAATTGTCATTTGGATGCCGACTTAAAATGGTATAGTTATGATCTTTACCTAATATTTTTTTTAATCCAAGAAAAGATGCATAGTCACCTAGGTTTTTTGTATCGTAACCACCTGCTATTAAAAAATTCATCTAAACTCACCTTATTAGTTATAAATTTTAATTATGTTTACGTCGTTTCTATAACTGAAAATTCTCTTCTCTATCTCCAGCTCAAAAACTTTTGATGATATAATGATGTTAGACCCGCTTGGTATTTTTTTTATTATCTCTGGCGGTAGTATGTTTATGTCAAAAATGTGTTTTCCTTGCTTTGTTATGCTACCGTCGAAGATAGCCGTTATCGTTAATTTTCCAACTATATTTGTCATTGATAATAGCTGGCTTGTGTGGATGCCTCCACCATAAATATACGTTGGAACGAATATGTTTGATTGTGAAATAATGTTCTTCTCTTTTTCTTTCCAAAAAACATGCTCTCGTTTTAGATATGATGTCAGTAATTTTTTATTCTTTTCCTTAATAACGTCAACGTCAGTATCATAGACTTGTTTTTTATTAACCCCGACTTTTGCTATTATAGTTATCACTGGATAGTGATTAATATTATAATTCTTGGATATATGTATGATGTCATAACCCGATTCCTGTAATATTCTAGATAATGTATCTTCGCAAAAATAATTTAAGTGTTCAAAACTAAGAACTCCTAGAGGTTGAAGATCTTCTCTTTCCCATAACGGAACCTCTATCAACAGTAGCCCGTCATTACTCAGATTTTTTTTAATGTTTTTCAGCACAATATCCGGCGTGTATAAGTGTTCTAATATATGTGTTGCCACAATCAAATCAAATTTATCATCTGATTGATATTCTTCTATTGTGCTAGGGATTACACTAATACCATATTTTTCTGCTGAATAGTTGCGGCTAACTATGCTGGGCTCTATCCCTGTTACTTGTTTTGCTCCCTTTTCTAAAAATCTATATAGTGTATATCCATCAGAACACCCAAATTGTAGTATCTTCTGAGGGAATTTTTCTGAGGACAGTTCTATTAGTGAAAGTAATCTAGTTAAATCTTTCACTTTAGCTTGGGTTGGTTCTCCGTTTCTTTCCGGAGAAACATAAGTAGCAGTATGAGCGTAGTACTTAATCATCTCATCGGGAGCAACAGTTTTTGTTTGCATCACCAGTCCTGAACTCGGGCACACTCCAAATGATATGTTTACTTCGCCTAAGCCCGAAATAAACCAATTGTAAGTAACAACAGGCTCTCCAGTTCTAGCTCCCCAGAAGCTATCTCGCTCAATCATTGCAACTTTATCCAAAATACATCCCCCCATTCATGTTGATGGTTTGCCCGGTCAGATAGAAAGACTCTTCCTGGCAAAGATGTAGTACCTGCTTGGCAACTTCATTGGCATAGGCAAGCCGGCCGGCGGGGATGTTTTTTACTTTTTCTTTGCCGGCCTCGGTGGCTAATTCCCTGGCCGACATTTCGGTCGCCACCAGTCCTATGGCCACCGCCATACTGGCGATGCCCTCTCTTGAATAGATCTTGGCGATGGACTGGGTAAAGTTTATCAGAGCGGCCTTCGACGCCGCATAATGCACTTGGTTAAACCCACCCCATTGGCCGCCAATGCTGGTGATGTTGATGACTCGGCCCCATTGTTGCTGTCTCATGCCTTGCAGTGCTTCCTGCACCGCAATGAAGGGGCCCTGCAGGTTGATACTTAACATCCGCTCCCAATCTTGATCTGTGATTGTGTCGAATGGTTTTTCCTGGGCCAGCGCGCCGTTGTTGATCAGGATAGAGACAGGTAACCGGAAGTGTTCGGTTACCCTCTCCATGGCATCACGAATGCTGGCTCGGCTTTCGTAGTCCATAGCAACGGCCAAGGCCTGCCCACCTTGGGCAGTGAGTTGCTCGGCCAGTGCTTCGGCCTTGTGCCGATTAATGCTGTAGCCAATGCCCACAGCATACCCCAGTTGGCAAAAGCTTGTGCACAGGGCTGAACCTATGCCACCGGCTCCGCCGGAGATCAGTACCAGGCGTTGAGTATTCATTATTTTTCCACCCTTTCAATAACCTGCAATATTTTTGCTTTAATTGATGGTACATCCAGACCATAGAAGGCGGCCAATTCATCTGGCTCACCGGAACGGCCGATTGCATCTTTGAGGCCTATTCTGAACAGGGGGGCTCCTGGATTTTCCGCCAACACTTCAGCCACTGCTGAGCCTAGCCCACCGATTAAGTTGTGATCTTCACAACTGATGATGGCCGAAGTTTCGCGGGCAGCCTGTACTATGATGGCCTCGTCTATGGGGTTAATGGTCGGCATGTGGATCACCCGCACGCTGACGCCCTGCGTGGCAAGCTCTTGGGCTGCCGATAAGGCCCTGTGTGTCATGACACCACAGCTGATTAAGGTGATGCTGTAACCTTCGTGGAGCACTCGGCCCTTACCGATAGTGAAATCCGGCTCTTGGGTGAATACATTGGGGCAGGGACTGCGGCCGGTACGCATATAGGCTGGTCCAGAGTAGCTGAGCAAAGCCTTGGTTGCTGCCTGAACTTCCCAGGCATCACAAGGAGACAGCACCAACATCCCCGGCAGAGCGCGCATACAGGCAATATCTTCAATGCATTGGGCTGAGGCGCCATCCGGGCCCACATCCAGGCCCGGATGGCTGGCAATCAACTTAACGTTCTTTTGTGAGTAAGCAATCGACAAGCGTATTTGCTCGAGCCCACGTAGCATGAAGGTTGCGAAGGTGGTGACAAAGGGTTTGTAACCCACTGTAGCCAATCCGGCCGCGACCCCGACCATGTTTTGTTCGGCAATACCGCATTGAATGAAACGTGTTTCATGTTGGCGGCGGAAGTGGTGGGCGCCAGTACCACCGGCGACATCGGCATCCAGCACCAACACCATGGGATCCGTGACCGCGCACTCAGAGATTGCTTTACCAAAGGCTTCCCGCAGCGAATCAGATTGCTGGCCTACCAGAGTTGGGGTGTTAGACATTGTGGTACTCCTCCAGTTCGGCCAAGCTACAACCCAGGGAAGTCATGGCATCCGTATATTGTTGTTCAGACAGGGTGGCGCTACCGTGCCACAGCGGCATGTTCTCCATAAAGTCGACCCCCTTACCCTTGAGGGTATGGGCTATCACCACCTTGGGCTGAGTCGATGTTGGATCTGCCGTAAGCGCGGCCATCAGTTGCTGGTGGTCGTGACCATCGACTTCGATAACTTGCCAGCCAAATGCCTGCCATTTATCCGCTAGGGGCTCGATATTACAGATTTCGCTATTGCAGGCGTCACTCTGCAGTTTGTTGTAATCCAGGATGGCTGTGAGCTGAGACAAACCATGGTGACCGGCAAACATGGCTGCTTCCCATACTTGGCCCTCCTGAAGTTCGCCATCACCCAGCAGGCTAAAGACCCTGTTGGGGCTGTTTTTCAGCTGCAGGCCTTTGGCTATACCTGCTGCGACAGAAAAGCCTTGCCCCAGAGAGCCCGTACTCACATCCACCCACGGCAGGTGTTGCACGTCGGGATGCCCTTGCAGAGGCGAGTCTATACCTCTGAGGGCCTTTAATGCCGCAGCTTCAACCAATCCCTTGGTGGCAGCCGCAGCGTAGAGAGCCGGAGCAGCATGTCCTTTGGAAAGGATGAAGTAGTCGTCACTGAGTCTGTCTTCGTTGGTGGTATTTGATGACATCACCCGATGAAAAAGTACAGTCAAAATATCACTGCAGGACAAAGAGCCGCCCGGATGTCCCGATCTGGCATGATAGATGGACCAGATAATGTCTTTACGCACTTTGAGTGCAATTTGTTCAGTCGTTGTCATGGCACATACCCATAGGGTTCTCAAATTTAAAATAATCTCTGTATTTATTAGCCATTAAAGCTCGGCCGTATGTTGCGCAGTGGCCTCAAGCCATCACTGGGGTCTGCACGCCAATCTCTGTCAGCGGCTTCACTGGCCATAAATTGCTTTTCGGCCGAGCCATCAATAATGCTGTTAAGGCGGAAATCGCGGATGATGGGTGCCATCTGTTGTGGCAACCAGCAATGACCGGCAGCGTATTCGGCGCCGGTTTCATCCAGGTCAATGTGAAATTCGATGCAGTCTGCCCGCCAGTGGTGCAGGGCACGTTGGATAACGGCCGATGATACTGAGTGATCGGACCAACCCACCTTGACGCCGTAGCGCTCTCTGAAGGCGCCAATCACGGCCAGGTTACAGTCACTTTTTGGGGTAGGGTAAGCAGAGACACAGTGCAGCAGGGTGATGTCCTGGCAACCTGCTTGCAGCAAAACTTCAATGGCATGGTCGATTTCATCGAAATTGGCCATACCGGCAGACAGCACTACCGGCTTGTTCGTTTGGGCACAGGCGACAAGCAGGTCATCCCACAGCAGCTCATAGGAAGCAATTTTAAAAAAGTCGACATAGGGTTCCAGCTCGCTGACGCCTGCAAGGTAAAAAGGGGTGCAGGAAAACTGTATGCCCTGTTCATCGCAGCATTTTTTTAGCTCCGGCAGAAAACTGACGGGCAGCTCCCACTCTTTACGTTTACGATGCATTTCACTCTTAGATAGAATCTCAGGCGCAAAAAGTTCTTCTATTTTAAATAGTTGAAACTTAACCGCATCACAGCCTATTTCAGCGGCTGTTTTGATAAACTCAATACAGCGTTGTAGGTCCCTATGATGATTACTGGAGACTTCAGCGATAAAAATGGGTGAATGTTTAGTCATAGTGGCTCACAAAATGGCTTTAATAACCTATATAACGGCAAGTTAGAGATAAGCTTTATGTCTGTAGTATTTTCAGGTACTGATTAAGGCTATTAATTCATACTCTAAGTAATCTGCAAGACTGAGCCAATCATGTTGTTCTTGAGCTTGCAGCATTGATGGCAGAATTTGTTGGAAAGCAGCCAAATGTGTTATCTCTGAATTGGATTTTTCTATAATTTCTAGGCAGTTACGTAGTTCTACTGAAGCTTGAGCTTCTTTACCTAGACGGAATAAATGTGCCGTTTGGCGAAGAGAGTCTTCAAGATTTAATCGCATTAGATAAGTTCCTTATATTGAGATCCACGAATTCTAGCCCCTGATAAACTCGCTTGATAAAACTTAATTTCAGGATGTTGACCGATATAACGTTCTAAATATCTCAGGTAGGCACGTAGATTAAGATCTGTTGCAACTCGTTGTCCTTTGCCATTAATTAGCCAGTGTTTTGCATCTTTTACTTTTTGACTGACTGCATTGACCCAAATTTTTTCATTTACTTCAGTTTCATTAAAATGATGGTCATTCCAAAACGCGTGACTTTTGTTATGACAATAACAAAAGTCACATCCCAATAATGTAATCTCTTTTGCTTTTAATTTTACGGCTAAGTCTATGGCGGGGTGGATCACGCTGCCACTCGTGAATAGTCGAAGCTTAGGAGTGGAAATTGCCAAAGAATCATAGAGTGGACTTGTGCCATAGGCAATATATCTCTGACCTTGCCACGCCGCGAGTATTTCAGGACTTACTCGAGGAAAGTACACAAGATCAATATGATGAGTCAAAGCTAACGGCAGATGATATTGCCCAATTAATCCATCAATACAGACAACTATATCTGGTTTTATATTATGGTGAAGCAAGCCTCGTAATGCGGTATCTGCTGCGATAACGGTTGGTCGATTAGATGACACGGTAGTTATTTTTTGTAAATAACTATAATGCTCTTCTAATGAAGGGCCAGACCCGATAACAATCGCTTTATAATGATTATGCTTCTGAACTAATTGCAAAGCATCGGGATCGGTGGAGATATAAAACTGATTATCATTGAAACGTTGTAATATCGCCGGATCATTAACCTGATGTCGCTGATTAGAAAAACTACGATTCAGCTCTAACACTAAGAGGTCTCTTAAAGTTGCATTTTCATCGCTAACAAGTGTGAGATCTGGTGTGATTGATATGTTGGGGTAGTTAATTATGGCACTTGGAAGTGCATTTAAGGTGATATTTGGGTGGCTTAACCATTCCCTTTGGTCTGTATAAGAAATTAGAAGAGCAAAAATACTCAGATTTAAAATACACACTTCAATAGTTTGGTATTGTGGATTATCCGTTAATAGACTCGGTACATCACCCATTCCCACGCCATAAACCGTTACTTGGCGAGCATTTGGGGGAAGAGTATCAATAAAAAGTTGTGCTTCGGCGATGCGGTCGTGACGACTACTGAGCTGAATGCCATTAACACTGATAGTTTGGTTTTGGCCTTGAACTAAGTGCGCATCAAGTTGATCTATTGATTGGCTTTTGATCGCAGCAGCCACAATCGGCCAGCGTTTGGTAATAATATGTAGATTATTGGCAAATAGTTCAGTCATTCCGTTTCCTCGGAAGCTTTTGTTATTTGATATTACCGACATCACTATCTGGTCTCTCCACAGGGACTCGAACCCCGATCGGCCGCTTAGGAGGCGGCTGCTCTATCCTGTTGAGCTATGAAGAGACGAGAGTGATTATACTGGTTTTATCTGTGATTAAAAGGCTTATGATTTAGTTGCTTAAATCTTAATCGCGATGTCGTTTATCTGTACATTGTAAACTGCATTTTGGTCAACGAGTACGGCTGTTGCACTTTCTTCACTCACTTGTTCAATTTGCACTGTTGCTCGGCTTTTGGTAGCAATGGCACGCATTTCATTGAGTCTATCTGGTAAATTGCGTTGTAACACCACTTGGAACTTATCGCCAACTCTAATGCCATGTTTTCGGCCTAGGTTGAGGATAATCCGGTCTCCTTGACGACTGACAACTTGCCCAAGTAGTGGTCTACAGTTGAGCGTGTTATCAATATCGCGAGTCGCTTCTTGCAGCAGTTGGCTGATATTTTTGCCGTAGGATGAACGCCAAAATCTATCACTATTGGGGGCAACAATGGCTTGTTCCTCAAATTCCCACCGAGCCGATGTGCTGTAGGTTTTGTTCCATACTTCTTCACCGCTAATGCCGTGATAAAGGCTAAGCTTTAATTGGAACTGCCTTTGTGGCGCTTCATCCCACCATCCCATAAAGGTGGCTTTTACTGGCTCGGTTGAAATATCAATAATTTGCGGTAATAAAATGTATTGGCTATCGGTAATTTCACTCAGCCAACTCGGAAGTCTATAGCCGCGGATATCGACCAATTCTTGTGCGATATCAAGCCGTTCTTTGGCATGGATATGGCTAAAACCAGTAGATGAGTAGCCATCAATACTATTACCCAGTTTCTCGGAGATGACTTCTTCAAATCCCGATAATTGTCCGTAGCGTAACTGTGCTCGGTCTTTTATTTGCGCTTGGGGAATTAAGATGGCGGCCTTTAATTGGCCTGCCGGGCATTGCTGGGTTGGATCATCATTGAGATCGAGCCTGAGGGATACATAGATTTTATTGCCTTGAATACGCTCGCTCACCAATTGAATGCTAATCGCCTGGGCATAACGATTAATCGCAAAGCTGTTTTGCGTTAAGTTGCCGTTAGTCGTTTGCTGTTCGCTGGTGATTTGGATACCGGTACTGAGCGTGGCATAACTCACCGCTTGATTGATGGCTTCTTCACGTGCTTGGGCGATGTTGCCATTGGTGATCACCGCTTCTCCACTGGCCTCGACCCATTCGGCGTTTGCCTGTGCAGCAAATAGCAGTAGGCTGCTGATTATGAGCAAGTTCTTTCTTAGTATGTTCATCAATAAGCCCTTAACTAAAATTGCTAGGATGAGTCAGTTTACTGGCGGTGCTTTATGGCTCCAAGCAAATTGTATGCCTGATTTATCGTGGTATAGGGATAAAGTTATCAATAGATTTGTCGATAATCTGAAGAGTTCATTAAGCGCAATATTTTGACTTGGTCTAATACTTGCTTGCTTTATGGCAAAGATTGCGGCTCCCACTGGGCCACATTGATACTGATGACGAGGTTACTTCTATGCTTAAGCGTGCATTCATTCCTCTGGCACTGTTAGTGCTGGTTGGGTGTGCGACTAAACCCGTGGCACCGCCCAAACCTAGCTTAGCTGACGGCAATGGTTTGCCGCCTACGGCGACAATTAATCATCTCGCGCAGCGCATTGTGACTGAGCTAGTCAAGCAGAATGATGCCTTGCGTCCCGACCAACCTATCGTTGTTGCCACGCCTGTGTTAGTGGGGAATTTGAGTAGCACCAATGCGCTGGCGCAGCAGCTCCAGCAAGGGCTCATGACGTCTTTGCATAGCTTTATGTTTAATGTGGTGGATTTGAATTTAGGTGATGGGCTGAATGTGACGGCTGATGGCGATTTTATTTTGACGCGCGATTGGCAAAAGCTTTCGACCAACTTACCCGTTGACCATATTGTGGTATCGACGATGAGTCCCACGACTAATGGCATGGCAATCAACACACGAATTGTCACCCTGAGTAATAACCGTGTGGTCTCAGCCTCTCAAACTTATGTGACCCAAAAAGAGTTGAGTAATTACATGCAGCCTTCAGAGCAAGTTATCTCTCAGGATGGGATTTTATACCGCCAGTCGAGCCCTGGTATGAATGAAGTGCGAGTGCTAGGAGATGGAAAATGAAACGCTACCTATTCATTGTTGCGGCGCTCCTACTAACAGGGTGTGCTGCCAAAGATAAATATGTTCAGTGGGAAGATGTACCGCCAAGCAGTTTTCCTAAGCTGACGGCCATAGGTTATGCCCCGCTTGCGACTCAACCGGCTAAAGAGCAGTCCCAACGAGTATTGATGGCGATGCAGGCCTCAAAAATTGTGGCTTATCGTGAACTGGCTGAACAAGTGTATGGACAAAAGATCACCGCCAATAGCAGTGTCAGTGATTGGATGCTGACAGATGACAATGTTAAAGCTTCTGTGACTGGGGTGATCCGCGGCGCGAGAGTGGTAAAAAGCTATCCGGCAGGGGATCACTATGTCACTGAGTTGGAGCTTGATTTTGCCAAGGTATGGCAAATTTACCAACAGCAGAGCCGCCCACAAAGAATTAAAGACGTTACCTATTTTTAGCACTAGGGCAGGGTGACTAGTCCTTGCAGTACCAATAAACAAAAGCCGCACTCAGTTTTAGCGCGGCTTTTTTTATATCCCGTTTACTATTTACTGCTCGACTTATGCTTTTAAATCATTGCCTAAGCTAGAAAGGGTCGAAGTTCTGCCTTTATCGTTATAAGTCAGAGTGGTCGCGTTTCGGCTCGCCTGTAAGGCTTGGGCAAAACGGTTTAGACTCGCCAAATTCATCTCGATGAGACTGGCATTTTGAGCGTTAAGATCCTTACATTCGGCAAGGGCCTCTTTTACGGCGGCCATTTTATGGGATAGTTCTACTTGCGAGGAGAGTAAGGATTTATCGCTGTGATTGGCCAGTAAGTCATCGTTGGCCTTGAGTTCTTGCAGGCATGTTGATTTTTGCTCCGCAAGCGATAAAAGCAAATCGGCGTTTTGGTCAACCAAAGCGCCTTTTTCCTTAAGAATAATCTGTTTAAGAACAGCCAAATGGGCGTGTTGTTGATCTACCAGTTTAGCTATTTCTGTCATAGTTACTCTTTATTGAGGTCATTCAATTCAGCTTCGAAGCTGGCAATGTTGGCCGCCAACTTTTCGGGATCAATTTTATAGCGACCTTCGGCAATCGCTTGCTTAATTTCAGCGACTTTCTTTTGGTCGACTTCAGGTAGGCTGGCCATTTTGGTTTGAGCTCCTTGTAGCTGTTGAGCTTGAGCCGTAATGACAACAGAGTCACCTTTTTGTTGAGTCGATTTGGCCGCAACCTGAGTCGATTGCTCGCTTTCACTGCTCTTTTTAGTACTGTTTGAACGGACTTGCGCGGCCGCTCCGGCGTTAAATTTGCTAATATCAATTGCCATTTTAGGCTCCAGCGTCGTGTATACGGGATTTCTTAACTGGGGTATCGGCAGCCCAACGAAAAGCTTTAGCTTATTTTACATTCTAACTTCGACTTCGCCAATGGCTGTGACTATAGCATCTAGTTCCTTGTTTGAGCTGCTATTTTTGACCCTAATTTGGTCACCAATATTACCATCTTGCAGTGCTTCACCCACGGTTTTTAGCACAAAATTACTGGAACGGACATAAATCGACACTGAATCATTCTTACAGACAAAGCAAAGGTTGTTGGCAAAAATGGGAAAATTTTTGGCAACACGGCGTTTAACCCGTACGCCTGAAAGTTGGCTGGTATCGCTAAATTGCATTCCGCGTAAACTATTTTGATCAATATAACGGATTTCAACCTGAGTCGGACTGATTAACTCCCCTGGCGCCAGTGTTTCGCTGGCAACGACCACAGGGAACAGAATATCAACACGCACCGACATAAAAATCTGCCAAGGGTAGGCCAAATCAGGTGTATCACAGCTGACTTTTACTGTGTTGTTGCGGCTGATTTCCCTATCGGATGCTAGTTCAACTTTTATTGGGGATGCGCATTGTGCTGGCAGTAGTCGGTTGTCGATAGGTTGGGGAGCGATTTCCACTTTGGCATTCGCTGGCACTGAAATCTTTTCATTAATAAGGGCTTTAGCTAACTCTGATATCGCCGATACGCTAGGTACCTCGGGAGCTGCATTGGCCGCCGAGGTGAGAAATAATGCGATAACACATAAAAAATATACTAAATTTACTTTCATAATGAAGAGACTAGCTTGTAACGCCAGAATGCACCTATACTTTTATCAAACGTGAAACTGTCCTGTGTCGTTAAGGCCAAAATTTCGTGTCAGAAGTTTGACTCAGTTTCAACTATGGTTATGGATAACAAGACGCAAGCAATTAATATGCCTATACTCAAACGAGTTTTATGGCCGTACATAAACAGAACAACAAGGCAGAGTTATGTCGAGTATTCTTGATTCAGTCAACAAACGCACCCAACTCGTAGGTCAAAACCGACTAGAACTATTGCTATTTAAGTTGAATGGTCGTCAACGTTTTGGGATTAACGTATTCAAAGTGAAAGAGGTTCTGCAGTGTCCACCATTAACGGCCTTGCCTAAACTTAATCCCTACGTCAAAGGGGTGGCACATATTCGCGGAACGACCATTTCAGTGATCGATTTAAGTGCCGCAACTGGCGGACGTCCGCTCGCGAGTACCGAAAATTGCTTTATTATCATTTCAGAATATAACCGCAGCGTGCAAGGTTTCTTGGTCAGTTCAGTTGAACGTATCATCAACATGAATTGGGAAGCTATTATGCCGCCACCGCAAGGTGCTGGCCGTTATTCCTATTTGACGGCGGTGACTGAAATTGAAGGCGAGTTAGTCGAAATTCTCGATGTTGAAAAGATTCTTGATGAAATCTCCCCAGTAAAAACCGCGATTAGTGAAGAAGTCAATGAGCAGCTCACTATCGATAGAAGTCAGCATTATCACATCATGGTGATTGATGATTCGGCTGTGGCTCGTAAACAGATTATTCGCGCGTTGGAATCATTAAACTTACAGATTGATACGGCAAAAGATGGCCGCGAGGCATTGGACAAGTTAAAGGCGATTGCTGGTGAAATGAACAATGTCGCCGAAGAGATCCCATTAATTATTTCTGATATCGAAATGCCTGAAATGGATGGTTATACCTTAACGGCAGAAATCCGCGACGATCCAAAACTTAAGCATATTAAGGTCGTTTTACATACCTCACTCAGCGGCGTGTTCAACCAGGCCATGGTGCAAAAAGTAGGCGCCAACGACTTTATCGCGAAATTCAATCCTGATGAATTAGCGGCAGCAGTGAACAAGCATTTAAGTTTGTAGTGAAAGTGTGGGTTAGTGCCTAGTAGCGCTTTACGCTATAATCTAGCCCTTATTACATGATTGTTGGCACTTATTTGGGTGCTTGCTATAGGATCTAGGACGTGAATGTGCCTGACAAATCACTCGCTGAAGCCGAATATAATCAATTTAGGTTGTTCCTAGAACAACACAGCGGCATCGTACTGGGGGAAAATAAACAATACCTAGTACGTAGCCGTCTTGCTCCCTTGATGGGCAAATATAATCTGCCTTCGTTATCCGATGTGGTAAAACATTCGATGAAGCCCACGGAGCGAGCCTTACGGGCAGAAGTGATCGACGCCATGACTACCAATGAAACCTTATGGTTTCGTGACCGTTATCCGTTTGAGTTGCTCAATAATGTGTTGTTACCTGAATACAGTAAGTTGGGGCGTCCATTAAAAATATGGTCCGCTGCCTGCTCGTCTGGCCAAGAGCCTTATTCGTTGGCAATGACTATCTTAGAATATCAACAGAAGAAGCCGGGAGCTTTGCCGGGCGGCGCCTCGATTCAAGCAACCGATCTTTCACCTTCGATGTTGGAACGTTGCAAAAATGCCGAATACGATAGTTTGGCGCTAGCGCGTGGTTTATCCGAGGAACGTAAGCGCCAGTTTTTTGATGCTTTGCCCTCTGGCAACATGCGAGTTAAGGATAACGTTAAGCGTTTAGTCAATTTTCGCGCCCATAACTTACTTGAGAGTTACACCTTACTCGGCAAGTTCGACATTATCTTCTGTCGAAATGTGCTGATCTATTTTGCCCCAGAGGCAAAAGCAAAAATTTTGCGGCAATTCGCTGCCGCTTTAAATCCGAAGGGCATACTCTTTCTCGGCGCGTCAGAGTCGATTGCGGGTCTGACGGATGAATTTGATATGGTTCGTTGCAACCCGGGTATCTATTACCAGAAAAAGACTTAATATTATGATATTAAATAAAAATTACCGACATGAGTCGGTAATTTTTTACCCCGTCAAACCCCTTTTCTACACATTTCTGATAGTTTCTGTTTTTTGGCACATGAATTGCTTTGTTCCCGTGAGAGTCACGATGGAGGCAATTTTATGGCGATTAATTTTGATAAGGCACTAGGTGTGCACCAATTTACTTTGGGGATACGTGCCGAGCGTGCCGAAGTAATTTCAAGCAACATCGCAAACGCCGATACGCCACATTATAAAGCCCGTGACGTCGATTTTTCTGCGGCCTTAAATATTGCGAAAACCCAGCAACAGCAACGCAATAGCCTTGAGATGACAGGCGATGAGCAGCATTTTGGCCTCGCACAGTTAACGGGACAATACGTGAAGTTCCGTGTGCCAAATCAGCCAGATACTGGAGATGGCAATACAGTGGATATTCAACAGGAACAGTCGGCATTTATGCAAAATGCGCTCGAATATCAAATGTCTCTGGGATTTTTGGACAGTAAGTTTAGCGGCATGAAAAAAGCGCTGAGAGGGGATTAATCATGAGTTTATTTAGCATTTTTGATGTGGCAGGCTCCGGTATGTCAGCCCAGTCCGTCCGACTCAATACCACGGCGAGTAACATCGCTAACGCCGATTCTGTTTCTAGCAGTATTGATAAAACTTACCGCTCACGTCATCCCATTTTTGAAGCTGAAATGGCGAAAGCGCAGAGCCAACAGCAAGCTTCTCAAGGTGTTGCAGTAAAAGGCATTGTTGAGAGCGATAAACCCCTATTAAAAGAGTATTCGCCCGATCATCCGATGGCGGATGCGGATGGTTTTATTTATAAGCCGAATGTGAATGTCATGGAAGAAATGGCGGATATGATTTCTGCCTCTCGCTCATATCAGATGAATGTTCAAGTCGCAGAAGCCGCAAAATCTATGCTGCAACAAACACTTGGGATGGGTAAATAACATGCGCGATTTAGGAGGTAAGCTGTGAGCCTCATTAACCAACTTAGCCAGAATACGGCTCAGACGACTCAAGCTAAGAGCCAATCGAATACGGTGGCGACTAATACCACGAGCACAACGAGTACATCAACCGGCAATCCATTTTTAGATGGGATCCGCTTGCCTAGCCAATCGGTTGTGCCAGAAGCTAAGAGTCAACAGCTGACGCAGGAAGACTTTTTTTCATTACTCAGTCAGCAGTTGTCGATGCAGGATCCGTTTAAGCCCGTCGACAACGACCAGATGATTGCACAAATGGCATCTTTTTCTACCGTGGATGGTATTTCAAAGCTCAATGATGAGATTGTTAATTTAAACAGCGTGATGACATCGAGTCAGGCGCTGCAAGCATCGGGATTAGTTGGACGTAAGGTGTTGATCCCAACCGATACCGGCAATGTGTCAGTCGAAAGCCCCACCCTGAGTGGCGTGGTGAGTACGCCAGACAAAATTCCTGTGATTAACGTGCGTGTGCTAGATGATAAAGGCCAAGTGGTTAGCACCTTTAACATCGATGGCAGTGATGGCGGCAACATCCCTGTGACATGGGATGGTCTGAATGAAAATGGTGAGCCTGTTAGTGCCGGCAATTACACCATTAAGGCCAGCGGTCTTGTTGATGGAGAATCTCAAGAGCTTGCCGTTTCGACCTATGCCCATGTGACCAGTGTTTCATTGGGCACAGCAAGCACTGGGGCGATTCTGAATCTTCGCGGTGGTGCAGGTATTAAGCTCTCTGATGTGCTCGCGGTATCAGAAACCTAATTTGTCAGTATTGAGTTGGACCTGGGTCCTTAATTGAATTGAGTGAAATGTAGAGGTGAATTATGTCGTTTAACATTGCATTGAGTGGCATTTCTGCTGCACAGAAAGACTTAAACACTACCGCGAACAACATTGCGAATGCTAACACCATTGGCTTTAAAGAATCGCGTGCTGAATTTGCGGATGTTTACGCTAATTCAATTTTCTCTAACTCTAAAACCGCCGTCGGTGGTGGTGTGGCAACGAGTCAAGTGGCACAGCAATTCCACCAAGGTAGTTTGCAGCTGACTAATAACTCCTTAGATTTAGCGATCAAAGGGGGCGGCTTTTTTGTGACGGCTTCTGAGATTGGCACCCTAGATCATCAGTTTACCCGTGCAGGTGCATTCAAAGTCGATAAAAATAATTATATGGTTGATTCTGCAGGTAATTACCTGCAAACCTTCCCAGTTGATAAAGATGGTAATTCGACATCGGTCAGTTTAACGACGGCTAAACCTGTGCAAATTCCTGATACTGCTGGCAGTCCAGTTCAGACTGAAAACGTGACTCTGCAGATGAACTTAAATGCGAAAGAAGGTTCACTCGATCCTGCTGCCTTTGACCCGCTGGACTCTAAAACCTACAACAGTGTGACCTCCATGACGATTTACGACTCACTCGGTGAGCCGCATATCATGACCACCTATTTTGTGAAGCCAAACAACGGCTCTTACAACGGTGAAAACAACTGGGTTGCCTACTACGCAATTGATGGTAAGCAAGTGGATGTGTCTGGTCCTGCGGGGACTTATCAGACGGATACCAATGGCGATGGTACGGCTGATGGTACAGAGACAGCCCAAACCACAGGCGGTTGGAAAGGTTCGGTGTTGAAGTTTAACTCTGTCGGTGTGTATACCGGAAGCGATCCTGCGGTCGTGACGACTGAAGCATTAGGCGTGGGTGGTGCTGGCGTGTTAGGCCCAGGTGCCGATGGCACTCAAGATGTGACCATTAAGTTCAATGCACCTACTCAGTATTCGGCTCCGTTTGCGGCCACCGAATTAACTCAAGATGGTACGACAGTGGGCCGTTTAACCAACGTTGAAATCGGTGAAGATGGTTTGATCACCGCCAGCTACTCTAACGGTTCAACCGTGCCATTATCCCGCGTTGCCTTAGTGCGTTTTGCCAACGAGCAAGGTTTAACTCAAGTGGGTAACACCTCATGGAAAGCCAGCCTTGAGTCGGGTCCAGCGCTCGCGGGTGAACCCAACAGTGGAACCTTCGGTAGCATCAGCTCTTCGGCATTAGAGCAGTCCAACATTGACTTAACGACTGAGCTGGTGGATTTAATTTCGGCGCAACGTAACTTCCAGGCTAACTCACGTACCCTCGAAGTGAACAACACTCTGCAACAAACTGTACTGCAAATTCGTTAAGCTGATTTACTCCTTCTCTAAGTGTTGCCGATGGCGGCAACACTTAGCCTCTTTTGGCGTTGTCGCCATTTCCTCATAATCTTCTCCCAATTTATCAGTAAATTAGCCATTAATTTTATTGGCATGATGCTTGCTTTGCTATTGTCAGGTTGAAAATTTGACGGAGCAGTCTGTGGACAAATTCCTCTACATATCCATGAGCGGAGCTAAGCAAAACATGAATGAGTTGGCGTTGCGTGCCAACAACTTAGCCAACGCAAATACCGATGGATTTAAGTCGGATATGGCGCAAGCCAGATCGATGCAAGCCTTTGGTGAAGGATTACCGACAAGGGTCTTTGCCATGGTTGAAACCCCCTCCGCCAATTTTCGTTCGGGCCCGATTAAATCTACTGGACGCGATCTTGACGTTGCCATTAAAGGTGACGGTTGGTTTGCCGTGCAAGCACAGGATGGTAGTGAAGCTTATACCCGTTCTGGCAGTCTCAGTTTTGACTCAACAGGTTTATTGCATAACGACCGTGGTAATCCCGTGATGGGTGATGCCGGACCGATAGTGTTACCGCTGCCAATTGAAAAGGTCACTATTTCACAGGATGGGATTATCTCTGTTCGTCCTCAAGGTGCGACGACAGAAGTCGTCGAAGAGGTCGGAAGATTAAAGTTAGTAAACCCTGGCAATGCACAAATGATGCGCGGCGAGGATGGGTTGTTCCGTTTGGTATCCGGTGATCCGGCGCCTGCCGATCCCAGTGTATTTGTAGAAAGTGGTGCTGTAGAGGGCAGTAACGTCAATCCAGTGGATGAGATGGTGTCCTTAATCGACCTACAGCGACAATTTGAATTGCAAGTGAAGATGATGAAAACCGCGGAAGAAAATGACCGCGCTTCATCTTCATTAATGCGGATTAGTTAGGAGATAAATTATGCATCCAGCGTTATGGATTAGTAAAACTGGCTTAGACGCACAGCAAACCGATATTGCGGTGATTTCAAACAACGTCGCTAACGCCAGTACTGTGGGCTATAAAAAAAGCCGCGCGGTATTTGAAGACTTACTTTATCAAACTGTTAACCAAGCGGGTGGGATCAGCGCCTCTAACACTAAGTTGCCAAACGGTTTGAACATTGGTGCGGGTACCAAGGTGGTAGCCACCCAAAAAATGTTTACCCAAGGCAATATGCTGACCACGGACAACTCGCTCGATTTGATGATTGAAGGCCCAGGATTTTTCGAAGTGCAGCTCCCCGATGGGACTACGGCTTATACCCGTAATGGTCAATTTACCTTAGATGATACTGGGCAAATTGTCACACCGGGTTCGGGTTATGTGTTGCAACCTGCGATCACTATCCCTGAGGATGCAACCAGTATTACAGTCTCTGCTGAAGGGGAAGTTTCGGTAAAAACACCAGGTGCGGCGGAAAACCAGGTCGTTGGGCAGCTAAGTATGACCGACTTTATTAACCCGTCGGGTTTAGATCCTATGGGACAAAACCTATACACCGAAACTGGTGCGAGTGGTACGCCTATTCAAGGCACTGCATCACTTGATGGTATGGGAGCGATTCGTCAAGGTGCGTTAGAAACCTCTAACGTGAACGTGACCGAAGAGCTAGTTAACCTCATTGAAAGTCAGCGGATCTACGAGATGAACTCCAAAGTGATTTCGGCGGTCGATCAGATGCTGGCTTATGTGAATCAGAATCTATAGAGGCACATGATCATGGCTAGATATCTACTATTGGCTAGTACGCTCTTGCTGGCGGCATGTAGTTCAACTCCAAAGAAGCCGATTGCGGATGATCCCTTCTATGCCCCAGTTTATCCCGAAGCACCACCGACTAAAATTGCTGCAACGGGGTCGATTTACCAAGATAGCCAAGCGGCGAGTCTTTACTCGGATATTCGTGCCCATAAAGTCGGTGACATCATCACTATCGTGTTGAAGGAAGCGACTCAGGCGAAAAAGAGTGCGGGTAATCAGATCAAAAAAGGCTCTGATATGTCGCTCGATCCTATTTATGCCGGTGGTAGTAATGTGTCGATTGGCGGGGTTCCCCTCGATCTGCGTTACAAAGACAGTATGAACACTAAGCGGGAATCCGATGCCGATCAAAGCAATAGCTTAGATGGCAGTATCTCCGCCAACGTAATGCAAGTACTCAATAACGGCAACTTAGTGGTGCGTGGCGAGAAATGGATTTCCATTAATAACGGCGATGAGTTTATCCGAGTGACCGGCATAGTGCGTTCACAGGATATCAAGCCTGACAACACTATCGATTCAACCCGTATGGCCAATGCGCGTATTCAATACAGCGGTACTGGTACTTTCGCCGAAGCGCAAAAAGTGGGCTGGTTAAGCCAGTTCTTTATGAGCGATTGGTGGCCCTTCTAAGGAGTCATATCATGAAATATAAACTCATTTTGGCCGTTGTTATGTTGGCGTTTTCGATGCCAAGCCAGGCTGAACGCATTAAAGATATTGCTAATGTGCAAGGGGTACGAAATAACCAGTTAATTGGTTATGGCTTAGTAGTGGGGTTGCCTGGTACGGGTGAGAAAACCAATTACACAGAGCAAACATTCACCACCATGCTTAAAAATTTCGGCATCAATTTGCCTGAAAATTTTAGACCCAAAATCAAAAACGTGGCCGTGGTTGCTGTGCATGCCGATATGCCAGCGTTTATTAAACCAGGCCAAGAATTGGATGTGACCGTTTCAAGCCTAGGTGAAGCAAAAAGCTTACGTGGTGGGACGTTACTGCAAACCTTCCTCAAAGGGGTTGATGGCAATGTATATGCGATTGCCCAAGGCAGCTTAGTGGTAAGTGGTTTTAGTGCCGATGGTTTGGATGGTTCGAAAGTGATTCAAAACACGCCAACGGTTGGCCGTATTCCTAACGGCGCAATTGTTGAACGCAGTGTGGCTACGCCGTTTTCTACTGGCGATTATTTGACGTTTAACCTACGTCGCTCGGATTTTTCGACCGCGCAGCGTATGGCCGATGCGATTAATGATCTGCTCGGCCCTGATATGGCACGCCCATTGGATGCAACGTCGATTCAAGTCAGTGCGCCAAGGGATGTATCACAACGGGTGTCTTTTTTAGCTACGCTCGAAAATATCGAGGTGGAACCTGCTGAGGAGTCTGCCAAAGTGATTGTGAATTCGCGCACTGGCACGATAGTCGTTGGGCAGAACGTCAAGTTATTACCTGCGGCTGTGACTCATGGTGGTTTGACTGTGACGATCGCCGAAGCGACTCAGGTGTCTCAGCCAAATGCGCTAGCCAATGGCCAAACAACAGTGACCAGCAATAGCACGATAAATGCGACTGAAAGTGATCGCAGGATGTTTATGTTTAATCCCGGCACGACCTTAGATGAATTAGTGCGCGCCGTGAATTTGGTCGGTGCAGCACCTTCAGATGTACTTGCTATCCTAGAAGCATTAAAAGTGGCAGGTGCTTTGCATGGTGAGCTTATCATCATCTAATTTCTGTCGGGAAAATTATGGAAAAGCTTTCAAGTTCATCACATTTTCTTGACTTGGGCGGGCTGGATAACCTGCGCGCCCAGGCTCAGAAAGATGAAAAGGGCGCTTTGAAAAAAGTCGCCCAGCAATTTGAAGGCGTTTTTGTGCAAATGCTGATGAAGAGCATGCGTGATGCTAATGCGGTGTTTGAGTCTGACAGCCCTCTCAATAGTCAATACACCAAATTTTATGAGCAGATGCGGGATCAGCAATTATCCGTCGACTTATCGGATAAAGGTGTGCTGGGGCTGGCTGACATGATGGTGCAGCAGTTGTCTCCTGAGTCAAGCCAGCTAACACCTGCATCGGTGCTACGTAATGATGGTGGCATGAAACTAGAACATGACGCTAAAGCCTTTAATATTCCTGTTCAAGCCCCATCGATTGCTGAAGCTATAAATAGCAACACTTCAGAACAAGCCGCACAAGGTGTACCTGCATCGATAGCGCGTCCAAATGTTGAATTTGAAAAGGCCGATGGTGTCACTTCTTCCTTAGACATTGACCGACCTGAACGCTTGTTGGCGATAGATACACCTAAGCCTACCTGGTCTGAGCAACCCTTATCACCGATAGAACCTGTTATCAGCGGCCAAATATTGCCGACAGTGGCATTTAGAGAAACGCAAAAGACGCTTAAGTTTGGTAGCCGTGAAGAATTTTTAGCGACGTTATATCCCCATGCCGAAAAAGCCGCTAAAGCCCTTGGCACTAAACCCGAAGTGTTATTGGCTCAATCGGCGCTCGAGACTGGTTGGGGGCAAAAAATTGTTCGCGGAAATAACGGCACTCCTAGCCATAACTTATTCAACATTAAGGCTGATCGCCGTTGGCTTGGGGATAAGGCTAACGTGAGTACCTTGGAATTCGAGCAGGGTATTGCCGTTAGACAAAAAGCCGATTTTCGCGTTTACACTGATTTTGAACATAGTTTTAACGATTTTGTCACCTTTATTGCTGAGGGTGAGCGTTATCAAGATGCTAAAAAAGTCGCCGCTTCACCAACCCAATTTATTCGTGCATTGCAGGATGCGGGCTATGCCACCGATCCAAAATATGCTGAGAAAGTCATTAAAGTGATGCAGACAATAAGCCAAGAGCTTAAGTCGATACTGCAAGGAGAAGACAAATGATAAATCTTCATAGGTTATTAGTTCTGAGGAGTGTCGGCTAATGGCGATTGACCTATTAAATATTGCTCGTACTGGGGTGCTAGCCTCGCAGTCGCAACTTGGGGTTACCAGTAATAACATTGCCAACGCGAATACCGCAGGTTATCACAGGCAGGTGGCAACCCAGTCGACGCTAGAGTCACAACGGCTTGGTAATAGTTTTTATGGCACGGGGACTTACGTTGATGATGTAAAACGTATTTACAACGACTATGCGGCAAGAGAATTACGTATTGGACAAACAACCCTAAGTGGTGCTGAAGCGAGTTATGGCAAACTCAGTGAGCTCGACCAACTGTTTTCTCAAACCGGTAAAATGGTGCCGCAGAGCTTAAATTCTCTCTTTGCTGGAGTAAACAGTTTAGCGGATTTACCTGCTGATTTAGGTCTTCGCAGCTCAACCCTGACTGATGCTAAACAAGTGGCAAGTAGCTTGAATCAGATGCAATCGAGTCTAAATGGCCAGCTTACGCAAACCAATGACCAGATCACGGGGATGACTAAGCGCATCAACGAGATTAGTAAGGAGCTGGCTAATTTAAATCTCGAGCTGATGAAATCGCCAAATCAAGATGCCATGTTACTCGATAAGCAAGATGCACTCATTCAAGAGCTAAGCCAATATGCTCAGGTGAATGTAATTCCTCAAGAGAATGGTGCAAAAAGTATTATGTTAGGTGGTTCGGTGATGTTGGTTTCCGGTGAAATCGCCATGACGATGGATACTAAAACTGGAGATCCATTTCCCAATGAATTGCAATTGACGTCAAGTATTGGCTCACAAAGTGTTGCTGCCGATCCGAGCAAGTTAGGTGGGCAATTAGGGGCGTTGTTTGAGTACCGTGATCAAACGTTAATTCCTGCAAGCCATGAGCTTGATCAGTTGGCCCTGGGGATTGCTGATAACTTCAACAAAATGCAGCAACAAGGATTAGATCTAAATGGCCAAGTGGGAGCGAATATCTTTAGGGATATTAATGATCCTTTGATGTCATTGGGTCGTGTTGGTGGCTATTCAAACAATACTGGTAACGCAACCTTAGGCGTGAATATTGATGACACAAGCTTATTAACGGGTGGCTCATATGAGTTATCTTTTACTGCGCCGGCCTCCTATGAACTAAGGGATACAGAAACAGGGGTAATTACACCACTGACGTTAAATGGGTCGACCTTAGAAGGTGGTGCTGGATTTTCAATCGATATTAAAGCAGGGGCGATGGCTTCAGGTGATCGCTTTGTTATTCGCCCTACTGCGGGCGCCGCTAACGGCATTACCGTTGAAATGACGGATCCAAAAGGCATTGCCGCCGCTTCGCCTAAAATAACCGCTGATGCAGCGAACTCAGGTAATACCCAAGTTAAGTTGACGCAAATTACGAATCGCAGTGCAGCCAATTTTCCTATTACTGGCAGTGAATTGACGATCCAGCTCGATACCACCGCGATACCTCCAACCTATGAAGCATTTGATGCCTCCGGAACCTCCCTTGGCGCTGCCGCTCCTTATACTCCCCCAAGTATAAGTGCCTTTGGTTTTACCTTTGAAGTTGATAGTACCGCAGCCGCCAGTAATGACAGATTTACCTTTAACCTAGCCTTTGCTGAAGGCGACAACTCTAACGCCGTTGCTATGGCCAAATTGAGTGAAAGTAAAGTGATGAATGGGGGGAAGTCAACCTTAGCGGATGTATTTGAAAATACAAAAATTGACATAGGCAGTAAGACAAAAGCGGCCGAAGTGCGTGTAGGGTCTGCAGAGGCTATTTACCAACAAGCCTATGCCAGAGTAGAAAGCGAATCGGGCGTCAACTTAGATGAAGAAGCCGCCAATTTAATGCGTTTTCAACAAGCTTATCAAGCCTCAGCCCGTATCATGACTACGGCACAACAAATTTTTGACACCCTATTAACTTCAGTGCGTTAGGAGATTTAATCATGCGACTATCATCCGCGCAGATCTTTAATCAAAGCATTACGAGTGTACTGCAAAAGCAAACGGCAACTAGCAAGATCCTCGAACAGCTCAGTAGTGGCAAAAAAGTCAATACTGCAGGTGATGATCCTGTCGCGGCGCTAGGTATCGATAACCTGAATCAACGCAATGCCTTAGTCGATCAATTTATGAAGAATATTGACTACGCGACTAATCGATTAGCAGTAACTGAAAGTAAGTTGGGGAGTGCCGAAAATCTGGCATCTTCCATACGTGAACAAGTTATGCGAGCGGTAAACGGCACTCTCGCGGATTCTGAGCGGCAAATGATTGCCGATGAAATGAAAGGCAGCTTAGAAGAACTCTTATCTATTGCCAATAGTAAGGATGAATCTGGCAATTATATGTTTTCTGGCTACAGCACTGATAAAGAGCCTTTTGCTTTCGATAACTCTACACCACCCAAAATAGTTTATAGCGGTGATTCTGGCATTCGAAATAGTTTAGTGCAGTCTGGCGTTGCACTAGGAACTAATGTCCCTGGCGACACCGCTTTTATGAAAGCCCCCAATGGACTTGGCGATTATAGTGTCAATTATTTGGCCAGCCAGCAGGGCGAGTTTAGTGTTAAAACGGCGAAGATTGCTGATCCAGCAACTTATCTAGCTGATACATATACATTTAATTTTTCAGATAATGGTTCTGGTGGAACCAATTTACAAGTACTTGATTCAGCCAATAATCCAGTGGCGAACATTGCTAATTTTGATGCGGCAACCCCTGTAAGTTTTAATGGTATTGAAGTCAACATTTCTGGAAAACCCAGCGCTGGCGATAGTTTCACCATGGAGCCACAGTCTGAAGTCAGCATTTTCGATACAATCAGTCGTGCGATCGCATTAATTGAAGATCCTAATTCAGCTAACACACCTCAAGGTCGATCTCAGTTGGCACAGATATTGAATGACATCGATAGTGGTGTCAATCAGATCAGTTCTGCCAGAAGTGTGGCGGGGAATAATCTGAAAGCCGTTGAAAGCTACAAAGATACTCACATCGAGGAACAAGTGTTGAATACATCTGCTCTTTCTCTACTTGAGGATCTTGATTACGCGTCAGCGATTACGGAATTTGCAAAGCAGCAGCTTGCATTGAACGCAGTCTCTAGCGTGTTTAGTAAGGTGGGTTCTGTTTCCCTGTTTGATTATATTTAAGCGTGATATTTTGGGGTAACAACCTGAATACATAGGTAGTTTCAAGATTGGAAATGGCCAAGCTTCGAAGTCTTGGCAAGATACTTAGAAGAGGAAAAAATTATGGCTATTACAGTTAATACTAACGTGACTTCGATGAAGGCACAGAAAAATTTAAATACATCTGGTCAAGCATTAGCGACATCGATGGAACGTTTGTCTTCCGGTCTGCGTATTAACAGCGCAAAAGATGACGCTGCTGGTCTAGCAATTTCAAACCGTTTAAACAGCCAGGTTCGTGGCTTGGAAGTCGGTATGCGTAACGCAAACGATGCAATTTCTATTGCCCAAATTGCTGAAGGTGCAATGCAAGAGCAAACTAACATGTTACAGCGTATGCGTGACCTGACCATTCAAGCAGAAAACGGTGCGAACTCAACTTCTGATATTGAAGCAATTAAATCAGAAATTGATGCATTAGCCTCTGAAATCTCAGCAATCGCAAACTCTACAGCATTTGGTAACACTAAATTACTGGATGGTTCATTTTCTACTGGTAAGACATTCCAAGTGGGGCACCAGAATAAAGAGGATATTACGGTTTCTGTGTCTAAAGTGACTGCAAGTGCTCTAAAGGTGCAGGCTTCGGATGTTAAGGTTTCTACTGCAGCCCAGAGAAGTACTTCACTAACAAATATTGATGCAGCAATTAAAGCCATTGATAAGCAAAGATCAAATTTGGGGGCTATCCAGAATAGGTTGGCATATAACATTAGCAATAGCGCTAATACTCAAGCTAACGTTGCCGATGCAAAGAGCCGTATTGTGGATGTGGACTTTGCGAAAGAAACCTCAGTAATGACTAAGAATCAGGTGTTGCAACAAACGGGTTCAGCGATGCTTGCTCAAGCAAACCAATTACCGCAAGTGGCGTTGTCATTGTTGGGCTAAGCTTAAGTTAGCGTATCTTTTGTAGATTACTTTTGCCTACTTTTTCTAGCTACGATTAGAAAAATAGGCAAATTTTTTAATTGAAAAGCTTTATCTTTATGAAAAAAAAGATTTTTTATAAAGATAAAAATTTTTTAAAAATAATACTAAAGATAAAAAAAAGATGGCCGTTAAATATACTGTAACCACTAAGACCCGCCTGGCTTAAGCAGACAGGCAAGTTTAGATAAAGCCAGGTATAAAGAGGAAACGATCATGGCCATTACAGTAAACACAAACGTTACATCTTTGAAAGCACAGAAAAACCTAAATACTTCAGCAAGCGGCTTGGCCACCTCCATGGAACGTTTATCCAGTGGTCTGCGTATTAATAGCGCAAAAGATGACGCCGCTGGTTTAGCTATTTCTAACCGATTAAACAGCCAAGTGCGCGGTTTAGAAGTCGGTATGCGTAATGCCAACGATGCTATCTCTATCGCACAAATTGCTGAAGGTGCGATGCAAGAACAAACTAATATGTTGCAACGTATGCGTGATCTGACTATTCAGTCTGAAAACGGTTCAAATTCTACATCCGATCTTGAAGCGATAAAATCAGAGCTGGACGCGCTTGCAACTGAGATTACTGCTATTGCTAATACAACAGCATTTGGTAACACTAAGTTACTGGATGGTTCATTTGCTACTGGTAAGACATTCCAAGTGGGACACCAGAATAAAGAGGATATAGCGGTTTCTGTGTCTAAAGTGACTGCAAGTGCTCTAAAGGTGCAGGCTTCGGATGTTAAGGTTTCTACTGCGGCCCAGAGAAGTACTTCACTAACAAATATTGATGCAGCAATTAAGTCAATTGATAACCAAAGGGCAAAATTAGGTGCTATACAAAACCGTTTAGCTTACAACATCAGCAATAGTGCTAATACGCAAGCTAACGTTGCCGATGCGAAGAGCCGTATTGTGGATGTTGACTTTGCTAAAGAAACGTCACAAATGACGAAGAACCAAGTGTTACAACAAACGGGTTCTGCGATGTTGGCCCAAGCTAACCAATTACCTCAAGTAGCCTTATCACTGTTGTAATAACATACTGAAGTGAAATGGTTTTAAGGGAGGTTCGGCGACGGATCTCCCTTTGCTACATAAATGGTGATTAAACTTTATGATGTATTTGTTTGAACAATTGATGAAAACAAATGCTCAATATAGTGAGGAATGGCTATGGATATCCATATAGCAAATTCATCTGCACTGGTCCAAAATAGAGTTGAGCTAGCTCAATTGCCGCCAAAAACATCGGTTTCAGATGTGGTATTGAAACGTGATTCAGGCGTATCCGCGATTGAAGAGGCAATGGAGCAAGATGCTACGAATAACGAGCAGAATCTAGATAAGCTTACCCAAGTTGCCGCCGAACTTTCTGATATGATGTCTATGATGCGTAAAGGGCTTGCATTTAAAGTTGATGAAAACTCAGGGCAAGCGGTAGTGACTGTTTTGGATAGAGACACTGGTGATGTCATCAGACAGATGCCGAGCGAGGAAGCGCTGAAATTAGCGGAAAAACTGTCTGAAGTGACTGGGCTTTTGATGAAAACAGAGGCTTAAAATTCACACAATTTTATATATCCGTTGATAGGTAAGAGGTTTATATGGCATTAACAGCGACAGGTATTGGTTCAGGGTTAGATGTTGATAACATTGTAAAAGTATTAGTGGATGCTGAAAAAGCTCCTAAAGAAGCAATGTTTAAAGCACAAGAAGACAGCATTAAAGCTGAGGTTTCTGCTATGGGAACCTTAAAAAGCGCACTGACGACATTTCAGGATGCCGTAAAAAAATTACAAACCGGTGAGGCTTTAAATCAACGCAAAATATCCGTTAGTAATAGTACATATTTAACTGCAACTGCTGATAAAACAGCTCAAACAGGTAGTTATGCTATTAAAGTTGAACAGCTCGCTGTCAATCATAAAATTGCTGGAACGAATGTAACTGATCCTGCATTAGGTGTCGGTGAGGGGAGTCTAGCTTTTGGGGTCAATGGTAATAATTTTTCCGTGGACGTATCGGCAACGGATTCTCTTGATGCGATAGCGAAAAAAGTCAATGAAGCACCCGATAATGTCGGTGTCACTGCCACCGTTATAACCAGTGACGCCGGAAGTCGATTAGTTTTTAGTTCCGATAAATCTGGCGAAGATAACCAAATCAGCATCACGGCTACAGATACCACAGGCTCTGGCCTTAGCAATATGTTTGATGCAATGAATACCACAACGCTTCAAGATGCAAAAAATGCTGTCCTCTACATTGATAATCAAAAAGTCACCTCGCAAACTAATGAAGTTAAGAATGCGATTACAGGTGTGACTTTACAGTTAACAGATGCTGATCTTACTAAAACCACTTCACTCAAAATAGAACAAGATAACGATGCAGTTAAAACAAACGTTAAGGCATTTGTTGATGCCTACAATAGCTTAGTTACAACGGTCGATGAGCTGTCATCCTACGATCAAGATACAAATACTGCAGCGGCATTGCAGGGCGACTCGATGATCCGTTCGATTGAATCACAACTCCGTCGTATTGCGAGCGAACGAGTGCCTACCGAAGATGGTGGTTCTATAGCTTTGTATGATATAGGTATCACAACAGATAGATATGGTAAGTTATCTATTGATGATACTAAGCTTGATAAAGTGCTTTCTGAGGATATGTCTAGTGTTGAAGCTCTCTTTGCTACACCAGAAAAAGGCTTAGCTAATCGGTTTTACGATGTTTCTGAAAGCTATGTTAAATCCCGAGGCGTGATTGCAGATAGAGAGACAAGTTATACTAATCAGCAAAGTAGGTTAGCAGAACAAAGAGAAGCTTTTACTCTTAAAATGGACCAGAAAACTGCCCGTTTAACAAAACAGTTTAATGCAATGGATCTTGTCGTAGGACAACTTAACCAGCAGAGTAGTGGTTTACAAGCTAGTTTAAACTCGCTTCCTGGAGCAGTTAAAAAGAGTTAGTAAGTAAGGAAACGTCTAGTGAAACAACTTAATGAACTTAATGAACTTAATATAACGCTCAGCGACACATTGAATCAGTTAACTCGCATCCCCGCAGAATATCCTCAAACTGACGAGTTGGTGTCAAATTTGCAGGTACTCGTTGGAGAGCGTCAACTTTTACTCAATGTATTAGTGGCTGATGCTAGCATGACGGACGCTGATTATCTTCAGTGTCAGCTTGACCTCACTAAAGAGTTCACTATTAAGGCAAATCACATCATGGCGGACAGGCAAGCATTATTACATGCGGGCAGTAAGAATAAGCGCAAGATCAGTGTTTACGAGACTATAGATTCAAATAGGTAGGTGTTTATGAGAGGATCGCTGCAATCATATCGTAAGGTTTCGTTAGAAAGTGAGATCACTGTAGCTTCACCACATCGCATTATTCAGCTGATGTTTGCAGGGGCATTACAACGCTTGGCTCAGAGCCGTTACGCTATCGAACAAAATGATTTAGTCAATAAGGGTATTTATATCAGTAAGGCTATTGGAATTATTACAGGATTGAGTAATAGTTTAAATATGGATGCCGGTGGGCAAATAGCAAAGAATTTAAGCGAGCTCTATGATTTCATGCTGCGCAAAATTTCAGAAGCTAACTTGAATAATGATGTGAAAGCAATAGATGATGTGTGCGATATTTTACGAACCATCAAAGAAGGGTGGGATGCCATCCCTGCCGATAAGCATAATATGTCTTCCCATTCTGACGCGAGTTAAGGTAATTTAGGACACGGGTCAAGGGCCATAAAAAAAGCGCACAGAGTGCGCTTTTTTTATGGCGAATGTCAATAAATTGACTCTTGTAACTAGAATCATGGCATAAATGAACTAAAATCAACTCAGATTGGCATAAAGCGCATCTGAGGCTTGCTTCTCGACTGCTGATAATACAATATTCATCACAGTAGTGATGGTGGCACAGATTGTTACATTGAATTTGTTAAGCTTTTACAGCAACTAATCATAAAATAATTAATGCAAATTAATACATATTAGAGCTTTACGGCCTACTGAATGATGCAAACAGATCAACGAATTTTACTTGTCGGAACCCCATCAGAGCGCTTAAGTCGCCTGTGCTGCATTTTTGAATTTTTGGGTGAGCAGATTGAAATCGTCGCCATCGAAAAGTTAAGTATTTGTCTGCAAGATACTCGGTTCCGCGCTTTAGTGGTCAGTGCTGATAATATGCCTGCTGATGCACTCAAGTCACTTGCGAGTCAGTACCCATGGCAACCCATTTTGTTATTTGGCAATGTAGATGATCTGCAAGTGTCGAATGTACTGGGTCACATTGAAGAGCCATTAAACTACCCACAACTAACCGAACTCCTGCATTTTTGTCAGGTTTATGGGCAAGTCAAACGTCCACAAGTCCCAACCAGTGCAAATCAAACCAAACTGTTTCGTAGCTTAGTGGGTCGTAGTGAAGGCATTGCCAATGTGCGTCACTTGATTAGCCAAGTCGCCACCTCTGATGCCACTGTATTAGTCCTGGGTCAGTCGGGGACGGGTAAGGAAGTGGTTGCTCGGAACATTCATTATTTATCTGAGCGCCGAGATGGTCCTTTTATTCCGGTTAACTGTGGCGCGATTCCGCCTGAGTTATTGGAGAGTGAATTATTTGGCCATGAAAAGGGCTCTTTTACTGGGGCAATTAGTTCTCGTAAGGGCCGTTTCGAACTGGCCGAAGGTGGCACGCTGTTTCTCGATGAAATTGGCGACATGCCTTTGCAGATGCAGGTAAAATTGCTGCGCGTGTTGCAAGAACGTGTCTTTGAGCGTGTTGGGGGAACTAAAACGATTAATGCTGATGTACGTGTCGTAGCGGCAACCCATAGGGATCTTGAAACTATGATCAGCAGCAATGAGTTCCGTGAAGATCTTTATTACCGCCTTAACGTCTTCCCGATCGAAATGCCAGCATTAAGTGAGCGTAAGGATGATGTTCCTTTACTGCTGCAAGAGTTAGTGAGTCGTGTCTATAACGAGGGACGTGGCAAAGTTCGTTTTACTCAGCGTGCTATTGAATCGTTAAAAGAACATGCTTGGTCAGGTAACGTTCGAGAATTATCTAACTTAGTTGAGCGCCTCACAATCTTGTATCCAGGTGGCTTAGTTGATGTTAACGATCTGCCTGTTAAATATCGCCACATTGATGTGCCAGAATACTGTGTTGAAATGAGTGAAGAGCAACAGGAGCGTGATGCGCTCGCTTCGATTTTCACCAGCGAAGAGCCAGTTGAAATTCCTGAAACGCGTTTCCCCAGTGAGTTACCACCTGAAGGCGTTAACCTCAAGGATCTGCTGGCAGAGCTTGAAATCGATATGATTCGCCAGGCGTTAGAGCAGCAGGATAACGTGGTTGCGCGTGCTGCAGAAATGCTCGGTATTCGCCGTACTACCTTGGTTGAGAAAATGCGTAAGTACGGAATGACGAAAGAATAGTCATTTTGATGTTATTTATCTTATTGTTTTATCTATCTAAATTCATTTCCTAATTTGGCATAGAATCTGCAAACACTCCGTCATAAGCAATTTTTTGACGGAGTGACTATGTCTGCTCACCCACTAGCGCAAATCGAGACATTCAAGCACACTAGCAAACAATGGAACCAACTGCGTGAGGCCGCCAATATGTCCAATCGGATGGAGCATATTTTACAGGCTATGCCCTCTGGCGTGGTGATTTTGAACGGTGATGGTATTGTCACCGATGCAAACCCCGTAGCCGTCGAATTGCTGGAGCAGTCGTTATGCGGCGCCCGCTGGATTGATGTGATCCATACGGCGTTTGCGCCACAGGACGATGATGGCCATGAAGTCTCATTACGCAATGGCCGCCGAGTCAAATTTGCGATTACCCCATTAACGCCGGAACCTGGCCAATTAATTGTGCTGACGGATCTGACCGAAACTCGTCTACTGCAAAAGAATCTTTCCCATCTGCAGCGTTTATCCGCGCTCGGTAAGATGGTGGCGACATTGGCCCATCAAGTCCGTACGCCACTCTCTGCTGCCTTGTTGTATGCATCTAACTTAGCTAGCCCTAAATTATCAGACTCTGCCAAGGTTAAGTTTCAACAGAAACTGGTTGATAGGCTTAATGAGTTGGAAAGACAAGTTAACGATATGCTGTTGATGGCAAAAGGCCGTCAAGATGAGCTTGGTGAATTAGTTTCCCTGAGTGATGTGATAGCCAACGTAATGGGAAACTGTGATCCTATTGCGGAACAGCAAGGTTGCAAACTTTCTTTTACTAATACTTCGAGTGGATTATTGCTCGCAAATTCAAGCGCGCTAAGCTCAGCAATTAATAATCTCGTCATCAACAGTCTCGAAGCTGGAGCGAGTCAGATCCGTATCCTTGCCACAGAGTCAAGGGATCAATTAATGCTAGAGGTTATTGATAACGGTAGAGGTTTAGATGCGAAGATGCAGCAGAAAGTGATGGAACCCTTTTTCACAACCAAAGCTCAAGGGACAGGACTTGGATTAGCCGTTGTGCAATCCGTTGTGCGTAATCATGGCGGCCAACTGCAATTAAGCTGTATGCCCAATAAAGGTTGTACTGTTTCGCTTACTTTCCCGCAGGCTAAATCTGCTACTGTATTGCCGCTGGAGAAACCCTATGTCTGAAGCCAAATTACTCTTAGTCGAAGACGATGCATCCTTACGCGAGGCGTTGCTGGACACCTTAATGTTGGCGCAATACGACTGTATCGATGTAGCCTCCGGCGAAGAAGCCATTATCGCCTTAAAGCAACATCAGTTTGATTTAGTGATCAGCGATGTGCAGATGCAGGGTATTGGCGGTTTAGGCTTATTAAATTACTTACAGCAGCATCACCCCAAGCTGCCAGTGTTGCTGATGACGGCGTATGCCACCATTGGTAGTGCGGTCAGTGCAATTAAATTGGGCGCCGTCGATTATTTGGCTAAACCCTTTGCTCCAGAGGTGTTGCTCAACCAAGTTTCCCGCTATTTACCGCTCAAACAAAATAGTGATAAGCCAGTGGTTGCCGACGAAAAGAGTCTCGCGCTCTTGTCTCTGGCGCAGCGTGTGGCCGCATCCGATGCCTCTGTGATGATCCTTGGGCCAAGCGGCTCGGGTAAAGAAGTGTTAGCCCGTTATATTCATCAACATAGCAGCCGTGCCGACCAAGCATTTGTGGCCATTAACTGTGCCGCCATCCCCGAGAATATGCTCGAGGCGACCTTATTTGGTTATGAAAAGGGCGCTTTTACCGGTGCTTATCAGGCGTGTCCTGGTAAATTTGAGCAGGCGCAGGGCGGCACCTTATTACTCGATGAAATTTCAGAGATGGATTTGGGACTTCAGGCCAAACTGCTGCGTGTGCTGCAAGAGCGTGAAGTGGAGCGTTTAGGCGGTCGCAAAACAATTAAGTTAGATGTTCGGGTGCTTGCCACCTCTAATCGCGATTTAAAGGCCGTCGTTGCCGCGGGGCAATTCCGGGAAGATCTCTATTATCGCATCAACGTGTTTCCACTGACCTGGCCAGCTTTGAATCAACGCCCTGCGGATATTTTGCCCTTAGCTCGGCATTTGCTAGCCAAGCACGCGAAGGCGCTCAATGTGCTTGATTTGCCTGAGTTTGATGAGGCAGCTTGTCGTCGTTTACTCAGCCACCGCTGGCCGGGGAACGTGCGCGAGTTGGATAACGTTGTTCAACGTGCGTTAATTTTACGTGCTGGAGCTGTGATTAGCGCCAACGATATTATTATCGATGCCCAAGATGTGCCTCTGTCATCCGATGAAGCTGAATACACCAATGAACCTGAAGGTTTAGGTGAAGAGTTGAAGGCGCAGGAGCATGTGATCATTATCGAAACCCTAGCGCAATGCCAAGGTAGCCGTAAGTTGGTTGCCGAGAAACTCGGGATCAGTGCGCGCACCTTAAGATACAAGATGGCCAGAATGCGCGATATGGGGATTCAATTGCCCAACTAAATTGGTTTTTGCAACCTAACTTGCACCTTTGCCACTGGGTTACCCTGTGGCAATTTCATATTTGACGATTCCCTCAATTCTTTTTAGCACGGCTAAGTGAAAACTTGGCCGTGCTTTTGCATATCCTGTTTATCTAGAGAGTTTAATCGTCAATAACTCGACGATGGGGAGCACGACATGCAAATTGGCGCGAATTCATTACTGCAAGAAATGCAGTCACTTCAAGGTGAAATCAAACCTTCTTTTGGGATTTCACCCAATAACATTGTGCAGCAAGTGAATAACACCAGCGGTGCTGACTTTGGACAACTTCTCTCTCAAGCCATTGGTAATGTCAGTGGCTTGCAGTCAACCTCATCGAATCTCACGACTAGGCTCGAAATGGGTGACACCACTGTGAGCCTTTCTGATACAGTTATCGCCCGCGAAAAGGCCAGTGTTGCCTTTGAAGCCACAGTCCAAGTGCGCAATAAGCTCGTTGAAGCTTATAAAGAAATAATGAGCATGCCTGTTTAGGCCAGTGAATAACGCAATTAGCAGGTACGAATCGTGAGCACAGAAATGATTGTCGGATCAAACGCCGGCGCAGTGGACCAAGGGGTCCAACAGGAAAATAAATCCGGCGTGCTGGGGAGTCTCGGTGGCGTCGATATGATGCGTCAAATCACCATGATTTTAGCCCTTGCCATTTGTTTGGCATTAGCGGTGTTCGTCATGATCTGGGCACAGGAACCAGAGTATCGTCCATTGGGTAAAATGGAGACTCAGGAAATGGTGCAAGTGCTCGACGTACTCGATAAAAACAAGATCAAATATCAAATCGATGTCGACGTTGTTAAAGTACCAGAAGATAAATACCAAGAAGTCAAAATGATGCTTAGCCGTGCAGGGGTTAATAGTCCTGCTGCATCGACCCAAGACTTTCTTACCCAAGACAGTGGTTTTGGCGTGAGCCAACGCATGGAGCAGGCTCGTCTCAAGCATAGCCAAGAAGAAAACCTCGCCCGCGCAATCGAACAATTACAAAGTGTTAGCCGCGCTAAAGTGATTTTAGCGTTACCTAAGGAAAACGTGTTTGCCCGCAATACCGCGCAACCAAGTGCGACCGTTGTGATTAACACTCGTCGTGGCGGTTTAGGCCAAGGAGAGGTCGATGCGATTGTGGATATCGTCGCTTCTGCCGTTCAGGGCCTAGAGCCATCTCGCGTTACCGTCACAGATTCTAACGGCCGTTTACTGAACTCTGGCAGCCAAGATGGCATCTCTGCCAGGGCGCGCCGCGAGCTTGAGTTGGTTCAACAAAAAGAAGCCGAATACCGAACCAAGATTGATTCGATTCTCTCGCCCATCCTTGGCCCAGATAATTTCACCTCCCAAGTGGATGTGAGCATGGATTTCACCGCGGTTGAGCAAACCGCTAAACGTTTTAACCCTGACTTACCGTCGCTGCGTAGCGAAATGACGGTTGAGAATAATTCGACAGGCGGTTCAACTGGCGGTATTCCTGGCGCGTTGTCGA
The DNA here is from genome assembly GCF_029835735.1 of Shewanella sp. GD04112. NCBI lineage: Bacteria > Pseudomonadati > Pseudomonadota > Gammaproteobacteria > Alteromonadales > Shewanellaceae > Shewanella > Shewanella sp. GD04112. The sequence goes on from NZ_JAOEAL010000001.1 coordinate 1,504,895, forward strand.
ACCAACCTCCGATGGAGTCAAATATTCCTCAGGATGCGACCAAGGCGACAGAAAGCGTGACGGCAGGTAACTCGCACCGCGAAGCGACCCGTAATTTTGAGTTAGATACCACCATCAGCCATACCCGTCAGCAAATTGGCGTAGTGCGCCGCGTCAGTGTGTCAGTAGCCGTGGACTTTAAACCGGGCGCTGCGGGTGAAAATGGTCAAGTGGCGCGCGTTGCCCGCACTGAGCAAGAGCTCACCAATATCCGCCGTTTACTGGAAGGCGCGGTAGGCTTTAGCGCGCAGCGTGGTGATGTTTTAGAGGTGGTCACTGTTCCCTTTATGGATCAATTGGTTGAAGATGTACCTGCGCCTGAGCTTTGGGAACAGCCTTGGTTCTGGCGTGCCGTTAAGTTAGGTATCGGTGCCTTAGTTATCTTAGTGCTGATCCTTGCTGTGGTGCGCCCAATGCTGAAACGCTTAATCTACCCAGACAGTGTGAACATGCCTGAAGATTCAAGATTGGGTAATGAGCTGGCCGAGATTGAGGATCAATACGCTGCCGACACCTTAGGGATGCTCAATACCAAAGAAGCAGAGTATAGTTATGCCGACGATGGCTCAATTCTTATCCCTAATCTGCATAAAGATGATGATATGATTAAAGCTATCCGTGCGCTTGTGGCCAATGAGCCCGAGCTTTCAACCCAAGTCGTGAAAAACTGGTTACAAGACAATGGCTGAGAATAAATCAAAAGACGCCGCTGAAACCTCAAGTTTCAATATTAAGGATCTCAGTGGCATCGAAAAAACGGCGATTTTACTGTTAAGTTTGAGTGAAGCCGATGCCGCCTCTATTTTAAAGCACTTAGAACCTAAACAAGTGCAAAAGGTCGGTATGGCGATGGCGGCCATGGAAGACTTTGGGCAGGAAAAAGTCATCGGAGTGCATAAGCTGTTTCTCGATGATATTCAAAAGTATTCTTCTATTGGCTTTAACAGCGAAGAGTTCGTCCGTAAGGCGTTAACCGCGGCTCTAGGTGAAGACAAAGCCGGTAATTTGATTGAACAAATTATCATGGGCAGCGGCGCCAAAGGTTTGGACTCGCTTAAATGGATGGATGCGCGCCAAGTCGCGACTATCATCCAAAACGAACATCCACAGATCCAAACCATTGTTTTATCGTATTTAGAGCCAGATCAAGCGGCGGAAATTTTCGGCCAGTTCCCAGAGAATACCCGCTTAGACTTAATGATGCGTATTGCTAACCTTGAAGAAGTGCAACCTGCGGCATTGCAGGAATTAAACGACATCATGGAGAAACAATTCGCCGGTCAAGGCGGCGCGCAAGCAGCGAAGATGGGCGGCCTAAAGGCGGCGGCCAACATTATGAACTACCTCGATACGGGTGTCGAAAGTCAGTTGATGGAAACCATGCGCGAAACCGATGAGGAAATGGCGCAGCAAATCCAAGACTTAATGTTCGTATTCGAAAACCTGATCGATGTGGACGACCGTGGTATCCAAACCTTGCTGCGTGAAGTGCAGCAGGATGTATTGATGAAGGCGCTGAAAGGCGCAGATGATCAGCTCAAAGACAAAATATTGGGCAATATGTCGAAACGGGCTGCCGAATTGCTGCGTGACGATTTAGAGGCCATGGGCCCAATCCGGATCAGCGAAGTGGAAATCGCCCAAAAAGAAATTCTGTCAATTGCGCGTCGATTAAGTGACAGCGGTGAAATCATGTTAGGCGGCGGTGGCGGCGATGAGTTCCTCTAATCGGAGTGACAATAGCGACAATAAATTGTCCCATCGGGTGGTGAGCGACTCGGAGATCGAGTTCAGCCATTGGCAATTACCCGATGTGACCCAAACCGAAGAGGTGAGTATTTCAAACCTCTTTGGTTATTCGCCGCAGCAAGCGCCGAAGGCGGTGGCCGCCGAAACCATTGCGCCACCCACCATGGCGGAAATTGAAGATATTCGCGCTCAAGCCGAAGAAGAAGGTTTTAACGAAGGTAAGACGCAAGGTTATGCCGAAGGACTGGAGCAGGGCAGACTCGAAGGTTTAGAGCAAGGCCATACCGAGGGCCTAGCCCAAGGTCATGAGCAAGGGCTTGAGGCTGGGCTTGCTGAAGCCAAGGCATTAGTCAGCCGCTTCGAAGGACTGTTAAGCCAATTTGAAAAGCCATTGCAATTACTCGATGGCGATATTGAACATTCCTTAATGACACTCACTATGGCGCTGGCCAAATCTGTGATTGGTCATGAACTTAAAACTCATCCAGAACAAATCCTGTCGGCGCTACGTTTAGGGGTCGAATCTCTGCCAATCAAGGAGCAAAGCGTCAGTATTCGCATGCATCCCGATGATGTTGCCTTGGTGGAGCAGCTATATTCCAGTACCCAATTGAACCGTAATCAGTGGCAGTTAGAGGCCGATCCCAGCTTAAATTCTGGGGATTGTATTATCAGCAGCCAACGCTCGCTGGTGGACTTAACCCTGTCCTCGCGCATCGATGCGGTGTTTGAGTCCTTACGTAATCAACAGTCCCATTTGAGTCACCAGCAGCAACAGCACCAAGCGGTTCTCGATGAGGAAAACGCTGCAAAACGGGGATCGAGTTCAGAGCTAGGTGACGAGGCGCAGAGCACCGAGTCCCTGAGTACAGAGTCGCAAGCTGATGGAGAGCAAGATGCAAAATCGCCGCCATCAACTGCTGAATAAATTGAATCATTGCATCGATAAAGTCCCGCCGTTTCGAGCCGTCGCCAGTGGTCAACTGGTGCGTGTGGTAGGTTTAACCTTAGAGGCGAGTGGTTGCCGTGCGCCCGTGGGTAGCCTGTGCTCTATCGAAACCATGGCAGGAGAGTTGATTGCCGAAGTCGTCGGTTTTGACGATGAACTGCTGTACCTTATGCCGATTGAGGAATTACGCGGCGTGTTACCCGGCGCTCGTGTCGTCCCACTCGGTGAGCAGGCGGGGCTGAGTGTGGGCTTATCCCTATTGGGACGTGTGCTCGATGGTAACGGTGTGCCATTAGACGGTCTTGGCGCGTTATCGACCGAACAGCAGGCGCCAAGGCACAGTAACGCCATCAACCCACTTTCTCGCCGAGCGATCACCGAACCACTCGATGTGGGTGTGCGCGCCATCAATGCCATGCTAACCGTTGGTAAGGGTCAACGCATGGGCCTATTTGCGGGCTCGGGTGTGGGCAAGAGTGTGCTGTTAGGGATGATGACCCGGGGCACGACAGCTGACATCATTGTGGTGGGGCTGGTGGGTGAACGTGGCCGTGAAGTAAAAGAATTTATTGAAGAAATCCTCGGTGAAAAGGGCAGAGCACGCTCTGTTGTGGTGGCGGCGCCCGCCGATACCTCGCCGCTGATGCGCCTTCGCGCCTGTGAAACCTCGACTCGTATCGCTGAGTATTTTCGTGATTTAGGCTATAACGTATTGTTATTAATGGATAGTCTGACTCGTTACGCCCAAGCGCAGCGTGAGATTGCTCTGGCCGTAGGTGAACCTCCGGCGACTAAAGGTTATCCACCTTCGGTATTTGCTAAATTGCCGCGTTTGGTTGAGCGGGCGGGTAATGGCGGGCCCGGACAAGGTTCTATCACCGCATTTTATACTGTGCTGACCGAGGGCGACGATCAACAGGATCCGATTGCCGATGCTTCTCGGGCTATCCTCGATGGCCATATTGTGCTTTCACGCTCGCTGGCGGATTCTGGGCATTATCCTGCAATCGATATTGAGGCTTCGATCAGCCGTGTGGCCCCAATGGTGATTTCGAACGAGCACTTAGAAGCCATGCGCCGCGTCAAGCAGACTTATTCCCTCTACCAACAGAATAAGGATCTGATTTCGATTGGTGCCTATGCCCAAGGCAGCGATCCGCGAATCGATAACGCTATACGCCTGCAACCTGCGATGAATGCCTTCTTACGGCAGACCATGCGTGATGCCTTTAGTTTTGCCGATAGCCAAGTCATGCTTGGGCAACTCGCGGCGCAATGTAAATAATCGAGACTGTTATGGCGAATGCCGATCCCCTCTTACTGGTGTTGAAATTAGCCCTCGATGCAGAGGAGCAGGCCGCACTGCTGCTAAAGTCGGCGCAACTAGAGTGCCAAAAGCGCCAAAATCAGTTGGATGCACTCAACAATTATCGCTTGGACTATATGAAGCAGATGCAGTCCCAGCAGGGCCAAGCCATTAGCGCTAGCCATTATCACCAATTCCATCGTTTTATTCGGCAAATCGATGAGGCCATTGCCCAGCAAAATCGTGTGGTCGCCGATGGTGAGAAGCAGAAAAACTATCGTCAGCAACATTGGCTTGACAAGCAAAAGAAACGCAAGGCGGTTGAACTGCTCTTGGATAATAAAGAGAAAAAACGCCAAGCTCTTGAGTTGAAAAAAGAGCAAAAGATGACCGATGAATTTGCCTCTCAGCAGTTTTTTCGCCGCAATAAACCCTAACCCAAGCTCGCCATTGTGCGTATAAGCTGTTTCTTCTAAATGTAACCCTCACTTATTGGCACTTTATTTGCTTGCTTTACACCAGAGATGGCTATAGCCGCATAAATTGACGTTTGCCCACACGTTTTTATGTCTTCGGGTGAATGTTTAGGAGCTGATATGCAACAAATGAACAATATCCTATTAGCGTCAAGCGCGAAAAATAGCGCTAGCTCAAGTAAAGCATTGACTCAAGATACTAATAGTGAAGACTTTTCTGCAGCGTTGGCTTCAGTCACATCCGTATCTTCCCCCTCGACTAAAACCTCTGTGTCTCAGGATGTGGCCGTCAAATCTGCCAAAGCGGAAGCCAGCACTGATGATACCAAAACTGATGATGAAGCCGATATCAACTTGATTTTCGCCCAGATTGGTATGGCAAATGAGATGAAGAAAGCGGCAGCGCCGGGCGAGTCTTTGCCGCTTGAGGCTGATATCACGGCAACGGATGATGCCGATGCCGACTCATCCTCGTTATTAGTCGATGATCAATCTCAGACCGACAGCTCTATTGTTGACGGTACTTTTTCCGATGAAATGGCTAAGTTCGCTCAGTCCACTAACACTGGCCTTGGCGATAACAAACTGAAGGTTAGTACTGAATCAGAAGACTCTGGGGCTGTCGCTCCAAAGGTGGCCGGACAAAATACTGCGCAAGCCGCCGCACAGTTATTACAACAGCAAGCCTCACAACAGAACGCCGTTGATGCTGAAAGTGTAGAACAACCGATTCAAGCTGCTGATGTCACTGATACTGAGAGTGTAGAGCCACAGATTCCAGCTGCTGATGTCGATGCTTTGGTTGCGGCCGTAACTGTTGCGGAAGCGGATAGTCAAGGCACCTCTGTTGATGAGCCGCATTTGATTGATGATGCAGCGTTACTTACAGGTCTGCGCAGCGAAAAGTTCGTTAAACCGCCCGAAAATCATATTTTACCCATTGAGGGTGAGCCCGTATTAGGGGGAAAAGAGCTTGGTACCGCAGAAATTGGCGCTAAGGCGATAAATGTGTCGACGCAGCCAGCAGATAAAGCTCTTGCACCCCAAGGTATGGGATCCCAAGTCATTGATAATCAAACACCAATCAAAGCGGCCAATGCCTCTGCGAGTGATGTATTAACGACGAATGCGGCAACAGCCGCGAATACTAACGATCTTAATACCTTAGGCACTAATGCGGCGGCTAATGTATCAGGTACCGCAGCCATCGATCCGAATCTTACTGCCGACAACCCATCCCGCGCCGAGATTTCAGCAGGCTTTTTGCTAAAAGACGCTAAGTTAGCGGTTACTCTCGATGCGCAGCAAGATAGCCAAGTTGCTGCTTTAAGTTCTGGCAGTGAAGAGGCGGGCAGCGAGTTTAAGCCTGTGGAATTTAAAGCGGTATCTTCACTGCATTCTTTGGCAACGCCGGCAACCCAGCGTCAAGATATTCCTCAAGTGCAGCTTTCCTTGCGCCAAGGTGTAGAAACTCAAAACCAAATGCAGGAGATGATCCAGCGGTTCTCGCCTGTGATGAAGCAGCAATTAGTGACTATGGTGAGTCAAGGGATCCAACAGGCGGAAATCCGTTTAGATCCGCCAGAACTTGGACATATGTTGGTTAAAGTACAAGTACATGGCGACCAGACACAAGTGCAGTTCCATGTCACACAATCACAAACCCGCGATGTTGTAGAGCAAGCCATTCCTCGCCTACGTGAATTATTACAGGAGCAGGGCATGCAATTGGCCGACAGTCATGTTTCTCAAGGGGACCAAGGTCAACGCCGCGAGGGGGGATTTGGTGAAGCGGGTGGTTCGAGCGGTGGAAATGTGGATGATTTCTCGGCAGAAGAGCTAGATTTAGGTTTAAATCAAGTAACTAGTTTAAATTCAGGTATAGATTATTACGCTTAAGAAGGTAACCTATAGCAATAAAGCGGATTATGCGCCAAGCCCTGATCCCATTCCCGAATTTAGCCAATTAAAGAGTATAGAAAATGGCCAAGGAAGAATCATTAGAACTTGAAAGCACCGAAGCGCCTAAGAGTAAGAAGAAGTTTATTTTTATCGGTGCGGGCGTGTTTGCAGCCCTGTTGATTGGGGGCGCCCTGTGGTTTTTCCTCGGTAGCAGTGATGAGGCACCCGAAGTCGCCGCCGAAGGTGCTACAGCAACGGAGGCGACCTCTCCTGCCGCCGATGCGGCTATGGCGGCCTATGTGCCAATGCCACGGCCCTTTTTATTTAACCTCCCAGGGCCTGACCGTGCTCGTCTCGTTGAAATTAAAGTACAACTGATGGTCAGAGGCCAAGACGATGATGTGTTGACCCAAAAGCATATTCCGTTGATTGAAGATGCGCTGTTAACCACCTTTAGTGGCGCCGATGTGCAAAAGTTAAGTACACAGGCGGGTAAAGATGAATTACGGCAATTAGCACTGCTGAGCGTACAAAATACCTTGCAATCTGTGACCGGACGTAAAGTGGTTGAGAAAGTGCTCTTCACCGGTTTTGTTATGCAATAACCTTTTATCTTCAGCACCTTAAAGAGGCGAAGACAATACTGTGAGTGATTTATTAAGCCAAGACGAAATTGATGCGCTCTTACACGGAGTCGATGACGTCGAAGAGGATAATGAGCTTGATGCCGCGGGGCTAGAAGCTCGCTCCTACGACTTTTCCTCCCAAGACCGTATTGTGCGTGGCCGTATGCCCACGCTCGAGATTGTGAATGAGCGTTTTGCCCGTCACCTGCGGATCAGCATGTTCAACATGATGCGTCGTGCGGCCGAAGTGTCGATTAACGGCGTGCAAATGTTGAAATTTGGTGAGTACGTACACACCTTGTTCGTCCCGACTAGCTTGAATATGGTGCGTTTCCATCCCTTAAAAGGCACGGCACTGATCACCATGGAAGCGCGTTTAGTGTTTATTCTGGTGGACAACTTTTTTGGCGGCGATGGCCGTTTCCATGCCAAGATTGAAGGGCGGGAATTTACCCCAACTGAACGTCGCATCGTGCAGTTATTGCTTAAGATTATCTTTGAAGATTATAAAGATGCTTGGGCGCCAGTGATGGATGTCGAGTTTGATTATTTAGACTCCGAAGTAAACCCCGCGATGGCCAACATCGTCAGCCCCACTGAAGTGGTGGTGATTAACTCCTTCCACATCGAAGTGGATGGCGGTGGCGGTGACTTCCATATCACTATGCCTTATTCGATGATTGAACCTATCCGTGAACTACTCGATGCGGGTGTGCAGAGTGATAAACAAGACACCGACATGCGTTGGTCACAGGCGCTGCATGACGAGATTATGGATGTGAAAGTCGGATTTGATGCCAGTGTGGTTGAACATGAGCTCACACTCAAAGATGTCATGAACTTCAAGGCAGGGGACATTATTCCGATCGAGCTGCCTGAATACATTATGATGAAAATCGAAGACTTACCGACGTATCGCTGTAAAATGGGGCGTTCACGCGATAATCTAGCACTTAAAATTTACGAAAAAATCCCACGTCCTGAAACGGTCAAATCCGAACTGCAATTAGTGACACGTAAAGGCAAAGCCAGAGACATATCCGAATTATAAAGGTGAAGTGAGATGAGTACAGATGATGATTGGGCTGCAGCCATGGCTGAACAGGCATTGGAAGAAGCTAATGCCATTGACCTTGACGAGCTGGTAGACGACTCGCAGCCAATAAGTAAGGCCGAAGCCGCCAAACTAGACACTATTTTAGATATCCCTGTGACGATTTCGATGGAAGTTGGCCGCAGCTATATCAGCATTCGTAACCTGCTGCAGCTGAACCAAGGTTCTGTGGTGGAGTTGGATAGGGTGGCGGGTGAGCCGCTCGATGTGATGGTCAATGGCACGCTTATCGCCCATGGCGAAGTGGTTGTGGTTAACGATAAGTTCGGTATTCGGCTAACGGATGTGATCAGTCAAACTGAGCGGATTAAAAAGCTTAAGTAATTTATCTATTAAGACAAAGCCTGAAGGAGCGAGATGAGCACATCGGTCATACTCAGTCTAGTGTCAGCGACTCAGGCGAGTGTTGCTGGCGTTGCTAACGAAAGTGCCGCGACAGCAACGAAATTGGCTGAACCTTCGCAAATGGCCGCCGCAGCGAGCATGCTAGGCGGTCTTATTTTAGTGTTATTGCTTATCTTCGCCTTAGCGTACCTGCTGCGGCGATTTAATTTAGTGCCGACGGATCACAGCGTACTGAAAACCCTCGCGGTCACATCGCTTGGGCAGAAGGAGCGTTTGGTATTAGTTCAGGTCGGTGAACAGCAGTATTTGTTGGGTGTTAGCGGGCAACAAGTTAATTTAATTGATAAATTAGCTGAACCAATTCAAATTGAGTCCGTTTCCTTTGCGGACAAGCTACGGCAGGCGAAATTAAAACAATGATGAAGTACATACTCAGCTTGATTGGGGTTAGTACCCTGTTGTTTGCCGCATCGGTGGGCGCGGCCGATGGTGTATTGCCGGCGGTCACCGTAAAAACCGCTGCCGATGGTTCGACCGAATATTCGGTGACCATGCAGATCCTATTACTAATGACTTCGCTGAGCTTTATTCCTGCGATGGTCATTATGTTGACTTCCTTTACCCGCATCATAGTGGTTCTCTCGATTTTGCGCCAAGCTATTGGTTTACAACAGACACCTTCTAACCAAGTCTTGATTGGTATGAGCCTGTTTATGACCTTTTTCATTATGGCGCCAGTGTTCGACAAAATTTATGACCAAGGGGTAAAACCCTATATCGATGAGCAGCTCACGCTGCAACAGGCCTTCGATAAGGGCAAAGAGCCATTACGAGCATTTATGTTAGGGCAGGTGCGTACCACAGATCTGAAAACCTTTATCGATATCTCGGGGTATCAAAACATTAATTCCCCAGAAGAAGCGCCAATGAGCGTGTTGGTGCCAGCTTTTATTACCAGCGAACTGAAAACCGCCTTTCAAATTGGGTTTATGTTGTTTGTGCCATTTTTAGTGCTCGACCTTGTGGTTGCCAGTATCTTGATGGCCATGGGTATGATGATGCTCTCGCCGATGATTGTTTCTTTACCCTTTAAGATCATGTTGTTTGTGCTTGTTGATGGCTGGGGCCTAGTGATGGGCACTTTAGCCAATAGCTTTGGTTAGACGAGCGGAGATTCGCGATGACGCCAGAAGCCCTAATCGATATTTTCCGTGAGGCCTTAGCTGTGATTGTCATGATGGTTTCGGCCATCGTGCTGCCGGGCTTGGGTATTGGCCTCATTGTGGCGGTGTTCCAAGCCGCGACCTCAATTAACGAACAGACTTTAAGCTTTTTGCCTCGACTGATAGTGACCTTACTAGCCTTGATGGTTATGGGACACTGGTTAGTGCAAACCCTCATGGATTTCTTTATCGAAATGGTTAACCGCATTCCCCAAGTGGTGGGCTAATCCGATGGAGCTGCTGCTCGACACCTTAATGCAAACCATCGCTTCTTACATGTGGCCATTGTTTCGCGTGACCAGCATGTTGATGGTCATGGTGGTGTTTGGTGCTACGACAACCCCGACTCGAGTTCGTTTACTCTTAGCGGTGGCTATCACTCTGGCCATTGCGCCAGTATTACCGCCCGTTAAGGATGCGGAGCTCTTTTCCTTAAGCGCTGTTTTTATTACCGCTCAGCAAATTATTATTGGCGTCGCCATGGGCTTTGTGACTCAAATGGTGATGCAAACCTTTGTGTTAACGGGCCAGATCATCGGTATGCAAACCAGCTTAGGTTTTGCCTCTATGGTCGATCCGGGTTCTGGCCAACAAACGCCAGTGATAGGCAACTTCTTTTTGTTGCTCGCGACGTTGATTTTTCTCGCCGTCGATGGACACCTGTTGATGATCCGAATGTTAGTCGCCAGTTTTGAGACCTTACCGATTTCGAATCAAGGGTTAAGTTTGACGAGTTATCGCGCGCTAGCGGAATGGGGCTCCTATATGTTTGGCGCGGCATTGACCATGTCGCTCTCGGCGATTATTGCCTTGCTACTGGTTAACTTATCCTTTGGGGTAATGACTCGCGCCGCGCCGCAGCTGAACATTTTCTCGATAGGTTTCCCAATCACTATGATTGGTGGACTGCTCATTTTGTGGTTAACCTTGACCCCCGTAATGGCCCATTTCGAAGAGGTTTGGGCGTCGGCACAGCTTTTGCTTTGTGATATTTTAGGGCTTCAGTGTCAAGCCGACGGCATACTTTAACCGGATAGGAACGCGTAATGGCTGAAGAAAGTAGCGGCGAACGCAGCGAGGAACCCACCGGGAGGCGCCTCGAACAGGCGCGAGAAAAAGGGCAGGTAGCCCGTTCAAAAGAGTTAGGTACTGCGACCGTGTTGCTTTCGGCTGCGACAGGCTTGTATATGCTCGGGCCTGGGATTGCGAAGGCGCTGTCCAATGTGTTTGAGCGCGTTTTTACCATGGATCGCGCTGCGATTTTCGATACGAACCAGATGTTTAATGTATGGGGCGTCGTGGGAAGCGAGATTGGCTGGCCGTTACTCAAGATTATGTTACTGATTGTCGTGGTGGCATTTATCGGTAACGTATCCCTTGGCGGGATGAACTTCTCCACCCAAGCCATGATGCCTAAGGCCAGCAAAATGAGCCCGATTGCGGGCTTTAAACGGATGTTTGGTGTGCAGGCCTTGGTTGAATTAACCAAAGGGATTGCTAAGTTTTCTGTGGTAGCCATCGCGGCTTATTTACTACTCAGTCATTATTTTAACGATATTTTACTCCTGTCAGCCGATCATCTCCCCGGTAACGTCCATCATGCGCTGGATTTGTTAGTGTGGATGTTTATTCTGCTTTGCTCCTCCGTCTTAGTCATCGTGGTGATCGATGTGCCATTTCAGATCTGGAATCACAACAAACAGCTGAAAATGACTAAGCAGGAAGTGAAAGACGAGTATAAAGATACCGAAGGTAAACCTGAGGTCAAAGGGCGAGTACGCCAAATGCAGCGTGAGTTAGCGCAGCGACGCATGATGGCCGAAGTTCCCAATGCGGATGTGATTGTGGTGAACCCTGAGCATTATGCGGTGGCCATTAAATACGATGTGAAGCGCTCTGCAGCGCCTTTTGTTATCGCTAAAGGTGTGGATGAAGTCGCGTTTAAAATCCGCGAAGTGGCAAGGGCACATAACATTGCGATTGTCTCTGCACCACCGCTGGCGCGGGCAATTTATCACACCACTAAGCTTGAGCAGCAGATCCCTGAGGGCCTATTTACCGCGGTGGCACAGGTTCTGGCTTATGTGTTCCAGTTACGCCAGTACCAAAAAGGTCGTGGCCGTAAACCTATTCCAATCCCTGCTAATCAACCCATCCCTGACGAGCTGAAACACTAGTTAAGTGTTAGGTTAACGAAGAGATAGTTCACAGAGATAAAACCACGACTTGAAGCGCTAGTGGTTGGCGCGTTTTTTGCTTCCAGGCTGTTATACGTCAAAGTTTAGGTATCTGTGAATGGATGTTAAAGCCTCCCTAGGCCAAGTAAAACAGTTGAAACTGAGCTCTTTCAAGGGCATAGGTACGCCAATGCTAGTGCTTGCGGCATTGGCTATGATTGTATTGCCTATCCCGCCGTTTCTACTCGACGTTTTATTTTCTTTTAACATTGCCTTGGCTTTGATTGTTCTTCTTGTCGCGATTTATACCGACAGACCCTTAGACTTTGCTGCTTTTCCAACTGTTTTATTAGTCGCGACATTGCTGCGACTCGCGCTTAACGTGGCATCGACCCGTGTGGTATTACTCGAAGGTCACAATGGTGGTGACGCCGCCGGTAAGGTGATTGAGGCCTTCGGCTCCGTGGTGATTGGCGGTAACTATGCCGTGGGCCTAGTTGTATTTATCATCTTGATTATTATCAACTTTGCCGTTGTAACTAAAGGTGCTGGCCGTATTGCCGAGGTGAGTGCTCGCTTTACCTTAGATGCGATGCCGGGCAAGCAAATGGCCATCGATGCCGACTTGAACGCAGGTATTATTAATCAAGATCAAGCCAGAACCAGACGCGCCGAGGTGACCCGCGAAGCGGACTTCTATGGCGCAATGGACGGTGCATCTAAGTTTGTGAAGGGTGATGCGATTGCCGGTATCATGATCTTAGTTATCAACATTCTCGGTGGGTTTATTATCGGGATTGTGCAGCACGGTTTGACATTCTCCCAAGCCGTTGAAATTTATACCCTGTTAACCATTGGTGACGGTCTCGTCGCGCAAATTCCTGGTCTATTACTGTCAATCGCTGCGGCGTTGATGGTGACCCGTCAAAATGAATCTGGCGATATGGGCCAGATGCTGATCAGTCAGATGTTTGACAGTCACAAGTCGCTCAGTATTGCGGCTGGCGTACTCTTTGTCATGGGGATTGTGCCTGGCATGCCACATATGGCGTTTTTAAGCTTTGCCGTGATCACAGCTGGAGCCGCTTACTTTATCTTCAAACGTAATGAAGCCAAACGTACTAAAGCCCTTGAGCAAGTCAAAACGGGCCCAACGGAAAGAGCCGAAAGAGAACCTAAAGAACTTAGCTGGGACGATGTACACCATGTTGACACTATTGGTCTGGAAGTAGGTTACCGTTTGATCCCATTAGTCGATAAGGGACAAGGTGGGGAATTACTGAGCCGGATCAAAGGGGTACGTAAAAAACTTTCTCAAGAGCTGGGCTTCTTGGTGCCTGCGGTACATATTCGTGACAACCTCGATTTATCACCCAATGCCTACCGCATCTCGTTAATGGGCGTGGTGGTTGGAGAGGCGGATATTCGCCATGACTGCGAACTTGCCATCAACCCTGGCCAAGTTTATGGCAAGCTCGATGGTATCGAAACACGTGATCCAGCCTTTGGTCTCGAAGCCGTGTGGATTGCCCCTGAGCTGCGTGAACATGCACAAACCTTAGGTTATACCGTGGTGGATGCCGCGACAGTGGTGGCAACCCATATTAGCCAAATATTGACGAATAATGCGGCGAAACTCTTAGGCTACGAAGAAGTGCAACAACTGATGGATATGCTTGCTAAGCATTCGCCTAAGCTGGTGGATGGCTTTATTCCTGATGTGATGCCGCTCGGAAATGTCGTAAAAGTGATGCAAAACCTATTAAATGAAGGAGTTTCTGTCAGAGACTTGCGTACCATAGTGCAAACTTTGTTAGAATACGGCACTAAGAGTAACGATACTGAAGTGTTAACGGCGGCAGTGCGTATCGCATTGAAGCGCATGATAGTTCAAGAGATCTCGGGTCCTGAACTTGAAATACCTGTCATAACTTTGGCGCCAGAGTTGGAACAGATGTTGCATCAGTCAATGCAAGCAACCGGTGGCGATGGCCCAAATATCGAACCAGGTCTTGCAGAGCGTATGCAGCAATCCTTAGCGGATGCCGCTCAAAAGCAAGAAATGGTTGGTCAGCCCGCTATTTTGCTAACGTCAGGTATGTTACGTGCGACACTGTCTCGCTTTGTTAAATATACTATTCCTAATCTCAGAGTGATTTCTTACCAAGAAATCCCCGATGAAAAGCAAATACGCATAGTGTCTGCCGTCGGCCAGTAGAGGACGCATAAGTGAAGATTAAACGTTTTTTTGCCAAAGACATGCGTGCTGCACTGGCCCAAGTGAAGGACACGCTCGGCTCCGATGCCGTGATTATGTCGAATAAAAAGGTAAATGGCGGCATTGAGATTGTGGCCGCCGTTGACTATGACGAGCCCAAAGCGAAGGCGCCTGCCGCTGCACCGACTTTTATGGATGTGAGTGATGACTTAGTGTCGCTCGGTGCTAAAGCGCCGATTCGCGCTGAAACTAAGTTAAAACCCTCGGCGCCAGCAGACTCTCTCCAAGCATTGCTCGAGAAGCAACAAAGCCGTTTAAACCAACAGCTCACCCATCAACAGCAAGACGCCGAATTGCCTGCGTGGGCACAAGGTCTACAAGCTCCAGCCGCGCCAAAAGCTGAGCGCCGAGATATGGGACAGGCTTTCGATAAGAAGCCGCAGGTTTCACAGAAGCAAAATGCGGATATTGAAGCGATGCGTGATGAGTTAGCATCCTTACGCAATTTGCTTACTCATCAAGTGTCTGCGCTGATGACTGAACACAAAAAACGTATCGACCCTGTGGGTGCGATGCTGGAGTCAAAGTTACTGGAAGCGGAGTTTTCGCCTGCTGTTGCGAACAAGTTAGCGGCGCTTAGTCAACACTATACCCCGGCAGAATTAGTTCGTGCCTTGCCACAAAGTCTAGCTAATATGCTTGATAATCAAGGCGATGATATCGTTAAGCAAGGTGGCGTTGTAGCGCTGGTTGGCCCAACGGGTGTAGGCAAAACCACTTCTTTAGCCAAATTAGCGGCTCGTTTCGCCGCCCATCATGGTGCGGATCAAGTCGCCTTGATCACGACAGATCATTATCGTATTGGCGCCTATGAGCAATTGGCCACCTATGGCAAAATTATGGGATGCCCAGTTAAGCAAGCCCATGATCTTGCTGAGCTAGAGCAAATACTGTATCAGTTCAGAAATCGCAAGCTAGTATTGATAGATACCGCAGGAATGGGCCAACGAGATATGCGGCTTTACCAGCAACTTGATAATTTAACTGCAAATAGCAGAATACCTATCCGCAGTTATCTGGTACTGTCTGCCACAGGACAGCGCCGTGTGCTACAGGATGCTGTAAATCACTTTAAACGCATTCCATTATCTGGTGTTGTACTCACCAAACTCGATGAGTCCGTGTCGTTAGCGGGTGCATTAAGTGTGTTGATCCAAAGTGGGTTGCCATTAAGTTATGTTACGGATGGGCAGCGAGTGCCCGAAGATATGAAAGTTGCCGATACTTTATTGCTCGCAGAGCAGGCGTTAGCGGCCTTAGAAAACACTGAACAACAATCGTTACCAGACACAGCGTGGTCAGATAATATGACCTGTGCATTTGAGTAGAGTTATGACCCTGGATCAAGCAAGTGGTTTACGTATGATGAATCAACCCTATAACGAAAAAGTGAAAGTAATCGCGGTTACGGGTGGTAAAGGTGGCGTGGGTAAAACCAGCGTGTCTATCAATACCGCAGTAGCATTAGCCGAAAAGGGCAAGCGTGTCTTAGTGCTTGATGCCGACCTAGGCTTAGCAAACGTCGATGTCATGTTAGGGATCCGTGCTGAACGTAACCTTTCCCATGTACTCTCTGGCGATGCTGAGCTGGATGATATTATCGTCCGTGGTCCTAAGGGCATAGGCATTGTCCCTGCGACCTCAGGAACTCAAGGCATGGTAGAGTTGAGCCCTGCGCAACATGCGGGCTTAATTCGTGCTTTTAGTGAGATGCGCACCCAGTTTGATATCCTCATCGTGGATACTGCCGCGGGGATTTCTGACATGGTACTCAGTTTCTCCCGTGCGTCACAGGATGTGTTGGTGGTTGTTTGTGACGAGCCAACTTCTATCACTGACGCCTATGCGTTAATCAAAATTCTCAGCCGCGAACACGGCGTTTTCCGCTTTAAAATTGTTGCTAATATGGTGCGCAGTTTGCGCGAAGGTATGGAATTGTTTGCTAAACTCAGTAAAGTGACCGACAGATTCTTGGACGTGGCACTCGAACTGGTTGCGACCATTCCGTTTGATGAAAACCTTCGCAAATCAGTGCGTAAACAAAAGTTAGTGGTTGAGGCTTATCCTAAGTCTCCAGCTGCGATTGCGTACCATGGCCTAGCGAATAAAATCATGAGCTGGCCAGTACCACAGCAACCTGGTGGGCATTTGGAGTTTTTCGTTGAGCGTTTAGTTCAGCGACCAGATTTTCAAGAGGAAAAAACGAGTGAATAAAGCCGCAGCGTATACTTGTTTAGACAGTAAAACGTCAATCGTTGAACAGTATGCACCGTTGGTTAAAAGAATTGCACATCACTTGCTCGCCAGATTACCTGCCTCAGTGCAGCTCGATGACTTGCTTCAAGCGGGGATGATGGGGTTATTAGAAGCATCATCCAAGTTTGATGGTGGCAAAGGTGCAAAGTTTGAAACCTTCGCCGGCATACGGATCCGTGGCGCCATGTTGGATGAGATCCGTCGTGGCGACTGGGTTCCCCGTTCTGTTCATCGTAATAATCGTCGAGTTGCTCAAGCCATTGATGAGTTAGAGCAAGTGTTGGGTCGTGATGCACGCGACACAGAAATTGCAGAAAAACTTGATATGACGCTCGATGAGTACCATCATATTCTTAACGATGTTTCTGTTGGTAAAATCATAGGGATAGAAGACTTAGGCGTATCGCAGGATATACTCACTTCGAGCGATAATGTCAGTGATGGTACATATGAAGCGTTAGCAGAAACCCAGTTTCATTCAGCACTAGTTGAGGCGATAAAATTATTGCCCGAAAGAGATGCGCTAGTGCTATCGTTATACTACGATGAAGCATTGAATTTAAAAGAAATTGGCGCCATTCTTGAGGTAAGTGAATCGCGAGTTAGCCAGATATTAAGTCAGGCAATGTTGCGGCTCAAAGGCAAACTCAAGCATTGGACATAAGTATAATTATTTATTGAGCACAGAATGTCGGCTCACCGGAGGAAACCTTGGACAAGAATATGAAGATTCTCATCGTTGATGACTTTTCGACAATGAGACGTATCATCAAGAACTTGTTGCGAGACTTGGGCTTTAACAATACCCAAGAAGCAGACGACGGCTCAACTGCGCTGCCTATGTTACAAAAGGGCGACTTTGATTTTGTCGTGACAGACTGGAACATGCCAGGTATGCAGGGTATTGATTTGCTGAAGGCTATTCGGGCTGACGATTCCCTTAAGCATTTACCCGTATTAATGGTTACCGCTGAAGCAAAACGTGAACAAATTATTGCTGCCGCACAAGCCGGTGTTAACGGCTATGTGGTTAAACCTTTTACCGCAGCAACACTTAAAGAGAAGTTAGATAAAATATTCGAACGACTCGCTTAAGCAGGGATGAGCTATGAAGTCACAAACATCAGGGCTCATTACGCTCGAGAAGGCTCAGCGTTTAGTTGAACTATTAAGCGCAAATGAACAAGCTCAAGCAGATGATTTATTTAGGGAACTCGCGGCTCCACTTCAACGGGAGCTCTTTGATGAAGTTGGTAAACTGACAAGGCAACTTCACAGCGCATTAATGGATTTCCAAGTTGATAATCGTTTGGTTGAACTTGCGAATACCGAAATTCCCGATGCTAAGGAACGGCTAAGTTATGTCATTGACATGACCGAGCAAGCAGCGAATAAAACCATGGATGCGGTAGAAGAGTGCTTGCCGCTCGCTAATGCATTAACGGCGAATATTCAACAAGTGATGCCTTCTTGGGACAAATTGATGCGCCGTGAAATCGCTCTGAGCGATTTTAAAGCGCTTTGCCACAATGTGCAGCATTTGATGTCACGTAGCGAATTGGATTCCAATCGCTTACGCGAATTGCTCAACCAGATTTTGATGGCGCAGGATTTTCAGGACCTGACTGGACAAATGATCCGGCGGGTGATCGATCTAGTGATGGAAGTTGAAAGTAATCTGGTGTCTATGCTGACAGTATTTGGTGAGCAACCCGTGATTGAGAGTCAGATTACTCAGAAAAATAATATTGAAGCTGAAGGACCGATAATGAATGCCGAGCTTCGTCAAGACGTCGTTACCGGTCAAGATGAAGTCGATGATCTGCTGTCGAGTCTGGGTTTCTAACTGGGAGTCAATTTGATGGCCTTTGATGTAGATGAAGAGATACTCCAGGACTTTTTAATTGAAGCGGGCGAAATTCTTGAGTTGCTGCAAGAGCAGCTGGTCGCGCTTGAAAACAATCCTGATGATACTAACTTGCTAAATGCCATTTTCAGGGGGTTTCATACTGTAAAGGGCGGTGCGGGTTTCCTTAGTCTCACTCCCATGGTGGATGTCTGTCACGAAGCAGAAAACACCTTCGATTTATTACGCACTGGCAAGCGCAGTGTCTCCGCAGAGTTAATGGACATCATTCTTCAGGCTGTCGATGCGATTAACACTATGTTTGCTCAAACCCAACAAGGCGAGCAACAAGACCCAGCAGATCCTGCATTATTGGCTAAATTGAAAATGCTCAGCTCCGGTGAGCCGCTTCCTTCCGAGTCAGGTCAAAGTAGTGCCGAAGTTGAACCATTGCCAGAACCTGAGCCCGAACCTGTCATAGAAACAGTGGTTGAAGTTGCCGCCGTTGAAGAAATGCCGATTGAGAAATCAGAGCTTTCAGATTCCAGTATCGATGAAATCGATGAAGCGGAGTTTGAAGCATTACTCGATGCGTTGCACGGCGCCGGAAAAGGCCCAGGAATTTCTGCTCCACAAGCCGATGCTGCCCCTGCGGTGCAAAATAAGCCTCAAGCGACATCCGCAAGCGCTAGCGATGATATTACCGATGACGAGTTTGAAGCGCTGCTCGATGAGCTGCACGGTTCTGGTAAGTTTAAAGGTAAAGTGGAAGAGCCTGCCAAGCCAAAAGCTGAAGCAGTTGCCGCGGCCCCCAAACCTGCCGCTCCAGCGGTTGATTCGGACGAAATCACTGAAGATGAGTTCGAGCGTCTCCTCGATGAGTTACACGGTAAAGGCGGTGCACCTGCAAAAGTGACTGCGAAAGCCGAATCTGCTCCAGCTAAAGCCGAGCCCGCTAAAGCGCCTCCAAGTGCCGTCGCGTCTTCTACGCCAGCCGCTCCTAAAGCCAGTGTTGCTGCACCAGCAACCCCTCCTGCGGTAAAAGCCAAAACTGATGTCGCGGTTGCTGAAAAAGCCCCTGCTAAAGCAGCGGCAGCAGCCTCTGCTAACGTACCTCAGGGCGAGACAACTGTTCGCGTCGATACCGCGAGACTCGACCAAATCATGAACATGGTCGGTGAGTTAGTGTTAGTGCGTAACCGCTTATTGAGCTTAGGTATTAGTCGTGATGACGAGGAAATGTCTAAGGCGCTAGCGAATTTAGACTTGGTTACAGCAGATTTGCAGGGCGCGGTGATGAAAACGCGCATGCAACCCATCAAGAAAGTTTTTGGTCGTTTCCCTCGGGTTGTACGCGATTTAGCCCGTACTCTGAATAAAGAAATTGATTTAGTTCTCGTGGGTGAAGAGACCGATCTCGATAAAAACTTAGTTGAGGCGCTCGCTGATCCGTTAGTGCACTTAGTGCGAAACTCGGTAGATCACGGTATTGAGATGCCCAATGACCGTGAGGCCAGCGGCAAACCAAGAACAGGTACCATCACTCTGTCTGCAAGCCAAGAGGGTGACCATATCCTGCTAAAAATCGAAGACGATGGCGCAGGTATGGATCCTGAAAAGTTAAAGCAAATTGCCATCAAGCGTGGGGTACTCGATGAGGATACCGCGGCGCGGATGACCGACAGCGAAGCTTATAACCTGATTTTTGCGCCTGGCTTCTCGACTAAGGTGGAGATTTCAGATATTTCCGGCCGTGGTGTTGGGATGGACGTGGTGAAAACCCGTATTACCCAACTTAACGGAACCGTTCATATCGACTCGATGAAAGGCAAGGGCACCATACTTGAAATTAAAGTACCGCTGACCTTGGCGATTATGCCGACCTTAATGGTGGACGTTGCCAAGCAGGTGTTTGCGTTGCCTTTATCCAGTGTGAATGAGATTTTCCATCTCGATCTCACCAAGACCAATATTGTCGATGGACAACTGACAGTGATTGTCCGCAACAAGGCCGTACCGCTTTTCTATCTGGAGCAGTGGTTACATCGCAATAGAACCAGCTTTAAACATGGTGATAAGAAACACGGCCATGTGGTCATTGTACAGCTGGGAATGATGCAAATTGGTTTTGTTGTTGATGCTTTAATTGGACAAGAAGAAGTGGTGATTAAACCTTTGGGAGCATTGTTGCATGGCACGCCGGGTATGGCGGGGGCGACAATCACATCCGACGGTGGCATTGCCCTCATCTTGGATGTCCCTGGTTTATTAAAGCATTATGCGAAAAATAAAAGTTAGTTTCCAATAAGGAATGGAATGGCCATTAAAGTATTAGTCGTTGATGACTCAAGTTTTTTTAGACGACGTGTTAGTGAAATAGTCAATCAAGATCCTGAACTGGAAGTGATCGCGACGGCCTTTAACGGGGCCGAAGCGGTGAAGATGGCTGCCGAGCTAAATCCTCAAGTCATTACAATGGATATTGAAATGCCTGTCATGGACGGTATTACGGCCGTGCGTGAGATCATGGCGAAATGTCCTACACCGATTTTGATGTTTTCTTCATTGACCCACGATGGCGCCAAAGCCACGCTAGATGCCCTCGATGCGGGGGCGCTCGATTTTTTACCTAAGCGATTTGAAGACATTGCGACCAATAAAGACGAAGCGATTCTATTATTGCAGCAAAGAGTGAAAGCCTTAGGTCGTCGCCGGATTTTCCGCCCTACGGTGCGTCCAACGGCGCCTACGCCGCCACCTCGCCAGAGTGCGAATGCCGTATTAGGCGGCACTGCTACCCATGCGCAACCTGCGCCAGCGCCTGTGCGTTCTTCACCTGCAACCTCGATTCGCCCAAGTGGTAAGCAATATAAATTATTGCTGATTGGCACATCGACGGGCGGGCCTGTCGCCTTGCAGAAGATTTTGACTCAGTTCCCAGCAAATTATCCTCATCCTATTTTGCTTATCCAGCATATGCCTGCGGCTTTCACCCCCGCTTTTGCGAACCGTTTAAACGGTTTGTGTAAGATCGAAGTGAAAGAAGCGGCTAATGGTGATGTATTGCGTCCAGGTTGCGCTTATCTTGCGCCAGGTGGAATGCAAATGATGGTTGAGCGCGCTGGTGTTACTGGCCGTGTCAAAGTCTTGGCGGGTAGCGCTGAGATGAATTACAAACCC